>DATJGZ010000070.1:0-11222 GCA_035494535.1 Patescibacteria group bacterium | reverse complement strand
GCCGAGACGCGCACCGTCGTGCTCGGCGCGCTCGATGTCATCGCGGCGATCGACCCGGTGGTGGCCGCCGACTGGATGAGCGACGTCTCGAACTACGGCACTTCCAAGGCCGTCCAGAAGCCGGTGCTTGAAAAGCTTGTGGCACTTTCCGATTCGCTGCCGGTCAAGGACGCGATGGCCAAGCTGGGCACAGTCGCGATCTATATCGAGAGCCTGCGCGACGCGGTCGCGGAAAAAATCATCGCCCGCACGAACGCCATGCCGCAGGACGAGGCATTCAACACGATTGCCGGCGACCTCGGCAACGACTACCAAAGCGCGCCCAAGCTGGTGCCGGCGCTGCTGGCGCTGGCGGCGAAGGAGGGCATGACCGCCGAGCAGAAAACGAGAGCCTACGGCATCGTGGCGCTGCGCGGGACCTATGACCGGACATTGTGGACCAAGGCCATTTCCGACTGGGAAACCGCCGTGACCAAGGACCTGCCCGTGGACAAGGGGCTCAAGGCCGCGCGCGAGATGCTTGAGAATCACTACGTCAAGAATAACAGCGGCCTGAGCACGCTGCGGCAGGCGGCGGTGCGCGCCGTCAACGTCCTGGCGCCGCAGGCAGCCGACCCCGAGGAACAGCGCCGCGCCGCGCACGGGTTGCTCGAGCACGCGCCGAAGGGCGGCGTCGAATGGACCAAGGCGGTGCAGACCGACCTTGCCGCGCTCGACAAGCTGCCGCTCGGGCGCAGCGTGGAGATGATTGCGTGGTATGGCCGCCCGTCGGCCAAAACCGGAATGGATGACGCCGCGCTCGCCGCCAAGTGGGCCGAGATCGTCGCCCGCGCCGAGCCTGATGATCTCGCGGACGCAATCATGGAGCGCCTGTACGACCGCAACGACAGCTACCGGCAGAAGATCGGCGCGGTCGAGCACGCGATATTGAAGACCTGGGTCGACATCCAGTTGAGTCGCCCGGTTGAGGATGCCTGGCGCGATGCGCAGCGCGTATCCCAGCGCCCGGGAGGGAGCTATAACGAATACAACGTCCTGCGCGAGGTCCTGCGGCGCGAATACCTGCCGCAGCTTCTCGTGACGCTGGCCGACCGCCTGCCGCCGGAAACGGCGCTCGCCGCCGTGCATGCCGCCGACTCCGCCGCCGAGAATGGCGCCGCCGCCGGGATCGTGGCGCAGAAATGGGGACAGGTCGTGCGCGGCCTCGAGCCCGAATTCCGCCTCAAGGAAGCGTACCGGGTCGCCGAAGGCTATACCGAGAACGCGATGCTGCGCGCCGAAGCCGTCGCGGTCGAGAAGGAAGCCTGCCAGACCGTCGCATGCGGCATGACGCCGCAGGCGTTCCTGAGCAAAATCGGGGCCGGCCCAAACGTCCAGTAAATTCGCGGAAAGATCAGACCGGCGCCGGCGCGAGGCTGGTGGCGCCGAGCGCCGGCAACAGGCGCGTCGGGTCGGTGATGGCCGGATGGCCTTCGCCGGGTTCGGGAATCCCGCCCTCGGACGAATTATCGGGCGGCGCTTCGGGCGCCGGGATTTTCGCGATCATCATCTTCGCCAGTCTTTCATGCTGTTCAGGCGTGAGCGCCGCCATCACCGGCATCATGAGGGCCCCGAGCGCGTCGAACTTGCGGTTGAGGTCGTCGAGGCGCGCCTTGGCGTCGCGATTGACCTGCTGGTCGTTCTCCGTCGCTACACGGTCCTGATCGTTCTGCCGGTTCTGGTTCATAAGCACGAACGGGCCGGTGTAGGCCGCCTGGAACGAGAGCATGAGGTTGAGCAGAATGTAGGGATACGGATCCCAGTGCGTAACCAGCGCAAACGTATTCAGTCCAAGCCATGCGGCGATGGCGGCACTCTGCAGCCCGATGAACTTGAGCGAACCGACGCCGTTCGCGACGGCGGCGGAGAATTTGTCGCTGATCGTCAGCTTCTTGGGCTCCGGGTGCGGGTCGTCCTCGGCGAGCAGTTTCGCCGCGGCGTCCTCGTCCTCCTTCGGGCCGTCGAGGATGAGCATCAGGATGTCGTCGGGAATGCCGAGCGCCTTGACCTGCTCGTGCGTCAGCAGCTTGACCATCGGCGAGAGCGACGCCAGCTGCATGTTGACCTTGCGGTGCAATTGCTCGACGCTCTTCTGAGCCTCGCGGTTGACGTTGTGGTCGTACGCCTCCTTCAGCCGGTCGAGTTCGGCCTCGCGGTTCTGGCTGATCATCACGAACGGGCCGGTATAGGCCGCCTGGAACGAGAGCATCAGGTTGAGCAGGATGAACGGCTGCGGGTCCCAGTGCTGGACGATGCCCAGCGTGTTGCCGAGCAGCCACGCCGCGAGCGTCACGGTCTGGGCCACCACGAACTTGGGCGAGCCGACCATTTTCGTGACGGCGTCGGCGAATTTCTGGCTCAGGGTCTTGGGCGGGTTGATGTCCGGCGGCGGCACATGCGCGAGGCCGCGCGCCTTGGCGGGCGTGGCCGCATCCTTCACGGCGCTGCCCGAACCGGCATCGCCCGGCTTGGCCGCCGAGGCCGGCGCCTCGTTTTCCTCGTTGCTGCCCATCGTCCCCCTGTGCAGGCTTGTTCTAAAATACCTTTCTACATCAATGGCGATAATTATGTCAAAGTTATTTGGATGCGGGACCATGAATTTGTCGTATTAAATTTCTTGCCGCCGGAAGGGTTTTGTGCCCTGATCGCGCTAACCGCAGGACAGGACCGGGGGCGTGAGAAGGCTTTTTAACAAAATAGCGTCAGTCATTTACGACGAACTCGACCGGCTGTTCCCGCCCGCCGAATCCGCCCCGCACGGCCGCGCCGTCCTGCACGATGCCAGCCACAATAAATCGACCGCCTTCACGGGCCCGGAGCGCGACGCGCTCGGCCTGCGCGGCCTCCTGCCCCACAAGGTCAGCACGCAGGAACAGCAAAGCGACCGCGTGATGCAGAATCTGCGCCGCAAGACCTCGGACATCGAGAAGTACATCTATCTGATGTCGCTGCTCGATCGGAACGAGCGGCTGTTCTACTACACCGCGCGCCACCACATCCGCGAGATCATGCCCCTCATCTACACGCCGACGGTCGGGCAAGCGTGCCAGGAGTTCTCACACCTGTTCCAGGCGCCCAAGGGCATGTACGTGACGCCCGACGACAAGGGCCGCATCCGCGAAATGCTCGACAACTGGCCGGAGGACGACGTGCGTGTGATCGTCATCACCGACGGGCAGCGCATATTGGGCCTTGGCGACCTCGGCGCCAACGGCATGGGTATTCCGATCGGCAAGCTGGCGCTTTATTCGGCCTGCGGCGGGGTCGATCCGCGCCAGACCCTGCCCGTCATGTTCGACGTCGGCACCAACAACGACGAGATCCGCAACGACCCGCTGTATCTTGGCTATCCGCGCAAGCGCGTGACGGGCGATGAGTATTTTGCGCTGATGGAGGAATTCGTGCAGGCCGTGCGCGACAAGTTCCCCAAGGCCGTCATTCAGTTCGAGGACTTCGCGACCGACAACGCCTATGCTCTGCTCGACAAATATCGCAACCGCACCTGCTCCTTCAATGACGACATACAAGGCACGGCGGCCGTGGCGCTCGCGGGCATCTACGCCTCCGGCCGCGTGACGGGACAGGCGCTCGAGGACCAGCGCATCATGTTTTTGGGCGCCGGCGCCGCCGCGACCGGGATCGCCAATCTTCTCGTGAAGGCGCTGCAGGAAAAGGGCCTGACCGAGCAGCAGGCGCGCGACAAAATTTGGCTCGTGGATCAGTCCGGGCTTGTGACCTCAGGGCGCGAGAAGATCGAGGCGATCAAGCAGCCCTATGCGCACGAGCATGCGCCGATGGCGTTCCTCGATGCCATCAAAGATATAAAGCCGACGATCCTGATCGGCGCGACCGGCTCGCCCGGCACTTTCACGCAGGAAGTGGTCGAGGCGATGACCGCGAATAACGAACATCCGTTGATTTTGGGCCTCTCCAATCCGACCTCGCGCGCCGAATGCACGGCCAAGCAGGCCTATGAGTGGAGCAAAGGCCGGGCCCTGTTCATCAGCGGCAGCCCGTTCGATCCGGTGGAATACGAGGGCCGGACGCTGGCGCCCGGACAGGGCAACAACGCTTATATCTTCCCCGGCATCGGCCTCGGCGCCGTCGCCTGCAACGCTTCGCGCATCACCGAAGAAATGTTCCTCGCCGCCGCCAAGGCCGTCGCGAACATGGTGACCGACGACGATCTCGCGCACGGCACGCTCTATCCGCCGCTTGAAAATATCCTGAGCGTTTCGGCCCGCATTGCCGAAGCGGTGATCGACACCGCATGCACTCAGGGCCTGTCGGGCATTCCGCGCCCGATCGACATCCCGGCCTTCGTCGCGAAGCAAATTTACGATCCTGTCTATCCGGCCAATGACAACGCCGCACCCGAAGCCAACCGCCTGCCCGCCCCCGGCGGCCCGTTATAATTTCCACCCCGCCGCCTGAGCATCATGGCGACGGCCGATAAACGTCGCCGCGCGTGTCGTACCGGCCGGCGAAACTGACCAGCTTGTCGGCGACAAGGGCCGCGAAGGTGCAATACGGGATTTCCACGGGACTGTCGGTACGAACGTCGATGAGGGCGCGGCCATCGCGTTTGCGGACCGTGACGCGCGCGGGAACGGTCTTTTTATGAATGCGTCCGGAGGGCAAAACCTCTTCCACGGTCCGCGCGATTTCAACAAGTAGCCAGTTGTCCCGGCCCAGCAGGGCGGAATACAGGGCTTTGAAATGCGAGGCCGCGTCGGTTTCCAGATAGTGCCTCCTTCTGGCCTTTATGTTGTCATCGTGCGTTCTTCAGGCGGGCAGCGAAACACCCTTCCTGCCCGAAGTCTTGGCGGTCAATCCCTTGTGTGTCAGCCGGTAGCTGTTGCCTGCGAGCGGCTCGATATAGCCGTCGCGGACCAGCGTGTCCCCGGCGAAATTGTATTCATCCAGCGAAATCCCGGCCGTGCGGGCGCGGCCGAAGCCGGCCATCATGTTGCCGCCCCACAGGCAGTCGCCTTCCTGTGCGTCCTCGCCGTACAGGTCGAGGACGATTTTTTCAGCGGCTGAGAGTTCGGTCGGCTGTCCGTGCATCGATGGCGGTTGTTGCAAAGCCTAGGCCGGAAACGGAATCGAGGAGAATGGAATGCGTATATGAGCGTTTGAAAATGCGGGTCGCGGGCGCGACCCTTGTTTTCATTATGCCTGAAACACGCGTAGTTTTCCAGACAACCGGTCCCCGCGTCTTTTTCCCAACCGGGACGCAAGAAAAACCAAGATAAAGTTTGACTATGAAAAACGCGCAGTCTATACCCGATGGATGCACAGGAACCGCCGTAAAAGAGGGCGCCGATGAAACGGGGCCTCGCCGCCGCTTTGCTGCTCGCCTTTATGGGCGCCGCCGCCTCGACGCAGGCGCAGGAGGCGCATCACAAACCAAAGACGACACCGCATCAAAGCACGCACCCTAAGCCGCGGCACACGACCGTACCCGCACACAAGCCCGCAACGCCCGCCAAGCCGCGTGTGCGCGGACCGCAGGCGCTGGCGGCGATGCACGATCCTCTGGCGGCCAAGATCAATGAGTGGCTGGCCATCCGGGATAACGCACGATCTGTTCCTTTCGCCGAAATCCGCGGCTTCCTGCAGGAAAATCCGGACTGGCCGGCGCGCGAAAAGCTCTGGGAAGCGGCCGAGAAATCCATGCCCGCGAACCTGGCTGACACAGAAGTGCTCGACTGGTTCCGCGCGCATCGGGTCCAGACCGCAGACGGCATGATGCGCTATGCCGACAGTTTGCAGCGTGCCGGACTTTCGGATGAGGCCAAAGCCGCGTTTGCCATCTGGTGGCCGCGCGCGACGATCGATGCGGGACAGCAAGCGCAACTCCTCTCCCGCTTCGGCCACTTCATCGACCGTGACACGAACATCAAACGCTTCAACAATCTGATGGCGAAGGGGCAGTACACCAACGCCCGACCGCTGGCCGCGCGGATTGGCGGCGGTTATCCGCAGCTGGCCGAGGCGCGCACCCTCATTGCCGGGCATCGCGCGGGCGCCGATGCCGCCCTCGCCCGCGTGCCGCAAGCGCTGCAGAACGATGCCGGACTGCTTTACGACCGGCTGCGGGCGCGCCAGCGCGGCGGCGATATCGACGGCGCGGTCGAGATTCTGAACCGCATGCCGCAGGGCGACGCGCTCTACAACGGCGACGACTGGTGGAAGCAGAGCGACATCATCGCGAGACAGCTGATTAACGACAAGGAATACGCCCGCGCCTACGACGTCGTCTCGGCGCACGGGCTGACCGGCGGCGCCAACTATGCCGATGCGGAGTTCCAGTCCGGCTGGCTGGCGCTGCGCTTCCTTGACCGGCCACAAGACGCCCTGCGTCATTTCCAATCGCTGTTCCAGCATGCGGAAACGCCCTTAAGCCGCTCGCGCGGTGCCTACTGGTCGGGACGCGCCGCTGAGGTTCTGGGGCTTCAGGACACCGCCCGTGAGTCTTATCAGGCCGCCGCCTTCCACCAGACAACTTTCTACGGCCGCCTTGCGCGGGAAAAGCTGGCGCCCGCCGACCGCCCGGCGCTCCGCGACGGCGATGCCGCGGGCGCGCATCAGCGCTCGGAATTCGAGGCGCGCGACGTCGTGCGCGCCGCACGCTTGCTCGCGAATCTCGACATGGACAGCGAAGCGCGGATGTTCATCGATGCGGCCGCCTTGCACGCCGGCAGTGGTGGGGAATTTATAATGCTCGCAGACCTCGCCGCCAATCTTGGTTACGAGCCGAAGGCGGTGCAGATTGCCAAGAACGCACTGGTCGCAGGCTACATAGTGCCCGCTCATTTATATCCGGCGATGGAGAATTACACCGAACTGCGCCGCAACCGCGCGCTTGCGCTTTCGATCATCCGGCAGGAAAGCGTATTCGACGAAAACGCGGTAAGCCCGGCCGGCGCACGCGGGCAGATGCAACTGATGCCGGCAACGGCAAAGCAGATGGCGCGGAAGGCCGGAGTGCCCTACAGTCCGGCGCGCCTGAACGACGGACCCTACAACCGTAAACTGGGATCGGCCTTCCTCGAGCAGCTGCTCGACCAGTATGGATTTGAAACGGCAGAGAACAAGACCGCGGCGGCAGCGCTCGCCATCGCCGCCTACAACGCCGGTCCTACCAATGTCGGGCGCTGGATTGCGCTCAATGGCGACCCGCGCAATGCGAATGTCGACCTGATCGACTGGATTGAGGCGATTCCCTTCGCTGAAACCCGTAACTATGTCCAGCGCGTGCTGGAGGGCGAGTGGGATTACGAGGACGCGCATCCGACGCCCCAAACGTTGGTTGTCCAACGTGCGTCACCTTCCGCGCCGCAACCTCATTTCTGAATTTTGTCGAATCGAGCGCGGATATCTTGCGCCAGGTTCTTGAACGTTTCCTGATCGAGTTTCAAGGCCGTGAACGCTGCACCAACCGCGTTGCCGGCGGATTTCCGATAGAGCGGATCGTAGTGCGTGACCAGCAGGTCCTCGATTAGCGCGGGCCACTGCCCCGCATCGATCAGGCCGTTCCATCGTTCGATCGTCTCCTTGCCGCGTACTATCTTGAGGCGGGATAGATATTCCCGCAGCATTTCCGGTTTTTCCTTCAGCCACGCGTAATCGTCGAGCAGGAATTCAACCCGGGCTTCGAGCGATGGCTGAATGAAAATGGTCGTACCCACCGTCATGGTGTCGAACAGAGACGGAGGTAGGTGGATAATGCCAATACGCCGGCCTTCGGCCTCGACGAACACGGACCGGCGCGGATCGAAACGCGACAGGTGGTCGGCCAGCGCCGTGTCGAAGGCCTTCTGGCTTTGGCGCGGCTGGTCCGGGTTGAGGCCGAGAACGGATCCCTTATGGTTGGCCATCTCCTCGAGGTCGAGGACCTGCGCGCCCTGCTCCGCCAGCGCCTGCAGAATTCTGGTCTTCCCGCTGCCGGTCGAGCCGTTGACTACGATGTAACGGAATTTTTCCGGCAGAACCTTGAGCCGCTCCAGCACGTCATTACGATAAGCTTTGTAGCCGCCCTCGAGCCGCACGGCGCGCCAGCCTATTTCCCGCAGCACCGTCTGCAAGGACGCCGAGCGCTGGCCGCCGCGCCAGCAATAAATCAGCGGCCGCCAGTTTTTGTGATGGGTGATGAATGCGGTTTCGACATGGAGAGCGATGTTGCGGGCGATTACCGCCGCGCCTTTCTTGCGGGCTTCGAATGGCGAGACCTGTTTGTAGATGGTGCCAATTTCCGCCCGTTCAGCGTCGCTCAGGACCGGGCAGTTTATCGCACCGGGAATATGATCGTCGGCAAATTCGGCGGGCGAGCGCACATCGATGATGGCGTCGAATTTTTCACGGAATAGCGCGTCTACTTTAACTTCCGCCATGGATATTATTGAATACGCAGTGGCTTGACGCCGCGCTCTTCGATCTGGCCAATGCGATAAGCGCCCGGAAATTTCCTCATCAGCCTTTCGGCATCCGCCTCGGGCAGTGTGATCAATAGCCCGCCCGATGTCTGGGGGTCATAGAGCAGGTCATCGAGCGCGGAACTTCCCTCGACGCATGAGGCAACGAACTCGCGGTTGTTCTTCAGGCCGCCGGGCAATGCGCCCGTGCGGGCATACTCGACCGCGCCATCGAGGAATCGCACCTTCTGCGCCTCGATCACCAGCGTGACCTTGCTGGCCATCGCGACTTCGCGCGCATGCCCGAGCAGGCCGAAGCCGGTGACGTCGGTCACGCCGTGCACGTCGAATTCCGCCATCGCCTCGGCGGCCGCGCGATTGAGCGTAAGCATGGAATCGATCGCCGCTTTCACATGCTCGTCTTGCGCGATGCCGCGTTTGAGCGCCGTCGAGATCACGCCGGTGCCTATTTTTTTGGTTAGCAGAATGACATCGCCCGGCCGCGCGCCCGCGTTTGGCTTGTATTTGCCGGGATGGACGACGCCGGTGACGGCATAGCCGAACTTGATCTCGGGGTCGTTGACGCTGTGGCCGCCGAGTATGACGCAGCCGGCTTCCTTCAGCTTTTCGGCCCCGCCCAGCAGAATCTGCTCGAGGACATCCGCCTTCTCGCCCGCCGGCCATGCGAGGATCGACAGAGCGGTGAGAGGTTTTCCGCCCATGGCGTAGACGTCGCTGACGGCATTGGCGGCGGCGATGGCGCCGAAGGTGAAAGGATCATCGACAACGGGCGTGAAGAAATCGACCGTCTGCACCAGCGCCTGCTCATCGTTAAGACGATAGATCCCGGCATCGTCCGCGGTGTCGAAACCGACAAGCACATTCTCGTTCGCCTGTCGCGGCAGGCAGGCAAGCGCCTTGGCGAGTATGCCGGGGCTGAGCTTGGAGGCGCAGCCGCCCGCTTTTACATGCGCGGTGAGTTTAGCTTTGGTCATCGGTGACCGACTGTAGTGTGCAAAGACGAACTTATCAATTCGACGTCCTCAAGGCGCGACCTGTTACAAATCTAGGGTCGTTCCCGTTTTCTTCTCAGCATGACAACATCCTATAAATAAAGAGATATTCAAAATATGGATACATATGGTTACACAAATGAAACTTGTGATACCCCATTGTAACAAAAAAGCTTTTCGCTTTTAAGCCAGCGCCCTGTACGTTGGGGGCACAAAATTAACGCGTAAAAATTGGGTTAAGGCGGGGGCCAGTTTCCTTTCTGAAACCACGCCTGCACTTCCTACAGGTAAAGACACTGGTATGACACCTATCAATACACCCAAACAACCGGATCCCGCCTTCAAAGGCACGATCATCCGCTACTTCGCGGACATACGCATGGGCACCATTAAAGGCGACAGCGGCGAGTCATATACGTTTCAAGGCGCGGAGTGGAAGGCAGAGGGTGAACCGAAAGTCGACCAGCGCGTAAGCTTCCAGCTCGAGGGCCTGCGCGCCGTCAACATTCTTCCCGCGGAATAGATGTCAGTTCTTGGAACCCGCCTTCGTGTGCCACAACAGGAGCGATGCCGCCGTGCGGTGCGGAGCGAAGCGCTTGCCCTCGAGCAGCGTCTCCATGACGCCGGGGCGCTCGTCTCGGCCGAGATAAATTCTCAGCCCTTCCTGAATGCCGAGATCGCCGGCGGGCCAGACATCAGGCCGGCCGAGCGCGAACATTAGGTACATCTGCGCGCTCCACGGCCCGAGGCCCTTAACCGCCGTGATCGCCTCGCTGATTGCGTCGTCCTCGAGCTGCGTCAGCTTGTCGAAGTCGAACGTCTTCGCAGCGACCGCCTGTGCGAGGCCGGAAATATACGCGCTTTTCTGACGGCTGAGCCCGAGCGCCTTCATGTCCTCAGGCGTGAGCTTCAGGATTGCCTGGGGCGTCACCTGCGGCACTTTTTCCTGAAAACGCGCCCACATCGTCGCGGCGGCGGCGGTCGAGACCTGCTGGCCTATGACGATCCGCACAAGGCCGGGCAGCCCCGGGCCCATATAGGGCCAGACAAAATTCTGGATATCGATTTTGGATTTTTTGAAGAACGGATCCTTCACAACAAGATGATCGAGCCCCTCGCGCACCGACGGCAGTTCGTGAATGTATTTCACGGTCGGCAGGGTCAGACCTTGCGCGGCTTGAAGGGCGGCTTGGCCAGCACGCGCAAGCCGCGCTCGCGCGCCAGCTCGTTCTCGATCTCGCCGAGCGAAGATGCAACCTGCTCGTTGATGCCGTCGCCCTCCATGATTCCGCCCTTGGGGATGAGCCCGAGACGCTGCGCCACTTGCTGGTAACCCTCGATGACATTGCCGAGATCTTCCTTGAAGCGGTCGCGGTCGAGCTTCTCGCCCGTGTTGACGTCCCACAGGCGGCAATTGTCGGGAGAGATCTCGTCGGCGAGGAACAGATAAAGCTCGCCGTTCTCTCCCCACAGGCGCCCGAATTCCAGCCGGAAGTCGATCAAACGCAGGCCGATACCTGCGAACAGGCCATTGAGGTAGTCATTGACGCGCCACGCCATGTGGATCATCTCCTCGACCTCATAAGGGTCGGCCCAGCCGAAGGCGATGATGTGGTGCTCGTTGACCTGCGCGTCCTCGGTAGTACCCTGCTTCCGGAAGTAGTATTCCACGATGGGCTGCTGCAGGTGGGAGCCTTCCTTGACGCCGACACGCGTGCAGAGAGACCCGGCGGCGACGTTGCGGATGACGACG
>DATJGZ010000069.1:0-6579 GCA_035494535.1 Patescibacteria group bacterium | reverse complement strand
GGCGATCCCGAATAAAGGGATTAAGAATGCTGCGTTGCCATATTATAAAGTTAGCTTTTGCACGCCGCCGACGACCACAGATTTGGTTTCAAGGAATTCCTCGATCCCGTGTCCGAGCGATGTCCCGGTGCCGGACTCCTTAATGCCATGGAAGGGGGCTGCGAGACCCGTGATATAGGGTTCGTTAACACCGACCATGCCGGCTTTCAGCGCGCCGCGGACGCGGAAATACTGATTCATGTCGTTCGTATAGAAATATGCGGCAAGGCCGGCCGGCGTGTTGTTCGCCTTACATACGACCTCCGCCTCGTCCTTGAATTTTTGGATGGCGGCAACGGGACCGAAGATTTCCTCGGCCGCGATGGCCATATCGGAGGTGATTCCGGTCAGCACGGTCGGCTGGAAGAAGAGAGAGCCGTCTTCGCGCCGTGCGCCGCCGGAGGCAATTGTTGCGCCTTTGGCGACCGCGTCGTTGACCAGTCCCTCCACCTTTTTCACCGCCAGTTCATTGATCAAGGGACCGACATCGTTGGTGGGATCGATGCCGGGACCGAGCTTCAGAGTCTTCGTGCCTTCGGCAAATTTCTGTACGAACTCATCGTAGCGGCTTTCATGGACGTAAATGCGGTTCGGGCTGATACACGCCTGACCGGCGTTGTAGAACTTGGACATCAGCAGTCCTTTGACCGCCTTGTCGACATCGGCTGATTCGAAAACAATGAAGGGCGCGTTGCCACCCAGTTCCATGACCGGATGTTTGAGCGTGTCGACGCACTGGCTCATCAGAATCTTGCCGACGCGGGTCGAGCCCGTGAAGGTGACAGCACGCACCGCCGCGTGTGTTGTCAGTTCGGTGCCGATGGTAGATGCAGCGTCGCGGTCGCCGGTGACGACATTCAGCACGCCTGGAGGAATGCCAGCTTTTTCGCCAAGTCCTGCCAGTGCCAGCGCCGTGAAAGGCGTGTCCTCAGAGGGTTTGAGCACCACCGGGCAACCCGCGGCGAGTGCTGGCGCTACGCCACGCGTGACCATGGCTGCGGGGAAATTCCATGGTTCGATTGCGGCGGTGACGCCGCGCGGCTCTTTCAATACCGAAACATCGAGATCGGACCGGTGCGCGGCCAGCGTCTCGCCCGCCACGCGTACGGCTTCCTCGGCGAACCAGTCGACATAGTCGGCGCCGACGCTGACGTCGACTCGCGCCTGCGCGATCGGTTTGCCTTGCTCTGCGGTCAGCAACTGCGCCAGCGGCTCAAGATTATCGCGGATGGATTGCGCCCAGCGCTTCAAAATGGCGGCGCGCTCCTTGCCGGTCTTGTTCTCCCAAGCAACGCGCGCCTGTTCGGCAGCCTCGATCGCGCGATCAGTTTCCGCGGCGCCCATGTTGGGAACGTGACCAATGACTTCACCGGTCGCCGGATTGCGCACGTCAAATGTCGCGCCGCTATCGGCGTCGGACCATTGCCCGTTGATGAAAGCTTTCTCGTGAAAGACCGATGACAGATCGATCATATGTGCGGCTCCTCCCAGCCGGTCCGATCTTAAGTAAAGCCGTTCCCGTTGTCAAAATTATGGATATTATATTTATGTATAATAACGTGATTTTCTTTGCATAATTTCAAGTTTTGTTGTCTAGGTTATGTCCATGCAACAGGAATTCAGTCGGAAAGCCGCCCCGCCAGAGGGCAGCGCTGATGTCGTGATTATAGGTGCCGGAATCACCGGACTCACCACCGCGCTGAAACTTCTCGATCATGCCGACAGGCAGGGCCTGCCGCGTCCGGAGATCACCATTCTCGAAGGCGACGATCGTCCGGGCGGCCGCGTGAAAAGTCTTCAGCACAGCAACGGGCATTTCGTCGATTCCGGCGCGCACTGGTTTCACGACGGCGCAGAGAATCCCTTCTATAAATGGTACTGCGACCGCTACGGCGCACTGGAGGTCAACAGCGATGCGCTCGAGCACCGGACCATTGTGGCGGTCGACGGCGTCCACGACATGGAGTATCGCAAGGGCATTGAGGCGGCGCTCTATACCAAGTTCCAGGAACTGAAAGAATCAGATCCGCACAAGATCGTGACGCTCGACGAACTAGTAAGTGTGACTGATTACCCGGGCGCTGGGGACTTTGCCGAATACATTACGCGCAATTGGTTCGCGCTTGAATCGCCAAGCCAGGTTTCGTGCGACGATCTGTACGGCGATTCAACCGGCCCAGCCCCCGGCGGTCTTCAGGTCAAAACCGGGATGGAAACGATCATCGGCAAGATGGTCGATGAGCTGAGAGCCAAAGGCGTTGTCATTAAAACGGGCGAGGCGGTCGCTTCCGTTCATCAGACGGCAGATGGCGCTTCGGTCACTGCTGCAGACGGTCATGTTTACGACGCCAATGAGGTTATCTCCACTGTCTCGGTCGGCGTCCTTCAGCGCGGTTTGATCGAAGTAACGCCGGCGCCGTCGAAGGAAGTTACCGATTATGTCGGTAGCATCATCATGGGCAAGATGACCAAGATCATCGTGCCAATGACCGAGGAATTTTTCGAAAAGAATAATATCCCGCCGAATTCGCATTTCTATGTCATGGGCAGCAAGCCGCCGGTTTTCTGCCACTCGCGTCCCGACAATGCGCCGTTCGTCGATATCCTTATCGGCGGCAAGGAGGCCGAAGCGCTGGAAAAGCAGCCGCCGGAAACTATCCGCGCTTTCGTCGATGATATCTTCGGCAAGGTCGACGCCTTCAAAGGCTATGAATCGCACATCCTCGGCACGCCGATGGTGACCGGGTGGGCCTCGAACCCTCTTTATTTCGGCGCGTATTCATCCTGTTCGCCGGGCGCGAAACGCAGCGGGCCGATCCGCGACGGCCGTATCACTTACGCGGGCGAGGCTTTTGCGCCGCCGGATGAAACCGGCATGGATCTAAGCAGCACCATGGCCGGAGCCTGGTATTCCGGCCAGCTCTGCGGCGACAATGTGTTTGAAAAGCTGCAATATGCGCTCGCCGCACGCCAGAAGATGCAGTCCGTCATCGTGCCGAAAGTCGGCAAGATTGCCGTGCTGGACCGGAATATCCTGCACGTCGTCGACGCCGACGACCCGGCGTCGGTGGCGCTCCTGACCCGCGCTTACAACGAAGTTTATCTGCCGGCAATAAAAATTGCCAGCGAGCGCGAGAGCCTCGACGAATGGCTGGCTGCCATGCGCGGCAAGGCGATGAGTCCTGATCCTTCGATTGCCGTCCTCGCGGGCGATTTTTCGAAGGGGCTTGAGAACGGGACGCTCAAGGGCATGGCCATCGCCGACTACCATATAAAATCCGGCGTCGGGGTGCTGGCGTACAATACGGTGGCGCCGGAATATCGTGGCGAGGGGCTCGGGCGGATCCTTCTCGATGCGCGGGTGGAGTTGCTGAAGGAGATGGCGCAGGCCTATGGCCGCGAGCTCAAGGGCGTGTTCTTCGAAATCAACGATCCCACGAAGATCGTGGCGGGGCAGGACAGTATCGATCCGGCCAAGCGGATGAGCATGTATCTGAAGATGGGTGCTGCGAAAGTGCCGATCGACTACGTCCAGCCGCCGCTCGCGGGTAGCGGGCAGAAATGCCGCAATTTGATGCTGATGGCGCTGCCACTGCCGGGCAGGGGAATTCCCGATCGCGAGACGATTTCCCAGTTTCTCGATGGCATCTATGAAGCGACGATCGGGCCGGGTTATCAATCCGACCCCGACCTCCAGAGGATGAAAAGGCAGCTGGAATCATCCATATTCGATCCCATGTCACTGCCGCGCCGGGATTCCGGGCCGGACGCTTGCCCGCGATAATCGCAACTACATGCCGAGCTTCGGGACTGACGAACCTACGGGCGGTTTAGCCGCCGATTGATCTTCAACTTGCGATTCGACGGTGAAAGCTCTGTCCGCGTAAAGGGCCGGCACGCTTTGCCGCGCACGGGTGACCGCATCCAGGTCGAGCTCGGCGGTGATAAATCCTGGATTTTGGCCATCGGCTTCGGCAAGAATTTTTCCCAGCGGATCGATAATCATAGAACGTCCCCACGACCGGCGCTGGCCTTCGTGCAGCCCGGCCTGCGCCGGGGCGATGACGAACGATCCCGTTTCGGCGGCGCGGGTGCGCAGGAAAATCTCCCACGTCGTGCTGCCGCTTGGAATCGAATAGGCGGCCGGTACGGCGAGGATCGAAGCGCCGGCCTGTGCCATTTTCCTGTACTGGTCGGCGAAGCGAACGTCGAAGCAGATGCTCATGCCCAGCCCGCCCCACGGCGTGTCGGCGACGACCGCCTTGTCGCCGGGCTTCACGACATTGCTTTCGCGGAACGATGTTCCGTCCGATAGGTCGGCATCGAACAGGTGAATCTTGTCGTAGCGGGCTGCGATATTGCCCTCGTTGTCGATCAGGAAACTGCGGTTCGCGAGTTTGTCGTCTGTGATCTTGATGCCGAGGCTGCCGATCAGCAGCCAGACATTTAATTCCTTCGCCAGCGCGCGGTATTGCTTCAGCTGGTCGTTTTCTTCTTCGGTCTGCGCGCCGTCGAGGCGGCTGGTCTTGCCCGGTTCGACCATCTGGCAGGTATATTCGGGTGTGCAGATAAGCTCGGCACCCTGCGCCGCCGCCTGCCGGATGAGGTCAATGGCAGTGGCAGTATTGACGTCCCGGTTGGGGCCGTTGTTGAGCTGAATGCAGGCGGCTTTGAGTGTCTGCGTCATGGTCGTTACCATAGCAGGTCTTTCCATATTTTTTCAAATTCTACCTTTTATTTTGAAAGGATAGGGAGTCTGGCCACCATCAGGGGCTTGGTGTAATTTCGATCCGGCAACGAAGGAGGATTTGAGATGCTCAAGGGAAAAACGGCGCTTGTCACGGGATCGACCAGCGGCATCGGGCTCGGCATCGCGCGCAAGCTCGCGCAGGCCGGCGCCGACATCATGCTCAACGGCTTCGGCGACGCCAAGGAGATCGAAGGTATTCGTGCCGGGATCGAGAAGGAATTCAAGGTGCGTGTCGCCTATGAGGGTGCCGACGTCACAAAGGCCGATCAGGTCAAGGCGATGTGCGAAAAAGCCGCCAAGTGGTCGGGCGCCGTCGATATACTGGTCAACAACGCCGGCATCCAGTTCGTCGCGCCGATTCAGGATTTCCCGCCAGAGAAATGGGATGCGATCCTCGCCACCAATCTGACCTCCGCTTTTCACGCCACACGTCTGTGCGTGACCGGTATGCGCAAGCGCGGCTGGGGACGCATCGTCAATATCGCCTCGGCTCACGGCCTTGTCGCTTCGCCATTCAAGAGCGCCTATGTCTCGGCGAAACATGGTCTCGTCGGCTTCACCAAGACCATCGCGCTCGAGACCGCGCGCGACAACATCACCGTCAACGCCATTTGTCCCGGCTACGTCCACACGCCGCTGGTCGACAACCAGATCAAAGATCAGGCCAAGGCTCACAATATGCCGGAGAACGAGGTGATCGAAAAAGTAATCCTCGAGCCGCAGCCGACTAAAAAATTCGTGCAGATCGACGATGTGGCAGCGCTGACGCTGTTCCTGTGCGGCGACGAGGCGCAGGGCATCACCGGCACGGCGCTTTCGATCGATGGCGGCTGGACCGCGAAATAGAGTTACGACACCGCGCGGATAAGGGTCTCGTCATCGTTGGCCACGCGCCCGACGCTGCGATCGACCGGATGGAAGAGGAGATCGTTGGCGTTTGCCAGAGCGATTAACTCTCTTGCTCGAACTTCATCTCCCGAGAACCATTCGTTCGCCTGATCCGGGCGCAGGATGACCGGCATGCGCTCATGCAGATATTTGATCGCACCGTCGGCCGCCTTGGTCAGGATAACGAACTTCACGCCGTCTTTTTCTTTCAGCCACAATCCTGCAAGCGCCAGACAGTTTTGGTCCGGCCGGTTAATAAAAAACGGCTGCTTGTCCTTCCACTCGTAAAATCCGTTGGCCGGTATCAGGCAGCGTCGCCGCCTGTGCCAAGATTCCCTGAACAGCGGCTTTTCGGACACTGTCTCGCTGCGGGCATTAATCATGTCACCGAAGCCCCAGCTTGCCAGTCCGGCCCGATTATGAACAATGACAGGAAGCTCCTGACCTGGAGCGGCATTATAGCGCGGGGGTAATTCCAACAGATTTTCCGTACCGAAGAGGTCCTTCAGCTTCTGCGGCGGTGCAAAAATAGCATAACGTCCGCACATGGCTCTTATTCGGGTCGCTCGCTTGTTATCGGGTCGTTTTCAGCATAATTTACTGTTGCCGTAAAGCATAGCTAATACACGGAGAGTCATGACAAACTCCACAATCTCGCAAGCGCTCAAGCGCCTTCCTTCAGGAACGAAAGCCAACGTCAAAAACCTTCTGAAGGTGTTTTTCGAAAAGACGCCCGACGACGATCTGAAGTTGCTCGACCCGGCGCTGATGGCGGAGACGGCGAAGATTCACTGGGACATGAGCGCCACCCGCACCCGAGGCGTGCCCTCCGTCCGTATACGCACCATCCCCGGCGACTCGGAAAATCCCGGCCTTAACCGCACGGTCGTCGATATCGTCAA
>DATJGZ010000068.1:0-8324 GCA_035494535.1 Patescibacteria group bacterium | reverse complement strand
GTGACCGGACGGTTGATTGGGCCCTCCGCCGGCCGGCCTTCGTGGGCAATAACGGTTTCAGTTTTCTTCGTTGTCACGCCGCCTCCAGTACCACGACGAAACGCGCGCCGATGACGCGCCGGGAAGCATCATACCGATTTTCCGCGAATATTTCACCGCCATGCGCGTTGACGATTTGCTTGGCGATCGACAGCCCGAGGCCCGAATGCTGGCCATAATCCTCGTGCTTCGGGCGCTCCGTGTAGAAACGCTCGAAAATCGTCTCGAGTTTGCTCTCCGGGATACCCGGGCCTTCGTCCTCGACCGAGACGATCACCAGCCGCTTTTCAAGCGTCACAGCAACCACAACGGCCTTATCTGGGGAGAAGGACAAGGCATTCGTAATCAGGTTCTCGAACACTTGCCCCAGACGCCCTTCGTTGCCGCGCACAGCAATTTCGCCAGCCGGCAGCTTGAGCGCGACCGCTCCATTCTCGCTTCCCTGCAGCAGCGGCCGCTGAAAATTCGCTAGGCTTTCCAACAGATGTCTTAGATCCACGCGCCCCATTTCGTCCCGCGACAATTCGGCGTCGAGGCGGGAGGCGTTCGAGATATCGCTGATCAGACGGTCGAGGCGCTGGACGTCGTGCAGGATTATCTCCATTAGACGATCGCGATCCTGCGGCGTCTTTACGCGCGCCACGGTTTCGACCGCGCTGCGCAGAGACGTCAGCGGGTTCTTGATTTCGTGCGCAACGTCGGCGGCGAAATGCTCAATCGAATCCATTCTGTCCCACAATGCCTGCGTCATGTCGCGCAGGGCCAGCGACAATTCACCAATTTCGTCATGGCGGCGGCTGAGGTCTGGAATATCGATATGCCGGCTTTTATTTTGGCGAATTGCCTCGGCGGCGATGGCGAGACGCCGCAACGGGCGGCCGATGACGCCCGCGAGATACATCGAGAGCAAAATAGTGAGGCTCAGCGCCAGAAAGAACATTTCGATGACTTCGACGCGCACCTCGACCATTGCCATCTCGATATCGTCCGCATCGCGGGTAAGGAGGAGGCCGCCGAGCACCTCGCGGCCTTTCCGGATCGGCGATGCCGCCGTCAGAATGATCTCGCCGCGTTTGTTCTCCCACGCGGTGGCGCTGACATGACCTTTAAGCGCGATAATCGCGTCGGGAAAATCGGTAATATTAATCGATGGCATATCCGGATAAAGAGGCAGCGCGCCGCTTTTGGTTGGGAAAAGCAGGAGAAAATTATGCGCCATATACCGCACGACATTGGAAATGGTCTTCTTCGTTTCGGAGGGCGCCTCATCCTTTCCGCGCGTCGATTTGCTGGGCGGTCCCATTTCCATCGAGTCGGCGGCAAGCGCTCCAGTCTGTGCAAAGACCTGCGCATGGCTTCCCGTGGCCGCAGCCAGGCGATGGACGACGCGGTGCGCCAAATCCGGCATGATGACCTCGATCTCTTCGGGTCTCGCGAAGAGGAAAGGCCGTCCGCGTTCAAGGGGGCGCACGGCGCTTTCGGTCACCGCCACCGCGAAAAGCTGAGCGTGCGCTCTCAGGGTTTCTAGCTCGGCGTTGATCAGGCTGTCGCGGTACTGGCCCATATAAAGGATGCCGAGCACAAGCGCCAGCGGCGCGATGACGTTGACCGCGAGAATACGGAGGATGAGGCCGCCGAAAAAGCCCCGGGGCTTAGTCTTCCTTGTACTTGTAGCCGACGCCGTAGAGCGTTTCGATTTGGGCGAAATCGGAGTCGACAACCCGGAATTTCTTGCGGATGCGCTTGATGTGGGAATCGACTGTTCTGTCATCGACATAGATATTCTCACCATAAGCGAGATCGATCAACTGGTCCCGATTCTTGACGTGCCCCGGCCGAGAGGCCAGCGCCTTAAGCAGCAAGTATTCGGTCACAGTTAAGTCGACGGGTTTGCCGTTCCACGTACACTCGTGACGGGCGTCGTCGAGCGTCAGCGGGCCGCGCACCGTTTTTTCGCCCGTGACCGGCGCGGCCGCGGCATCCTGTCCCTTGCCGCGCAGCGCCTCGCGACGCAGCAGCGCGCGTATGCGCTCGATCAGCAGCCGTTGCGAAAAAGGCTTGGTGATATAATCGTCCGCGCCCATGCGCAGACCGATGACTTCATCGACCTCATCGTCCTTGGAGGTCAGGAAAATCACGGGCAGTCCTGAATTCTCCCGCAGACGCGAAAGCACTTCCATGCCGTCCATGCGCGGCATTTTGATATCGAGAATGACGAGATCGGGATGAGTCGACGTAATGCCCTTGAGACCCTCCTCGCCGTCGTTGTACGTCTTCACCGAAAAGCCTTCGGCTTCCAGCGCCATCGAGACGGAAGTAAGGATATTGCGGTCGTCATCAACCAGTGCGATTTTCTGGGCCATGGTCATCCTTAATAATAGGCTGCCAAGTGTGGTTTAACTGATGTTTTATTATGTTCTTTTTGGGGCAGCTTGAAATGACAGCATAATAATGCGTTAGTAGCGTTATAGCAAACTACTTTTCATCAAATAAGGCTAGGCTTTGACCGGCTAAATACAAGGAGCCCGCAATGAGTATGCGTCCTTGAGGACCCCGCTTAACGACTTCCTGAACTGCCTGGCGGATGTCGGCGGCAAACGGAGGCGCTTCCCATCCTGTATCTCTCAAAACCGACGCGAGCGTCTCAGGCGTATGGGCGAGCGATTCGCCCGCAATCGGCACGGCAATAATACCCGCGACGTGGGAAACTAACGGCTTCAGGAATGCCACGGCGTCCTTGCGCTGCATGATTCCTAAAACAAGATATGCCTGTTTTCCGTCCTGCCCCTGCCATTGCATCAACTGCGCCGCGAGCGCCTGTGCGCCATTCTCGTTATGCGCGCCGTCGACCCACAGCTCCCACCCTGATGCCGGATCGGGCAGGCGTTGCAGGCGTCCCGGCCAATGTATGTGGCGCAACCCATCCGCCGCGGCTTCTTCCGAAATTTCGAAGTCCGGCAGGGTTTCCAGGCAGGCCAGCGCCGTACCGGCATTGCTGATTTGATGCGGGCCGGCCAGTGACGGGAGCGGGAGAGTAACCCCTTTGCCGTCAATCCCAAAGATCATCCGGCCATCCTGGCGCTTGGATATCCATTCATGTCCTCCGCGGACAAGCGGGCATTGAAGCTCCGAAGCCCGGTTTGCAAATACAGCCTCGACCGCAGGGTCCGTCTGCGGCGAGATGACGCATGGCACGCTTTCTTTCATGATCCCAGCCTTTTCAGACGCAATTTTCACAAGAGTGTCACCAAGAAATTCCATGTGATCGAAGCCGATCGCCGTGATGACCGTGGCCGCAGGTTTCTCGATCACATTGGTGCAATCCAGCCGCCCGCCGAGGCCGGTTTCGAGCAGGACGATGTCGGCTTGCGTGCGCGAAAAGGCCGTAAAACATAAAGCTGTCGTGATCTCAAAAAAGGTTAGCTTCAGGCCCGCCGCCAGGCCGGTGACCTCATCCAGAAGGGCTTCCAGCGCATCGTCATTAATCTCTTGCCCCGCCAGAACGATGCGCTCATTGAAACGATGCAGATGCGGCGAGGTATAAACATGAACGCGATAGCCGGCAGCTTCGAGAATTGCCCGCATGGTGGCAATGGTCGAGCCCTTGCCGTTGGTCCCTGCCACATGGATGACAGGGGAAAGTTTTTGATGCGGATTGCCCAGCCGCGATAACAGCTCATAATAATCGGGCCGGATGGTCAGGTCGATCGAAGGGCCGCTGCGAAGGGTGTAGAGATGCTGCAGCTTGTCCTGCAGCGAGGGCCGGTCGTGGCGCGCATCGGCCGCGTACACGCGCGTGTTATTTCCGCCGCAGGACCTTTTTCCTGCGGACAACAGTGTTCGCGTTGGCCGGAATGGCCGCGGCGATGGCAGCGCGCGTCTCGTTGGCCTTGCCGGTAATGAGCGCGCGCGCCTTCAGGCCGCGTTTGGCTTTCTTTCCATTCTGTTTCGCCGTCGCCTTGTCCTCGCCTTCGCCGGTCTGGGTGACAGTGACCTTCTTTTGCAACAAGATCGAGAGGACGCGAATGAGCGTCGAGCGCAGTTCCTTGCGCGGCACAACCATGTCGATCATGCCATGCTCGAGCAGGTATTCGGCGGTCTGGAAGCCAGGGGGCAATTCTTCGCGGATCGTTTCCTGAATGACGCGCTTGCCGGCGAAGCCGATCATGGTACCAGGTTCGGCAATATGGATGTCGCCAACCATCGCGAACGACGCGCTGACGCCGCCCGTGGTCGGGTCGGTCAGCATGACGATATAGGGCAGGCCCGCGTCCTTGACCATCTGAACGGCCACGATCGAGCGCGGCATCTGCATCAGCGACACCGCCCCTTCCTGCATGCGCGCGCCACCCGAGGCCGGTATGACGATCAGCGCGGCTTTTTCCTTCACGGCCAGCTCGGCCGCCATGACAATGCCCTCACCCACGGCGGCGCCCATCGAGCCGCCCATGAAATTGAAATCGAATGCGGCGACAACCACCGGGATGCCGCCCATGGTGCCGCGGGCAATGACGATGGCGTCATCATGGCCGGTTTCGGCACGCGATTCTTTAAGCCGGTCAGCGTATTTCTTGCGGTCGCGGAACTTGAGCGGGTCGAATGGAACCTTGGTCGGCGCATTCTCGCGGTAGCGGCCGTCATCGAACAGCAACGCCAGACGCTCAGCCACGCTGATCTTCATGTGGTAGCCGCAATGGGTGCAGACGTTCAGGTGCTCCGCCATATCGCGGTGAAACAGCATGCCTTCGCAGGCGGGGCACTTGGTCCAGAGGTTATCCGGTACTTCCTTCTGTTCGACGAGGGAGCGGATTTTGGGCCGTATGAAGTTCGTCAGCCAGCTCATTGTTTGTACTCTACCCCGCTGTTGTGGAGGGAGATTTATCCCGTAAAGGGGCCTTTCTGTCAAGAAAAAGCCTCGATTCAGCCTTGCATGGACTTGGATAGGTCCTTGACTTGTAAAGACAATTTGTCCTTATCCCCGTTTTGCAGTGCACCAATGGTCCGCACGATGGCGGAGCCCACGACGACCGCATCGGCATGCGCGGCCATGGCCCGGGCATCCGCGGGCGTATTGATGCCGAACCCAACCGCCACAGGCAATTTAGTGCGTTTCCGTAATCTTTCCAGCAGTGGCTTCAGCGCGTCAGCGTTCGCGGACACGGTGCCAGTAACGCCAGCAATGGCGACGACATAGATAAACCCGCCCGCGCCGTCGAGGATCACATCGAGCCTTTTATCATCGGTCGTCGGCGTGACGAGGCGGATGATATCGAGGCCTGCCTTCTGCGCCGGTTCACGCAGCTCGGCGTCTTCCTCCGGCGGCAAGTCGACAATAATGAGACCATCGACACCCGCGGCCGCGGCGTCCTTCGCGAATTTCTCGACGCCGTAGGAATAGATCGGGTTGTAGTACCCCATCAGGATCAGGGGCGTTTTTTCATTCTTTGCGCGGAAAGCCTTCGCCAGCGCCAGCGTCTGCTTCATGTTCGCGCCGGCCTTGAGTGCGCGCGTACCGGCGTCCTGAATGGCGGGCCCATCGGCCATGGGATCGGAGAACGGCATGCCGAGCTCGATGATATCGGCGCCCCAGTGCGGCAGGTCGTTCAAAATCGCCTGGCTGGTAGCGGCGTCGGGGTCGCCCGCGGTAATGAAAGTCACCAGACCCTTGCGGTTCTGACTCCTGAGTTCTGCGAAACGCGCAGCGATGCGATTCTGTGTAGTTTTAGCCATGCGCGGCAGAATAATGCGCCAAAAGCCGTTTTTAAAGGCTTTTTATGGAGCGGGAGCCGGACCCGGGCCGGGGTCGCGTGGCGGGAGGTTACGGGCACTGCGGTTGATACGGTCGATGTCGACTTCCTCGATGAAGCCTTCGGAGCGATAGGCCGCGATCTTGTTCCACTCGTTCATGACTTGCTGTTTGAACCCCTCGTGCCGCGTCCAGTCGGCGGGCGAGACCGGATAGGGATTGACGCTGACCTGCATCGGCAGCACCTCGGGCCATTGCTTGGCCATCGTCATCAGGAAACGCCGTCCCGCGCTGATGTGGCCGACACCGATCACCGAATGTACCGCGTCAGGCCCCAGCTCGCGCTCGACCAACGCCTTCGAATAGGCAACATTCTCGCCGGTGTGCATGGCCTTATCTTCGACGAGGATGTCCTTTTCCGGTACACCGAGACGCACGAGTTCGTCTCTGATCGCCGCCGCTTCCGTGCGGCCGTCGTCGGTCAGAACCCCGCCGCTCGCGACGATTTTCTTGCACAGGCCCTGCTGATAGAGCATCGCGCCGGTGGCCGCGAGTTTGTCCGATACATAGCGGTTGCCGAAAATGAGGCATAGATCGGCCGAACCGAGCTCGGTCCGGTCGATAAGCAGATAGTCCGCGATTTCGCGGACGGTGTTTTCGGGAAGATCGTCTCCCGCCATTGTTTCCCTGTTCTTCTTATATTTTACCTGAAAATGGCTTAAAACCGCGTGTTTCGCAAGGTGCGGCGCAGCAACGAGCCGGGTTTGACAGTTGATAACAAAGCCCCTACTCTGCTGAAAAAATTATGGAATTTTGAAACAGGGAATCAAGCGCAGTGGCGGCCTATACCGACCTCGTCAATGAGACGCGAAAACACCAGCGCTCGCTCGACCGCGCCGATCTGGACTGGCGTCGGGACCAGCTGCGCGCGCTGCAGCGCATGATCCGCGAGAACCAGCCTGCCCTGCTCGATGCCCTGCATAAGGATCTCCGCGTCGCCCCGCAGGAGGGCAAGCTGCTCCAGCTCGGCGTCATCAATGCCGAAATCAAACATGCCCTGAAGCACCTCGACGAATGGGCCGCGCCGGAGAAGGTACGCACCCCCCTCCACCTCCAGCCCGCCAAAAGCAGTGTCGCGCAGGAGCCGCTCGGCACGGTGCTGATCATGGGGGCATGGAATTATCCGCTGCTGCTCACGCTCTCGCCGCTCGTCGGCGCCATCGCAGCGGGTAACGCAGCCGTCATCAAGCCGTCGGAAATGGCGCCCGCAACCGCGCAGGTGCTGGCCGACCTGCTGCCGCGCTACCTCGATCCCAAGGCCTTCCCGGTCGTGCAGGGCGGCGTACCCGAGACGACGGAGCTTTTGAAGGAGCGCTTTGACCTCGTTTTCTTCACCGGCAGCGCCAATGTCGGGAAGATTGTTATGAGGGCGGCGGCCGAGCATCTGACACCCGTCGTGCTGGAGCTCGGCGGGCAGAGCCCTTGCATCGTCGATAAATCCGCCGACCTCAAGACCGCGGCGCTGCGCATCGTCTTCGCGAAGTTCGCCAATGCCGGGCAAACCTGCGTCGCGCCCAATCATATTTTCGTGCACAAGGAAGTGGCGACGGAATTCACGAAGGTGCTGAAAGAGACACTTGAGAAATTCTACGGATCCGATCCGCAAAAGAGTCCCGACTTCGCCCGCATCGTCAGCCGCAAGCATGTCGAGCGGCTGAAAGGGCTGATGGACGGCCAGACGATCGCGCACGGCGGTCAGGTCGACGCCGACGATCTGTATGTCGCGCCGACGATCCTGACCGGGGTCGATCCAAAGTCGCCGGTGATGCAGGAGGAAATTTTCGGACCCGTGCTGCCGATTATGGAGTTCGAGAATATCGACGACGTGTTCAACGACATCGCTTCGCGGCCGCACCCGCTGGCGGCCTATGTGTTTGCCACCGACAAAGATGTCATCGAGCGCGCGAAGAAGGAAATCAGCGCCGGTGGCATCTGCGCCAACAACGCTATGATGCATCTGGCGGTCGACGACCTGCCGTTCGGCGGCGGCGGCGAGGGCAGCGGCTTCGGCGCCTATCACGGCCGCGCGGGATTCGACGTTTTCTCGCGCCGCAAGTCGATCCTGCAATCGGCCAATGTCGAACCGGGCCTGCATTATCCGCCGTATGGGCGAAAAATCCGCGAACTTATTCTCAAGGGTTTGGGCCTCACCCCATAATTGATGTCACCCCCGCCTTGAGCGGGGGTCCAGAGCCAACAATCACAGTCTCAGCCAAAATCTTCTGGATCCCCGCTTTCGCGGGGATGACAGTATTAGGGGGAAGCCCTAGCCGCGCGGACCGCACCAGAACTGGTACATGCCGATGAAGGCGTCCGGATTGGCCTGCTCGTATTCGTGCCAGTGGCCGAGGTCGAGCATCGCCGGATCCTTCGGGAACATCGCCGCGTAGCCTTGCCGGTGCAGAGAGTCGAGCGGCGCGAAGCCGCGAAATTCGAGGCCGAGCTCCTGCAGCATGGTCGCGATCTCGAGCAGCGTGAA
>DATJGZ010000067.1:0-4205 GCA_035494535.1 Patescibacteria group bacterium | reverse complement strand
AGTCTGCAAGCTGGGCTGCGGTAATGGCGCCGGCAGCCGGCGATTCGGCGAAGAATTCCAGTGATGGAATCAGCGTGAAGCTGGACAAAACCGGCCTTTCGATCAAAAACGCGGAAAACGACACTCTCATGCGCGTGCACGGCTTTATACAGGCCGATGCCCGGTTTTTTCCGAGCGACGACGACAACAATGCCAATGATTCGTTCGAGCTTCGCCATGCGCGCCTGATCGTCGAGGGCGGGTCTCATGGCTTTTTCTACAATCTGACGCCCGACTTCGGCAGCTCGGCGGTTGTGCTGATGGATGCATTTGTCGGCTACAAATACAAGGACGCATTCGGCATCCAGTTCGGCAAGATGAAGCCGCCGATCGGCATCGACCAGCTGCAAGGTACGCAGGATCAGCGCTTCACCGAATACGGTCTGCCCGTCCTGCTGACGCCGAGCCGGGACGCGGGCGGGCTCGCCTTCGGCACTTTCAACGACAAATATTTCGAGACCAAGCTGACGTGGCAGCTTGGTGTATTCAACGACACCCCCGATAACGTCAACGACAACATCGACAAGGATGACGGCAAGGAAGTCCTTGGGCGGCTCATCCTTGACCATGACGGAATCGGCGGCGGCGTCGCCGGCACGTTCGGCAACACCGAAGGTAGCGCAGCGAATTCCATCCTGCCGGCATTCACCACGTCCGGCCGTCAGACTTTCTTTGCTTATTCCGCCGGCAGCTTTGCCGATGGTAATAACTGGCGCGTCGATCCGCAGGCTTACATTTATAAAGGGCCCTTCGGTGCGTTCGCCGATTATATCCTTTCGGATGAGCGGGTGCGCAATGGTGCGACAGAACAGGACGTCACTAACAAGGCCTGGGGCGCGCAGGTCGAGTGGGTCCTGACCGGCGAGGATGCTACTTACAAATCCGTGTCTCCGGCCCATCCGTTCGATCCCGCCGCTGGTAACTGGGGTGCATGGGAGCTTGACGCTCGTTACGGGCATATCAATATCGACGACGATGCTTTCCCGATTCTCGCCAGCCGTAGCGTCTCGGCTAGCGCTGCTACGAACTGGGGTGTGGGTGTCAGCGGTTTCCTGACCGACAACGCCAGAATCTTGTTTGCTTATGAGCGCACATCCTTTGACGATGGCAAAGCGGGCGGTGAAGACCGCGAGACGGAAGATGCCCTATTCACGCGTGCTCAATATCAGTTCTAGGAGAAGGTAATGAAAGGAATTGTATTTCGGGCGGCATTGCTTTTATTGGCTGCCGCCTGTGCCTGGGTTGGAATCGATGTGGATCGGGCCTATGCCAAAAGGACGATCGTTCTCCTGAATGTGTCCTATGATCCCACACGCGAGTTTTACGGCGAATACAATAAGCTTTTCGCGGAATACTGGCTTAAAGAGACGAAAGATGAATATGTCGAGGTGCGTCAGTCTCATGGCGGCTCGGGCACGCAGGCACGGGCGGTGATCGACGGACTCAAGGCCGATGTCGTGACGCTGGCGCTCGCGTATGACATCGATCAGATCGCCGCGCGCAGCGGCAAGCTTCCAGCCGACTGGCAGTCGCGGCTGCCGCATAACAGCGCTCCCTATAAATCCACGATTGTTTTCCTTGTCCGCAAGGGAAATCCCAAACAAATCAAGGATTGGGACGACTTGACAAAAGAAGGCGTTCAGGTTGTGACCGCCAACCCGAAAACATCCGGCGGTGCGCGCTGGAGCTACCTTGCGGCGTGGGCCTTCGCCGACAAAAAATTCGGTGGCGATCAGGAAAAAATCAGGGAATTCATGACAAGATTGTATCGCAATGTCCCGGTGCTCGATACGGGCGCACGCGGCGCTACGACGACATTCGCCGAACGTGGCATTGGCGATGTGCTGCTATCATGGGAGAACGAGGCATTTCTGGTCATCGACAAACTTGGGAAAGATAAGTTCGAGATCGTCGTGCCGACCATCAGCATCCTCGCCGAGCCGCCGGTTGCAGTCATCGATGTAAATGCGAAGGATAATGGGACAAGCGAAGTGGCTGAGGCTTACCTGAAATACCTATATACGCCCGAGGCGCAGGAACTGGCGGCAAAATACTATTACCGGCCCGTTAATACCGACATCATGGCGCTGCATAAAAAACAGTTCCCCGAACTTGAGCTGGTGACGGTTGACAAGGCGTTCGGCGGATGGGAAAAGGCGCAGGCCGGCCATTTCCAGGACGGCGCAATTTTCGATCAGATATCAAAAAGGTAGATTCGTGACGGCTAGCGGTACAGCAGCGATAGCGAACCGATCCCGGATCATTCCGGGTTTCGGCCTCACGCTGGGTTTTACCCTGTTCTGGCTGGGCCTTATCGTTCTGCTGCCACTAGCCGGGCTGGTCCTGAAAACCATGCATATGGGCTGGCCCGCATTTATGACGACCATACGCGACCCCCGCGTGGTCGCCGCATTCAAGGTCAGTTTCGGCGTATCTTTCGTGGCGGCGCTGGTGAACGTTCTGTTTGGGCTGATTGTAGCGTGGACGCTTGTCCGTTACCGTTTTCCGGGCCGGCGCATCATGGACGCCGTCATCGACCTGCCGTTCGCGCTCCCCACGGCCGTGGCCGGCATCGCCTTGACTACGATTTATGCGCCGGGCGGCTGGATCGGGCGGCATTTCGATGTCCACCTTGTATTCAATCCCTTCGGCATCGGCATCGCGCTGGTATTCATCGGTCTGCCCTTTGTGGTGCGGACGGTCGAGCCAGTACTACAGGACCTTGATCGCGAAACCGAGGAGGCAGCCGTTAGCCTCGGTGCCACGCGTCTACAGGCCTTCCGTTACGTAATCCTGCCGCAGATCCTGCCGGCACTGCTGGCGGGTTTCGCCATGGCCTTTGCCCGCGCGCTCGGCGAATACGGATCGGTAATTTTCATCGCCGGCAACATGCCCTATTCGACCGAGATCATACCGCTGCTGATTGTGGTGAAGCTTGAGCAGTATGACTTTACCGGGGCGACCGCGCTGGCATTGGTCATGCTCGTGGCCTCATTCGTAATGTTGCTGGTCGTCAATTTGCTCCAGAAATGGAGCATGCGGATGAGGGGGTCATGACCACGGGCACCGTCACGAATACGATTTCAATAAACCTTGATGTGACAAGCCGGCCGCGTTTGCTGTCGGATGCGGCATGGGTCAGGATCGTGCTGATTTTCACGGCGTTGGGTTTTGTCGGGCTAATGGTTGTCCTGCCGGTGATGGTCGTTTTCGGCGAGGCTCTGGCAAAAGGAGCCAAGTTTTGGCTGGCCTCAATTCGAGAACCTGACGCGCTGGCGGCAATAAAACTGACCTTTATTGCCGCTTTCATCGCGGTTCCATTAAACATGGTCTTCGGCCTGGCAGCCAGCTGGCTGATCGCCAAGCATGATTTCTTCGGCAAGCATCTGCTGATTACGCTGATTGAACTGCCATTCTCGATTTCTCCCGTCATCGCCGGTCTTATATATGTGATGTTATTTGGCGCCAGCGGCCTGCTCGGGCCCTGGCTCGACCGGCACCATGTCCAGATCCTGTTCGCGGTGCCGGGTATCGTGCTGGCCACTGTCTTCGTTACGTTTCCTTTTGTTGCGCGCGAGCTGATACCGCTGATGCAGGAGCAAGGCAGCGAGCAGGAGGAGGCCGCTATTCTTTTAGGAGCGAACGGGTGGGAAACATTCTGGCATGTTACGCTTCCCAATATTAAATGGGGACTGCTGTATGGTGTCTTGCTGTGCAATGCGCGCGCGATGGGTGAATTCGGTGCGGTCGCGGTCATCTCGGGCCATATTCGCGGATTGACGAACACGATTCCGCTGCATGTCGAAATCCTTTACAACGAATATAATTTCACAGCGGCGTTCGCGGTCGCATCGCTTCTCACATTTCTTGCTCTGGTCACACTTGTCCTAAAAGAGTGGCTGGAGCGACGTCACGATATTTACAAGCATGCTCTGAAGTAGAGGGTTGTATGAGTATTCGAGTTGAGCGCATTACGAAGAAATACCGTGACTTCACGGCGCTGGATGATGTCAGCCTTACGGTTGGCACCGGCGAGCTTGTTGCGCTGCTGGGGCCATCCGGTTCGGGCAAGACGACGTTATTGCGGATCATCGCCGGCCTTGACGCCGCCGATAGCGGCCAGGTCTGGCTTGATCTTCCGCAGACGGGGGCCGAGGTGCCGGACA
>DATJGZ010000066.1:0-15689 GCA_035494535.1 Patescibacteria group bacterium | reverse complement strand
CGGCAACGTCGTTCCTCGGCAATATCGAGATGGAGTCGCCGAAGCACGATCAGTTCGCGGTCACCGACCGGCTGCTGGGCATCTATCCGGCGGCGCTCGTATACTGGTGGCATTTCACGCACAGCGGCAAGAAGATCGAGTGCAAGACGGACGCCGAAGGCATTGCCGATCATTTCCTGACGCTTCTGCACGGCAAGAAGCCATCCGAGCTGCACAAAAAGGCGATGAATGTTTCGCTGATCCTGTATGCCGAGCATGAATTCAATGCTTCGACCTTCACCGCGCGCGTCATCACCTCGACGCTCTCGGATATCTATTCGGCGGTGACAGGCGCTATCGGCGCGCTGCGCGGCCCGCTGCATGGCGGCGCCAACGAAGCGGCAATGGAACTGATCCAGAAGTATAAGACCGCGGAGGAGGCGGCCGCGGGCGTAAAGAAAATGATTGCAGAGAAACAGCTCATCATGGGCTTCGGCCACCGCGTCTATACCGAGGCTGACCCGCGCAACGTGGTGATCAAATCGTGGGCTAAAAAGCTGGCCGACGATGCCGGTAACAAAGTCCTGTATCCGGTATCGGAGGCGATCGAGAAACTCATGTGGGATGAAAAGCACCTGTTCCCCAACCTCGATTTCTACAGCGCGTCGACTTACCACTTGATGGGCATCCCGACGCCGCTGTTCACGCCAGTCTTTGTCATGAGCCGCGTGGCGGGCTGGGCTGCCCACATCTTCGAGCAGCGCGCTCACAACAAGCTGATCAGGCCATCGGCCGATTACACCGGCCCGGAAGGGCTCAAATTCGTTCCTCTGGACAAACGGGGATAAAGCGAAGCAGGACCGGTAAGCCGGTCCTGCGCGCTTGCAATATTCGATATTAGCGTTCCGACCTGTCCGACGAACTGGACGACGAACCGCGCCGGCTACGGGTATTTTGGTTTTTGCCGCTCGAATTGTTGGTCTTCGATCCGCTCCGGCTCGACCTCATCGACCGACTTGATCTACCTGATTTGCTAGCCATGATTTTCCTCCTTGTTGTAAAAATGTTTTCGTGTGTCCGTCCAACATCGAATGTGGCATCCTGTTCCCGGCTTTTGCACAAAAAGGAAATTCGTTGTAGAAAGACCGGTGAATCTTTTCCGCGCTGAAGAGGAGAGCGAGCATGAATGAATCCAAACCCGGCTTTGACAAGCGCCTCGGCATAGCGGGCCTGCTGGCCGTCGCCGCCATCGGGCTGTGCGGGGCGATATACATGAAAAACCAGCAGAACAAGCAGACCATTACACTGAACCTCGGCGGGCAGACCTTCAGCGCCACGATCGACAAGAAATAATCCTGTCTTATGGCAAGACGTTTAGGGCTTGGCATTGCCCCGCCAGCCCTTAAAATCCCTGCACATCGCTTTTGCAGGAGGATTCCATGGGCTCAGCCGCACACGCACAGAATTTTGACCTTAACGAGCGCCCGGCGCCCGACAAGGTCCTGACTGACGTCGCCGACTACGTGACCAAGTACAAGGTCACGAGCGAAGAGGCCTACCGCACGGCCCGTTACTGCCTGATGGATACACTAGGCTGCGGCATCATGGCGCTGAAATTTCCCGGCTGCGTGAAGATGCTCGGGCCCATTGTGCCGGGCACGAAGGTCCCGAACGCGGTCAAGGTGCCGGGCACCAAGCACGAGCTCGATCCGGTCAAGGGTGCGTTCGACATCGGCTGTATGGTCCGCTGGCTCGACTACAACGACACATGGCTGGCGGCGGAGTGGGGACACCCGTCCGACAACCTCGGTGCCATCCTTTCGCTGGCGCAGTACATGCCGGATATGACGATGAAGGATGTCCTGACGGCCATGATCAAGGCGCACGAGATCCAAGGCGTCTTCGCGCTGGAAAATTCATTCAATAAGGTGGGCCTCGACCACGTTGTACTGGTGAAGGTCGCTTCAACCGCGGTAGCCGCGCAGATGCTCGGCGGCACGCGCGACCAGATTATCGATGCGCTCTCGCACGCATGGGTAGACGGGCAGGCGCTACGGACCTATCGCCACGCGCCGAATGCCGGGCCGCGCAAGTCATGGGCTGCGGGCGACGCCACCAGCCGCGCCGTGCGCCTCGCCATGATCGTCGTGCAGCAGGGACAGATCGGCTATCCGTCCGTACTGACCGCGCCGAAATGGGGCTTCTACGATGTGCTGTTCAAGGGCAACCAGTTCAAGTTCCAGCGGCCATTCGGCAGCTACGTGATGGAACAGGTGCTGTTCAAGATATCATTCCCCGCCGAGTTCCATTCGCAGACGGCGGTCGAGGCAGCTGTGAAACTGCACCCGCAGGTCAAGAGCAAGCTGGACAAGATCGAGAAAATACAGCTGACCACGCACGAGGCCGCGATCCGCATCATCAGCAAGACCGGCCCGCTGCATAACTTCGCCGACCGCGACCACTGCCTCCAGTACATGGTGGCCGTACCGCTGATCAAGGGCAACCTTGTGGCCGAGGACTATGAGGACGACGTCGCCGCCGACCCGCGCATCGACGCCCTGCGCGCGAGGATGGAAGTGACGGAGGACAAACGCTATTCGAAGGAATACCACGAGCCCGACAAGCGCAGCATTGCCAACGCCGTGCAGGTTTTCTTCAAGGACGGCACCAAGACCGAGAAGATCGAGATCGAGTACCCGGTGGGCCACAAGCGCCGGCGGGAGGAGGGGATTCCCCTGCTCGAAGCCAAGTTCGAGACCGCACTCAAAGGCCACTACAAGGCCGAACAGGTCAAGAAGATCATCGCTCTTTGCAGCGACCAGAAAAAACTCGAGGCGATGAGCGTCAAGCAATTCATGGAGGCATGGGTATGAGAAAAGTTTTGTCGACGTTTATCGCTCTGTTCGCCCTGACTATCGCGGCTCCTGCCTTTGCCGGTCACGGCAATGGTCATGGAAATGGCAACGGACATGGCGACGATCATTTCAGCGGCGACAACGACCGGCACAGCCAAGGCGCCAGCATCGTGTATCACGATCGCTTGATTATTGAGGACTACCTGAGCCAGCATGAGCACCGCAAGCACTGCCCGCCCGGACTAGCAAAGAAGCACAATGGCTGCCTGCCGCCGGGACAGGCGAAGAAATACCAAGTGGGCGAGCGCCTGCCGACCGGTGTTACCTGGTCGCCGGTGCCGCATGACCTGCTCGTAATGCTAACACCGCCGCCGCGCGGCTACCGCTATGTCAGGGTCGATCACGACGTGCTTCTGATCGGCGAGGCGACGAAGAAGGTTATCGACGCTGTCGAATTGTTATCGGCGGTTGGACATTGACCTTCCGAGCATGGGCGGCTTGACCGAGGATATTCTGCCGCTATGCCTGACAGCCTTAATTATGCTGTTCGTGTTCAATTTCCTGTACATGAAAAAGGCCAGTTTCTTGTTCACCTATCTGAAGGAATTTCATCCGAAGATATGGCAAGAGTTAGGTCAACCGACGCCAATCGGCAATAATTCGCCGACCTGCCAGATGAAACTCTTTCATTATCTAAAGGATAAAAAGTTCGAGAATGTTGGCGACCCCGAGATGATCCGCCTGTGCCGGGGCATGCGAAGCCTGCTGACCTTCGGCGCAACCGGCGTGGCGGTTATGTTTGTCGGTCTGATTTTCATTGCCGCAGGCGGCATGACGGCTAGCACAAAGTAGCACGCATGCACCTCCGCTCCTGCATCATCACCATCCTGATTGTATGGCCCTTGCTGGAGGCGGCGGGGTATTGGTTCTACAGGCATATGCAGAAGACGCAGCCGAACCCATTGACGGCTGAAGACCCGCGCGCGCCGCATGTCAAAAAATTCCGGTTTGTCGTTTTTGTCGTTCTGATGCCGTTGGGCGTCACGCTGTCGCTGGCCATCCTCGGCGCGCTCGATCCGTTATTTCACCTGATACAGCATTCTCGCCGATAACAAGGGGGCAGCATGGAAGTCCATATCAACCTGAATCCGAAGCACGGGCCGCGGCATTCGCAAACATCGCCGGACCAAAAGCCGGCCTCGCCTGCCGTGCTCCTCGGCATAGGGTTATTCTTTATTCTTGTGCTTGCGGGAATTTCGGCCCTCGTGCTGTCGTCAACGAGAAAGCAAGTCTACGCGCATGACCACTTCAAGGAAATTCAGGCGCAGGTGATCGAAAGCCATGTCAGAAGCCAGTATCACGGCAATCAGGGCCGACGTAACCGCTCCTCGACCATCACCATCAGCAACAACAGCCGCGATACGACCTATTCGGCCGTCATTACGTACCGCTATTCCGTGAACGGACAGAATTATACCTCGGATCGTTATTGGTATGCCGGCAGCGGCTCCGGCAGCATGGCCGCTGCGCAGAACACTGTAGATAAATATCCCGCCGGTGCGCAGACCACCGCGTACTACAACCCCGACAAGCCGGAAGAGGCGGTGCTGGACAATTCCGCGCCATCTACGACAATTCCCTACGCGGGGCTCGGCTTCATGTGGTTTGTCGTCCTGCTGATCATAGGGAAATGCGTCTTGGGCTACCGCGACAGCAAGAAGCTGTAAAAAAAACCGCCCCGATGGCGCGGGGCGGCAAGGTACATGCCTTGGAAACTATTCGAGGAGAAATGCCGAAAGATCGGTCATTGCGTCCGTGCGCGCGTCGGTCTGCGCGTTGTGAACGAACAGCATCGGCACCCGGCCCGTCGGTTTGATCGCGCGCATGAAGGCGAGGACAAAGCCGGGGCGGACCGGAATGCCGCTGCGATAAAACAGGCCCGGCTTCGCCGCGACGCCGCGTCCGTCGGTATAGGTCTTGCCATCCAGCATTCGCAGACAGGCGGCAGTCGAGAAAATCGAGACGAGCAGGGAGATCAGTCTGTCGGTCTTTGTCATTCTGGTTCTCCTTTCGCTTTAACGATTCTGTTAATGAGGGCCTGGCATCATGGGCCGGCAAACCCAGTTCGGATGCTGGTGCATCCACGCCAGTTGGTAGGCACTGGCGGCTGCCCCGAACTTTCCGCAGAGGAATTTCATCGGATATCTGTATCTCATATGTTCCTCCTTTTGTGTGTTAAAAACATATTATTTATGTTTAAAATATACAATAAATGGGCAAAACAGTCAAGTCAGGCCTAAAAGGCGCGTCAAATCATAGGCCTGTGATTCACTTGTAAAATCCCTATCCCGGCTATTGGCGTTTGGTTTTAGCGGTCGCATAATAAGCGGCGAAATTCTCATCTGGCGGGAGGTCCCTTCATGAAACGCATTCTTCTGACACTTGCAGTTGTTCTCGTGCTGCCAATGCAGGCTTTTGCAGCCAGCCGCTCCGAGCAGCAAGCGCAGATCCAGCACATGCGCGCTGATACATTGACGAAGCTGTATAAGACGGAGCCTGGAGCTCAGAAAGAAATAAGCGGCGCGTATGGCTATGCGGTTTTTTCCAGCGCAAATCTGACAGCCTTTTTCCTGACCGCTGCCTATGGCTACGGCGTGGCGCACAGCGTGGGCACGGGCGATACGTACATGCAAATGGCATCAGGCGGCCTCGGGCTGGGGCTCGGCGCCAAGGATTTCCGGGTCATCTTCATCTTTGCGAATAAGAAGGCCTTTGACAGCTTTGTTACGGAAGGACTTGATTTTTCGGGACAGGCGGACGCCGCTGCGAAAGCCGGTGCGAAAGGTGGGGCCGTAACAGGGGCCGAGGACGTGCGGCCTGGCGTGCGCGTTTATCAGCTTACGGAAACGGGGCTCGCACTCCAGCTGACGCTACAGGGTACAAAATACTGGAAGGACAGTTATTTGAACGGCGGTTCTGAGAATGTCGCTCATCACACGCCTTCGAATGGTGGCGGCTCCAACGACTAATTGAAGTTTTTCATTAACTATAAGGTGTAATGCGATGAGAAATCTTTCGGTTTTACTTGTGCGCGTTGCGCTCGTTCTCTTCTGGGTTGTCCTAATGCCAAATGCGGGTTTTGCGGCCGGTAATGCAGCACCAACAACGCAAAGTCCGGAAATGAAATCCGCGCTCTTTGCTGGAGGTTCGTTCTGGGTTCTCGAGCAGGCCTTCAAGAATATTCCCGGCATACACAATTCGGTCGTGGGATACAGCGGGGGCAAAACTCCGCGCCCAAATTATGTCGATGTTTCTCACGGCGGCACGGGCCATCGCGAGACATTGCAGGTAACTTATGATCCGTCAAAGATAAGCTACGAGCGCTTGCTAGCTATATACTGGCGCAATATCGACCCGTTCGACACTGACGGGCAGTTCTGCGACACGGGAGAAATTTACCGGACCGCTATCTATGTTCGCGGCGACGAGCAGAAAAAGGCGGCGGAGGAGTCAAAGGAGAAGCTGGAAAAGCGGTTCGGCAAGAAAATCGCGACCGAAATACTGCCGGCATCGATCTTCTATCCGGCAGAAGAGTATCATCAGGATTACGCGGAGGAGCACGAATTCCAATACGGCCTGTACCACGATACATGCGGCCAGGAAAAAGGGCTAAAGCAGATTTGGGGGCAGGAAGCAGGCGGAAACGCTTACCGCAAAGCGCAGTAAGCGTTTCATAAAGTCGGTCCAAAAAGCGACGGATCAGGTACCGCGGATTTTCATGCCAAATCTCCAGGCATTGTAGCCCAGAACGAACATCAGACAGCCGAGAACCAGGTAGTGCGGATCCCGCGGCGCGTGAATGAGGCTGTAATAGACCATGAACGCCATTACCAGCGCGAGAAAGAAGAAAACAGGGGCAATGAACGTGGAGCTGATAAGGTCAAAGTACTTGTGGTCTTCAGATGTCGACATGAAATCACTCCGACTTGTTAAGGGTGAAATTTGGAAATCATACCGGAAAGCGACTCCCTTCGCCGCCAGTGGTCATTCTGCATGACACTTGATTCCTTGTCTAGCAGCCATTTCCTTGCTTCCGTAAACTGATGGGCGCTGACAGCGATTACAAATTCGTGTAAAATATTCATGTTATTCGGCTCGATTCACATCCAACCACACGAGGAGAGGTATTATGAAAGATGGGGAAAGCTGTAGCACCGACAAGGGCGACTGCGGCGGCATGACGCTCAAGCAGAAAGTGCCGATTGCGGCAGGCGGGCTCATCATTATTTCCGCCCTGGTAAGCATGTCTCATCCTGCTTTTAACTGGATAACGGTCGTGCTGGGCGGTCTCCTGGTGTATGCGGGTCTTACGGGAGACTGCATGATCACCAAGATGCTGTGCATGGTCTGCCCGAAATGCAAGGCCGAGTGCGAAGCAGGCAAATGTTCGACTGGCGAAAAGAAAGAACCTTAAGTCTTTCCGGCTTTTCTATTTTAAAAGGGGATGCCGGGAGATTCCGGCGTTCCCTTTTGTTTTAATTCGGCATGATGTTCATTGCATCAAAACTGGTCTGGGCGCTTCTTTCGCCGCTTGCCTTTGTGCTGGTGCTGTTTCTGCTGGGAACGGCATCGTTACTCATTTCCTTTACCAGGACCGCGGTTTTTTTTATTTTCACCGCGATCGTGCTTTTCTGCGTTCTGGGCCTACTGCCAATCGGTCCAGACCTGCTTGCGGGTCTTGAAAATCAGTATGTCCGTCCGGACAAGATGCCGACGAAGGTGACGGGCATCGTCGTGCTCGGCGGCTCATTTGAAACGGAATTCTCGCAGAGCCATGGATTCCCAGTAGCGACGCAGAAAGTACAGCGTGTGCTCGACGGCCTGCGGCTGGGGAAGCAGTATCCGGGCGCGAAACTCGTATTCAGCGGCGGGGAGGGGAGTCTGTTTCATCAGGAACATCCTGAGTCCAAAGATGTCCAGAACTTTGTGACGATGTATGGGTTACAGCCGTCGCAGGACATCGTTTTCGAAGACAAATCACGCAATACACTTGAGAACCTTGCCTTTACATACAAGCTTGTTAATCCCAAGCCCGGCGAGACTTGGTTGCTCGTGACGTCCGCGTGGCATATGAAGCGAGCTATGAAGGCGGCACAGGAAACGGGTTGGTCCAACATCATCCCTTATCCGAGCGATTATCGGACAAGCGGGGAGATGGCCGGCCCCGAGCAGATGCTCAACGTTCGGCGCAATTTTGACCTGGCCGATCTCGCATTGCACGAATATGCCGGCCTTTTGGCTTACGAGCTTGTGAAGAAATTGCCGGCAGGGTCGAAATAGCTTTGCCCTGCCGGCTTCATTGGTTATGCTAATAAGATGAATCCTTTCAAGAAAATATCTCTGGTCATGGCTTTTACCCTGGCCGTGGTCTGTGGACAGGTTTTTGCCGCCGCGCCCGCTGAAGCTAGCCAGCATCACCGCACGCATCACGCGGCGAAGGCCAAGGCGCATGGAAAGCACGTTGCAAAATCACACAAGCATCACGCCGCTGCACCGGCCAACTTGTCGGATCGGGAATGGACCCAAATTCAGGACCGCTTCGATAACTGGCTGCCCGAATTCAGACAACGGGCGCTCGCCGCTGGCATCAGCCAGCATACAATCGATGAAGCTTTGGGCAACATAAAGCCCATACGAACAGTGGTCGAACTCGACCGGCGGCAACCGGAATCCATTATGTCGTTCCGCGACTATGCCCAGCGCGCCGTTGATCCACGGGTCGCACAGGGACGGGAGATGATGCGCCGTTATGCAACGGAATTGCACGAGGTGGAGCAGCAATACGGTGTCCCCGCCGAATATATCGTGGCCCTATGGGGAATGGAAACGAACTACGGCACGTATCAGGGCGATTTCAATGTCCCGAGTGCGCTAGCGACGTTGGCCGTTGAAGGCCGCCGCCGCGACTTCTTCACGCAGGAGCTGATGGATGCACTGCGGTTGATCGATCGCGGCGATGTGAGCGCAGCGGACATGAAGGGATCGTGGGCGGGCGCGATGGGCAACAACCAGTTCATGCCCTCAACTTTGCTGAAATACGGTGCGGATGGTGACGGCGATGGCAAGGTGAATATCTGGAGCCGCGACCATTTGCGCGACACATTTGCATCTTCTGCGAACAAGTTGGTCCATGACGACTGGCGTCCCGGCGAACGCTGGGGGAGGGAGGTGCATCTTCCAGAGCATTTCCCCAAGGCGCTGATCAATTCTGGAACCATTAGCCCGATCGCGACGTGGAAAGGTCTAGGCATCACTCTCGCAAACGGCCACCAGTTGCCGCTGGACGAAAGCGCCGCTGCGTCGTTGGTTGCTCCGGGCGCGAGCAGACCCAATTACCCCGGCGGACCGGTATTCCTCGCCTATAATAACTACCGTACCCTGGCGGCTTGGAATGCCGGCTATTTCCCCGCCGCCATCGGCCTGTTGGCGGACAGAATTCGTCTTCCTGAACCGAGCGTTGCTACACAATGAGTCAAAACAAATTTCGTATGCTCCGGTCGTTCGCCGCGGTGGCGATGCTTTTCCTTCTCTCCGGCTGCTCGGAGATTAACTACGCATCCCATCTGGTGAAAGAAGTTTTGCCCGGCCATAGTTCGGATGAGGCGTCTTATTACGGCACGCGGCCGCCGCCGCAGGGAACCTTCAAGGTCGGAAGCCCCTATCGTGTCGACGGCCAGTGGTACTACCCGCGCGAGCAGTACAATCTGGTGGAAACAGGTTTGGCTTCATGGTACGGCCCCGGCTTCGACGGCCATAGGACGGCCAGCGGCGAAATTTATCATAGCAACGAGCTGACGGCTGCGCATCGAACGTTGCAGATGCCTTCGCTGGTGCGCGTGACCAATCTCGACAATGGCCGGTCGATCGTCGTGCGCGTCAACGATCGCGGCCCCTTCCGCCGGGGCCGGGTTATGGATGTATCCTCTCGCGCCGCCGACCTGCTAGGCATGAAGGGGGCGGGGACGGCAAAGGTACGGCTGCAGGTCCTGACCGAGGAAAGCATGCGGCTGACCGAACTCGCCAAAAGCGGTGTGAACACGCGCGGATACGAAATGGCCATGATGAAGGGACAGGAACGAACCCCGGTGATACAAGGGCCGTATGAGGTTGCGTCGGTCGAACCCGTATCGCAGCAGCCGCTTCCGCCCGTTGTGCCGGTGCCGGGCCACATGAGCCAGGGCACTTTTTATCCGGATCCTGTTGTAACGCATGAGCAGGTCACACCTGCAAATATATATGTGCAGGCAGGTGCCTTTACGGTCGAGGATAATGCCGAACGCCTGCGCGATGAATTGCGTGGCTACCGGTCAACACGCGTGGTTCAAGCGGTCATCAACGGGCAGCAATATTATCGCGTCCGGCTCGGACCCGTCGCCAGCGTCGATGAAGCCGATCGTTTGCTGGACCGGGTGGTCCGTGATGGCCATGACAAAGCCATCATAGTGGTTGAATAACCGCGCCGAATCCTTATTGTTGTTCCGTCGAATTTGTACGCAAAGGTCTGATGATGCTCCGTATAGCTCCCCATTTTATGCTTGTCTTTCTCCTGCTGGTACCGGGCATTGTCCGCGCCGAGGATACCATCGCGAAGCAGGCGATCATGCTGGACTATGACACCGGCACGGTCTTGCTGGAGAAGAATGCCGACGATCGTATGACACCGAGCTCGATGAGCAAGGAAATGACCATGTACATGGTGTTCGAAGCGCTTAAAGACGGCAAGATTACGTTGGACCAAACCCTGCCGGTCAGCGAGCGTGCTTGGCGGATGCAGAAAGCCGCGGCAGGCGCTTCGGTGATGTTCGTAAAGCTCGGATCCCAAGTACGCGTGGAGGATCTTGTGCGCGGCGTTATCATCCAGTCGGGCAACGACGCGGCTATCACGCTGGCTGAAGGCCTAGGCGGGACGGAAGACAATTTTGCCCTGATGATGAACAAAAAGGCCGAAGAGCTGGGCATGAAAAACAGCCACTTCATGAATGCCAGCGGCTGGCCGGAGCCCGAGCACTATTCAACGGCGCGCGATTTGTCGACCTTGGCCTTCCGCATGATTCACGATTTCCCTGAATACTATCACTATTATTCGGAACTCGACTTCTCCTACAACAACATCAAGCAAGGTAACCGCAATCCGCTGCTCTACGACAACATCGGCGGCGACGGTCTCAAAACCGGCCATACTGAGGATGGCGGCTATGGTCTGATGGGCTCGGGCAAACTTGGCAACCGTCGTGTGATCTTCGTTATCAATGGGCTCGATAGCATGAAGGCGCGAGCACAAGAGGGCGCGCGGTTGCTGCAATGGGGTTTGAAAACGTTCGAAAACGTCCGACTGTTCAAGCCGGGCGAGACCATCGAAAAGGCGCCCGTCGTGTTCGGCCAAGCCGAAGAAGTACCGCTGACGGTCGACAAAGACCTCTTGGTCACCCTGCCATTGGCCGCGAAAAAGGACATCAAAGTTTCAGTGGATTATCAGTCGCCGCTCAAGGCCCCGGTTAAAAAAGGGCAGGAGGTCGGCAAGGTTCATATCGAACTGCCGAACGGCATGCCGCCGGTCGATCAGCCGCTGATCGCAGCGGAGGGGGTCGAAAAGCTAGGCTTTTTCCAGATGGCGTTGGCGAAGGCAAAGTTACTCATAGCTGGAAAGCATTCATCCGGCACGTAATCCGGGTTTGAATTACCGCCGAAAACTTATACAAATACGTCATGGCAAAAGGCGGCAGGACATCAGGGCTTTTTATCACCTTCGAGGGCGGCGAAGGGAGTGGTAAAACTACCCAAATCAAACTTTTAGCAGATAAACTTAAAGCAGAAGGTAATGACGTGGTAACCACCCGCGAGCCGGGCGGCACGTCGGAAGCCGAGAAAATCCGCTCGCTGCTGGTCAACCGAGACGGCGGGGATTGGACGCCAGTGGCTGAAGTCCTACTGCTGTTCGCGGCCCGTTCCATGCATGTCGAAAACCTGATCAAACCTGCATTGGCCGCTGGAAAGACTGTCATTTGCGATCGTTTTACGGATTCAACCCGCGCCTATCAGAGCTATGGCCATGGCCTGCCCATCGAGACGGTTGAATCCATCAATACAATGACCCTGAATGGCTTTGAGCCCCATATGACCTTCATTCTCGACCTGCCGGTCGAAGCCGGTCTGGCTCGCGCTGGCAAGCGTCTTGCGCAGGATGCATCGAAGGAAGATCGGTTCGAGAAACTGAAAACCGATTTCCACGAGCGCCTGCGTCAGGGATATCTCGACATCGCAAAAAAGAATCCCCGACGTTGCATGGTCATAAATGCGGACCAGAGCGTTGAAGCAGTTGCAGCTGCCATTCATTCCCGGCTGCAGAAAGCAGCGGCCTGATGTTTCCTGCGATCATATATATCAAAGGCATGCTCATCGGTCTTGCGATTGCGGCGCCGATTGGCCCCGTCGGCCTCATGTGCATTCGCAGCACACTGAGCCGCGGCTGGCGGGCAGGGGTGGCGACCGGTTTCGGTGCCGCCGTCGGTGACGGTTTTTTCGGTGCGGCCGCAGCCTTCGGCCTCGTTCTCGTCACCGGCTTCATCCATGAACATAATGTGCTGCTGCGGCTGGTCGGCGGTTGCTTCCTGATCTATCTGGGCAGCAAGACGTTGCTGCGCCCGCCGGAGGCCGCCACCCACGATCCGGGCGAAGAGCACGACGACTCTAGCCCGGCGAAATATCTGCTGTCCCATTTTGGCTCGACGTTGCTGCTGACGCTCACCAACCCCGCGACGTTGCTGTCTTTCATGGCCGTGTTCGCGGTCGCCGGCATATCTGCATATGACAACCACTTGTATTCCTTTTTGACGGTCGCGGGTGTATTCTCGGGCTCTCTGTCATGGTGGTTCATTCTCTCGACGGCGACATTTCACGCCGGCAAGCGGATGGTCGTCGAAACCCTGCGCCGGGTTAACTTTTTTTCGGCTCTGATGATCCTGATCTTTGGCGCCGCGGCGCTGATATCGCTGGTGGTTTGAGATGTCATTTCTGTTCGACAACGAGGAAGAACTGGTCGAGGAGGATTTCGACGACGGGGACGCCGGCGAGGTTTCAGCCGGCGATCTGAAGCCGCCGCGCGAAGCAGCGACTATTCTCGGCTACGGAGACATCGAAAAGCAATTGCTGGCCGCGTTCAATGAAGGCCGCATGCCGCATGCGATCATCCTTTCGGGACTGGAGGGCATAGGTAAATCCACATTTGCATTCCGCATCGCGCGCTTTCTGCTCAAGCATGGCGCTGCCGAAGCTGACGCGGGCCCGAGTCTATTCGGGGATCCGCTTCCAGCCGCGAAACCAACCAGCTTCGATGTTCCTATCGATGATCCAGTCGCGCAGCTCGTAGCATCCGCGGGGCACAATGACCTCCTCATTATCGAGCGCCTATTCGATGAAAAGAAAGGCCGCCTTCAGGGCGAAGTCATCATTGAAGAAGTACGTCGCGTAACTCCATTTCTGCGCCTGACCGCGGCCCGCGGCGGCTGGCGTATCGTCATTGTTGACGATGCCGACACCATGAACCGTAACAGTCAAAACGCGCTGCTCAAAATATTGGAGGAGCCGCCGACAAAAACGCTGCTCATTTTGGTGACGCACCGTGTGGGCGCATTGGTGCCAACCATTCGCTCACGTTGCCGCGTCATTACCGTGCAGCCGCCGGACATCGCCATCTTCGGCCAGTTGCTCCGAATGGCCGAGCCCACTTTATCCGACACCGAAGTGAATGTCCTGTACGCAGTCAGTTCCGGCAGCGCGGGGCAGGGGCTCAAGCTTCTGAATGAGGGCGGGCTTGAGGCTGTGGCGCGGTTCGTCACGCTACTTGAAGGATGGCCGAAATGGAACTGGGTTGATATCCATGCGCTGGCGGATAACATCTCGCGACCCGAGCAGGAAGACGCATTACAGGCATTCAGAACCATCATGCTGTGGGCTGCGGAAGCAATGGTGCGCGCCAAGGCTCGCGGTGAAAACCTACCCGTGCCGCTGGACGCCAGCGCCGCTATGAAGATCATCGGCCAGTATCCGCTTGCCGCACTGGTTGAAATATGTGAAAACCTGCGTGAGCATTTCGCGCTCGCCGAGAATGCCAATCTTGACCGGCGTCAGGCAGTACTGGGCGCGTTTTCGCTGTTGGCCAACAAGGAGGCTGCGTAGCACATGGGCACGGGAAAATCCTATTACATCACCACCCCGATCTACTACGTGAACGACAAGCCTCACCTCGGCCATGCATACACGACCATTGCGTGCGACGTCCTTGCACGCTTCAAGCGCCTCGACGGCTACGACGTCTTCTTCCTCACGGGCACCGACGAGCATGGGCAGAAAGTCGCGGAAGCCGCTGCCAAAGCGGGCATTGACCCTCAGAAATTCACCGACCAGGTCTCGCAGAATTTTCGCGACCTGATGCCCATCCTCAACTTCTCCAACAATGATTTCATCCGCACGACCGAGGCCCGGCATAAAAAGGCCTCGCAAGCCATCTGGGAAAGAATGACGGCCGCGGGAGATATCTATAAGGACAAATACGGCGGCTGGTACGCCGTGCGCGACGAGGCCTACTACGGTGAGGACGAGCTCAAGACCGTCAACGGTAAAAAGATTGCGCCATCGGGCGCCGAATGCGAATGGGTGGAGGAAGAGAGTTACTTCTTCCGGCTCTCAAAATGGGGAGACAAGCTTCTGGACTTCTACGCGAAGCATCCGGATTTCATCCTGCCCGAGAGCCGCCGCAACGAGGTCATTAGTTTCGTCAAGGGTGGCCTGAAGGATCTTTCGGTCAGTCGCTCGCGTCTGAAATGGGGCGTTCCTGTGCCGGGCGATGATAAGCATGTCATGTATGTCTGGGTCGATGCACTGACGAATTACCTTACCGCAATCGGCTATCCCGATGAGAACAGCGCCAGCTTTAAGAAATATTGGCCCGCCGACCTGCATATGGTGGGCAAGGACATTCTGCGCTTCCATGCCGTCTACTGGCCGGCCTTCCTGATGTCGGCCGGCATCGCCCCGCCCAAGCGAATCTTCGCGCATGGCTGGTGGACGATCGAGGGGCAGAAAATGTCAAAGTCTCTCGGCAATGTTATCGCGCCTGCCGACCTGATCGCGCGATATGGCGTCGACCAGTCGCGCTATTTCCTGTTGCGCGAAGTGCCGTTCGGCAACGACGGCGATTTTAGTCATGAGCGCGCCGTGCACATGATTAACAACGATCTTGCCAACGGCCTAGGTAATCTCGCACAGCGCACGCTGTCGATGATCCAGAAGAACTGCGACGGTAAGGTGCCAAACACGGGTGCGCCTGAAGCTCCTGATAAGGAACTGCTCGACAGCGCACGCGGTCTAATCGGCAAGCTGCGCAAGGAACTGGACGTCCAGAATTTCAGCGGCGGAATCGAGGAGATTCACAGGGTCGTCATGGCGGCGAACGCCTATATCGACCATCAGGCGCCGTGGAAACTGAAAAAGGAAAACCCGGCTCGGATGGAAACGGTTCTCTATACGCTGGCCGAAACCATACGCTGCCTCGGCATTGTTGTCTTACCATTCATGCCGGCCTCTGCGGAAAAAATACTGGATCAGGTGGCCGCGCCGGCCAATCACCGCGACTTTTCGGTGCTAGACGCCGCGCATGCGCTGAAATCCGGCACGCTGCTCCCGGCGCCGCAGGGCGTGTTCCCCCGTATCGTCGACGAAAAAGCCGCCGAGTAGGGAAGTCGTCATGCCTCATCTCTGGTTCTTCGCCGCGCTCGCCGCCGCCGCCCTTTGGGGCTA
>DATJGZ010000065.1:0-8920 GCA_035494535.1 Patescibacteria group bacterium | reverse complement strand
CAAGGAATAATTTCCAAAATTGCCCAAAGCTTCCATTTTCCAAAATATTCTGCTAAAAGACCGGCTGTGCAAAGAACAGGTGGATGGAACAGGTGCGTCATGCCGAAACCGGCATCTTTTCTGATATTGATGAAATTAGAGACAAGACACTTTAACCCCGGAAAGAGGATACGCACATGCTGAAAAAGACAATGATCGCCGGATTTGCGGCTTTGGCCTTGCTAACGGCTCATGGCGCCCGTGCCGCCGGCCCCGATGATGGCGGGTTCAGCGAAACCCATTTTTCCGACAGCGCATCGGCCGGATTGCAGGACCCTGTATCGGTGAGCAGCGACGCATCGGACGTAGCGGCCGCAACGGCGGCGGCAAGCATCGAGCCGGCCGCCGGCGCTGCTGAAAACGTTTTCACAACCACACAGGTTGGAAATGCATCCTCGGGTCCGGCCCAGCCGACCGCGCCGGCGGCGGGCGCTGATGTGGACGCCGGGACGATCATGAGCGTTTATCCGTAAAAATGACGTTGTCGGACGATGAAATTGCGGCATTGGCTGCCAGCCGGGATAAGGCGATAGCGACCGTTGCGCGCGAGGTTGCGCGTCTGCGCGACGGTATCAGGGCGCATAGAAACGCCAGCGGACACGAATTATGCTGGCTGAATGACGTCGAGCTATGGAAGCTGATCGAAGACGATCCGCGCTATCCGCACGATACATTGCCCGTGCAGGAGGAGTTCCTGTCGCAGTGCCGCCGATATCACGAGTCGCGCTTTAAAAACACGCCATACGCGGAACCAGCGACGCGCACGCCCGTCACGAAAGCCAAATAGCGAAAGTTATTTTTTACTGCGCTTTTTGGGCGCGCTCTTCCGGGCCTTCTTCGCAATTTTTCTTGCGGGCTTTTTAGGCCTGGTTTTCCTGACCGGCTTCGACTTCTTTGCGGCTTTGGGTTTGGCTTTTGCCTTGGGTCTTGTCCTGGCTTTGGTTTTTGATTTCACCTTGCTTTTGCGCTTAGCCTTCGACTTGGTCCTCACCTTTGCCGGTTTTTCCGTCGGATTCATAAGCGGCGTGTTGTCCTGCGCCTCCGAGGGCTTACCCATGTCCTCACGGCTTTCGAACCAGTATTCGAAGTCCTGCTCCAGCGAATGGCCGTTGGGGTCTGTCTCTCTTATATTTTCGGAAGTACCCGGATACTCCCAGATCGACCATATCAGCGTGCCCAGAACGGGGTGGTCGATCTGCGCGATATGCCGCTGTCCGGGCTCGGTCCCCGGCATGGCGGCATTCTCCGGCTGCCAGTCCAGTTCGTCGCTTTGAATTTCAAAGGTTTCGCCCGTGTTCTTGTCAATGATGATTGCCGTTCCCTTGGTGACAACGCCCATAAGAATCTCCTTCGCGAATGAAAATGAATGTGATCTTTAATTTTAACGCCGATCGGGGGTAAAAATCAAAGACAGGCGAAAACGCGTTACCGCCACTTCTGCGGCTTCGGCAGCAGCAGCCACATCCGGCCTTGCGCCTTCATTTGCCCGGCATATTGCTCGGCCTGCGGCCCGTAGCCCCAGAATAGATCGCCGCGAATCGGTCCCCGGATGGCGCCGCCCGTATCCTGCGCCACCACCAGCCTGTCGATTCGGGGTGCGCCGTCCATCGGCGCGTCGGCATCAACCCAGATGGGAATACCGTAAGGGATGCGGGCGTGATCGACAGCTAGCGAGCGGCCGGGTGTCAGCACGACACCTTGTGCGCCGAGGGGCCCGTCGCCGCCCAGCACCTTGAAAAAAACATAGGAGCGATTGAGGTTCATAACCTCATAAGCTTCACCGGGATGCGCCGCGAGCCACGCCCGGATCGCCTGCATCGACACATGGTCCTTGTCGAGTTCACCGCGTTTAATCAGCTCGCGGCCGATGGCGGTATAGGGCCAGCCATTCTGACCGTCATAGCCGACACGCAGCACGCTGCCGTCGTCAAGAATGATGCGGCCCGATCCCTGCACCTGCAGGAAGAAAGCGTCGACAGGATTGTCGACCCACACAAATCGCAGTGCCGGATCGTTCGGCAGGCGGCCCGCATTGATGGATGCGCGATCCTCGAAGGGTTTGAGCTGGCCCTGAATCACGCGTCCGGCGATGCGCTGGCCCTTGAGGTCGGGCCGGAAGTCGCCGAGCTCGACCATCACAAGATCCTGCGGACGCACACGCAGGGGGTATTGATAACGGTCGTGCTGGACACGGCTGCCGTGCAGCGCCGCTTCGTAATAGCCCGTGAACAAGCCTTCGTTGTGCCATGAGCCATTCTCAGCGCGCCACGGCGTAAACCATGTCTCGAAGAATGTGCGCGCATCCGTCGTCAGCGGCTGCGCCAACGCGCGGCATGGCGCCTGCCATTGTGCGTACGTGCCCATCGCGGGATCGGCGCCCACGGGATGCTCCGCGGGTTTGGCGTTTATCACGGCGCATGATTTGCCGAAGGCTGCCAGCGCCTCGATCTGGTGATCGGCGGTCCAGCCGGGAAGATCATCATAGGATGCAGGGCTAAGCGTCAGCGGCGCGGTTTCCAACGGCGTGCCGGCGCAAGCGCTGAGCAGCAAGAGTAGAGGTAAAAAGAATAATATCCGGACGCGCATCGGCGTCACGGTACAACGCCGGAGTCGGGCGATCAATCGGGAAGTTTGCCGGTGATCGGGCCTTCGTTTTCCTCGCGCGTCTCCGAGACGATCCACGCCGGATTGCGCGAGCGCAGATTGCGCGTGAATGTCCAGATGTCGATGATTTCGCTGACGCGGTCCGGATTGCCCTCGATCACGCGGCCCGCCGCATCACGCAGGACATTGGTTTCATCCGTCACAAAACGCACGGTGATGTAGGCATCGCGATTCTCGAGTCGCGCCGAAACGACCTCAACCCGCCGGACGGCGTGGATCTCGACGCTTGCTTTCTGCAGATTTTTTTCGCGTTCGGCGATGACGTTGCTGAAGGCCTGATAGACGGGGTCGCTCAGCAGGTCGCGCAGAAGCGACCGATCACCCGCAGCATAAGCCTCGACCACCATGACGAAAGCATCCTGCGCGCCGCGCAAAAAGTGGATGAGGTCGAATGCGCGGTCGGCGCGCGAGATGTCAGTTAACCCCTGTTCGGTATTAACGCCCGTCACAGACATATTGCGATCGAGCCCGCTTTGCAGCGCCGGTGTGCCGAACATCCCTTCATGCGCGGTTTGTTCGGGCGCGGGCGCACGGGACGCTGGCGGGCGGCCGCTCGTGTCGGTTGACCGCGGCGTAACAAAGGGGTTGGGACGCGAGCGCTCATTGCCGTGCCGTGTGCCCAGTATGCTTTTGAGCCAGAGGACCAGGCCGAGAGCAACGATTGCATAGATAACTATATCGGGAGACATGCAAATCCTTTAAAAGCACCCTATTCTTTAATTTTAACACAAACAAGGGGAAGGCCTAAAGAATTCCCTGCCCAAATAGGGTTTAATATGTGGTTTTTAATAGCTTTTTTGGCTTTACCGATCCTCGAGTTCCGCAGCTTTTTATGGGTTGCCGGAGTGGTCGGGGTGGTCCCGGCGCTGTTGCTGTCCATATTAATGGCTGTCGCGGGAATGGCTGTGGTACGGTCGCAGGGGATCGCCACGCTGCTGGCTGCGCAACATACGCTTATGGTGAAGGAAATGCCGACACGTACACTTTTCGATGCGGCTTGCCTGTTTACGGCGGGGGTCTTTTTGATTATTCCGGGCTTTTTCACCGACCTGCTGGCGTTCGCCCTTATGACGCCGCGCGTCCGCGCGGGGCTGTATCGTGTTGCTACCCGTAAATTCGAGCAGCGGGGCTATCATCGCGACCCATCCGTCATTGAAGGCGAATATGTTCGCCTCGATGATGAATCTTGAGCCGATTCGGCCTTCGTGATAGTCCTGCATTCGCAATAACCAAGCCTTAGGAACAAGATATGGACAAGAACACCCCTTCGAAAGACAAGGCCCCCACCGCACCAATGGGCGGGCAGGCCGATGACATGCAGAGCATCAGCCCTCTGCCGGTCCATATCCATGCGCAATACATCAAGGACCTTTCGATAGAGAATCCTAACGCGCCGCATTCGCTGAAAATGACCGGCGGGCGGCCCTCGCTCGACGTTGCCTTCACGATGGATGCGAAATCCATCAAGGAAGAGGGTATGAACAACCTCTTCGAGGTTACGCTGGGCATCGAAGCGACGGCGAAGAAGGACGAGACGGTCGCCTTCATCGTCGAACTGCAATACGCGGTCCTTGTCTCGCTCAACGACGTACCGGACGAGCAGGCACACCCGCTGCTGCTGATCGAGATGCCGCGCTATGTATTTCCGTTCGCCCGGCAGATTTTAGCTGACGCCACCCAGCAGGCCGGCTTCACGCCACTGTTGTTGTCGCCGGTCGATTTCCGCGATTTCTACGTGCAGCGTTACGGCCAAAAACAACCCCCGCCCGTGCAGGCCAAAACCGCCTAAAAGCCTGATATTTGGAAAACGGCAGCCCGGCTGCTTGCTGGAAGCCGGGGCGGGGTATTTTCTTGTCATAAATTAAGACTTGACGGTGTTATGTCCGCTCTCTAAAAAAGAGTAGCTATAGACATATAAAATTAAAGAAGGTTACTGATGAGCAATCCGCTTCTGGACACCAGCGCACCCGTTCCCGATTACCCTTCCATAAAGCCCGAACATTTCCAGCCGGCACTCGAAGCCATTCTTGCCGAAACGCAACAGAAGGCGGAAGAGATCAAGGGCGCGACCGGGCCGGCGACGTTTGAGAATACAGTCGTTCCGCTGGAAAAGCTTTTCCATCGCCTGACCGACCTCCGGTACACGCTGCTGTTCCTGAGCCAGAACGCGACCAATCCGGAAATTGAGTCGGTGAAGGAGAGCGTCTATAGCCAGATCTCCGACTTTAAAAAAACAATTTTCCAGGACCCGGTTCTCGGCGCGCGTTTTAGAAAAGTGTTCGACGAACAAGACGCGCTGCCACTCGACGATGACGATCGGCGCTTGCTTAAGGTTCTGGGTGGCCAGTTCGAAACCAACGGTGGTTCGCTCAAGACTGACGCCGAGCGCCAGCAGTTGAAAGCGATTGATCAGAAACTTATCGCGTTATCGTCGGCCTATCGCAAGAACTGGCTTGAGGGTACGGCTGAGCAAGCAGTTCATGTCACTGATCCGAAGCGGCTCGCAGGCTTGACTGATACCGATCTGTCCGCCTTCGCCGCGGATGCCAAAAAAGAAAAAAAGGACGGCTGGCTGATCATTCCCGAACGTCTGATGGTCGATGGCTTCCTGGAACGCGCCGCGGATGCGAGCCTGCGCAAGGAAGTGTTCGAGGCGTTGACGCGGGTCGGCAAGAGCGCGGCGCACGACAACGCGCCCGTCCTTAAAGATATCCAGCGTCTGCGACACGAGCGGGCCGCGTTGCTCGGCTACGGGAATTACGCCGAATTCGCGCGTGCCCGCAACATGTACACGAACCTCGCGGACATCCAGACTCTTCTCGAAGACACAGCCGCCCAGGCGCTGGTCAAGTTCGAGGAGGATATGCGCAAGCTCGAGGATTTCTCGGCCGCGCATGGCGGCCCCGCGAAGCTCGAGCCGTCCGACGTCCCATATTGGGCCGCGCAGCAGCAAAAGGAGCTGTATGATTTCGACTCCGGCGCCTTTTCGAAATATCTCGAGCTCGAAAACGTAATGAACGGGTTCTTCCAGCATTGCAATCGCGAATTCGGGCTGACATTCCAGCCGGCAAATAACTATCCGGTTCCGCATTCCGACATCCGCAGCTACGACGTGTTCGATAAGACCGGAAAGTTTGTCAGCGTGCTGATGGTCGACCTGCATCCACGCGCGGGCTCCAAGGAGCCGGGCGCGTGGGCTGAGCACGCACAACTTCCGGCGGACGGCAAGCCCGGCATACTCGTGCTTAATATGAACATCCTGAAAGCGGCTTCGGGCCCGACCGTGATGTCGAGCGCCGACGACGTGGATACGATCTATCATGAGGGCGGCCACGATCTGCACGGCATGCTCGGCACGAACACAAAATATCGCTCCCTGATCGGCTTCCAGGGGCCGGCAGACCTCGCCGAGTTTTTCTCCAACGTCAATGAGAATTGGTCGCGCCGCCGCGAGAATATCGCCGAGTATGCGCGGGACTGGAAAACCGGCGCTCCGGTTCCCGATGCGCTGCTCGACGCACGTGACGCTGCGGCCAAGCATTTCAAGTCGCGCGGCATTCTGCTGATGGCGCAAAACGCCATCTGGGATCTGGCGTTCCACACCACGGACCCGAAAGACTACACATCAGACCGTGACCTTGAGGAAAAATTCAGGCTAGATAGCCCATACGCGCGGCATATCCGTCCCTACGACCTGACGCGCTTCTACCACCTGTTCTCGGAGGAGCCGAGCGACTACGCCGCCGGCTACTGCAATTATCTGCTGTCCGAAATTCTGGCCGCGCACGGTTTTGAGCTGTTCAAGGAGAAGGGCGCTTACGATCCAGACAGTTGCGCCAAGATCTTCAATTTTTACGCGGGCGGATCGGGCGGCGATTACTTCAAGCGCTATATCGATTTCCGCGGCGAGGCGGCGACGCCCGACGCGCTGCTGCAAAACGCGGGCATTAAAAAGGATCCAGCGCCATCCCCCTGACCGAGGACGCGGATCTTTATAAACTTTTACCAGGGAGAACATGATGACGAATCCATTGCTGGAGCCGTACAATTTCCCGCCGCTTGAGCGCGTGAGACCGGAGCATTTCGAGCCTGCCGTCAGGCATGCGATTGATGCCGCGCGCGGAAAGGTTGATGCAATCGCGCAGGCAGCGGACGCGCCGACCTTTCAGAACACGGTCGTTCCGCTGGAATCGCTTTTCTCCGACATCTACCGTGTTACCCGGGTTCTCGGTCTATTCAATGGTAACGCGTCGACATCGGAAATCGAAAAAGTCTACAAATCGGTCGCCGAAGAAATATCGGCATTCTCTAAGGCCGTCTTTCAGGATCAATCGCTCGCCGAGCGCTTCAAGGCCGTCTACAACGTGCGTGACGGCCTGCCGCTCGACGACGACGATCGAATGCTGCTCAAGAATCTGCACCGATCATTCGAGTCCGAAGGCGCTTTCCTGTCTGCCGACGGGCAGGCGCGCGTCAAGGACATCGATCGGGAACTGATCGGCCTGTGCAACGCCTTCGATGTCAACGTCAAGCGCGCGGCCGTACAGCAGGCGGTTCTTATTACCGATCCGGCGCAACTCGCCGGTCTGCCGGACAGCATCGTCTCCGGCCTGAAAAAAGCCGCCCAGACACATCTTGATCTTTTGGGCAAGGATGAAGCGACGCTGGCGGCCGAGGGCAAGAAACCCAGCCTGCTCCCGACGGCGACTGCCGCGGCGCTGCAAGGCGCAGCCGCGCAGGGCGATTGCTGGCTGTTCGTGCCCGAGCGCCTGCAGGTCGATTCCATGCTGACAGTCGCGGAAGACCCGTCATTTCGCGAAACGATCTTCAAGGCGCTCAGCCGCATGGGTACCGAGCCGCCTTACGACAATAATCCGATTATCAAGCGTATTATCGAGCTGCGCGACGAACGCGCCAGGCTGATCGATCCGGTAAAATACCCGAATTATGCGTCCTACGCGCTTGCGAAGACGATGGCGGGCAGCGTCAAGGTTGCGCAGGATTTGCTGACCGAGGTTGAGGAGAACCTGTTGCCGAAATTCGAGGAGGACATGCACATGCTGGAATCCTTCTCGTCGGAGCATGGCGGCCCCGCCGCGCTGCAGCCGTGGGACGTGCCGTACTGGGAGACGCAGTGGCGGAACGAGAATGCACAGTTCGACGCTGGAAAATTCTCGGAATATCTCGAGCTTAACAACGTTCTCGACGGGTTTTTCCATCACGCGGAAAAGCTGTTCAGCCTCGAGTTCCGCAAAAACGAAACTTATGCGCGCATCGATCCCGACGTGCAGACATTCGACGTCTACGACAGCAAGACCAAAGCGTTCGTCGGCGTCCTGGTCGCTGATTTCTATGCCCGCGGCGACACCAAAAAAGGCGGCGCCTGGATGAGCCAGATCCAGACGAAACTCAAAGCCGCCGGCATCGACCGGCCGAACGTGGTCTCGATCAACGCCAACTACGTCAAGCCGTCGCCCGGCAAGCCGACGCTGCTCAGCGTCGACCAGCTCGAGACGCTGTTCCACGAGGGCGGTCATGCGCTCAACGGCCTGCTCGGGACCAAATCGAAATATCCCGCCCTGCACGGCACCGGCATTTCCTCCGACTGGGTGGAGATACATTCGATGATGCAGGAGAACTGGGCGCTGCAGCCTGAGGTTTTGAAAACATTCGCGCGCCATTACCAAACGGACGCGCCGGTGCCCGACGACATGATCGCGGCGATGGAGAACTCGCGGCATGCCTTCGGCGCGCGCGAATCGCTCAAGATCGTCGCCAATAGCCTGCGCGACTTCGCTTTCCACACCATCGATCCGAAGAACTACCGCGGCGTCAAGGCGGTCGAGGATTCGGTCGCGTTCGACAGTCCCTACGCCTTGCACATGCGTCCCTATCCGGCGACGCGCTTCACGCACCTGTTCGACAGCCCGCAGTCGCAATATGCCGCCGGTTACTATGGCTACCTCGCGGCTGAGGTGCGCAAATTCGATGGCTTCTCTCTGTTCGAGGAGCGCGGCGATGTCTACGATCCCGCAGCCAGTGCGGCGCTGAAAGAGCTTTATGCGCAAGGCTGCGCGCGCGAGCCGAACGGCGCCTATGCGAAATTCCGCGGCCGGCCGTCAACGATTGACGCCTTCCTGCGCGACAAGGGGGTCGAGCCCCCCGCAAAAAAGCCGCTACCGGGGCCCGATAACGCGCCCCGGCCCTCAATTTGATC
>DATJGZ010000064.1:0-4138 GCA_035494535.1 Patescibacteria group bacterium | reverse complement strand
TTCACACTGGCGCATTAAGGAACGATGGCGGAGACCCTTGGGGAACTCCGGTTCAAGCAATACGACTTGCTTGCCCGGAATGGTCAGCCAATTGGCAATCAGCGTGCTGCCGGAACGGCCCATCGACGCCATGTAAAGGTCCATAGGTTCAAGAGCGGGTTTAACCTTCATGATGCCAACCGCGAAATGGCGTTACTTGCGCTGAATAAAGCAATCTCCTGCGGTATGATTTTTTCCGCACTGCTCTGAAAGCGGACTCTGGCCGCGGCGGCCGCGGACATTGATTCAAATAAATCGGGATCTCCTATCAGCCGCTCAATGCCCTCGACTAGCGCCATATGATCCTCGGGCGGAGCCAAAACTCCACAAGAATCATCGACAAATTCCGGTATGGCACCCACAGAATTAGTCGCAGGCACAAGGCCGGAAGACATCGCCTCGTCTCGGGATACGCCTTGGGTATCGAGGCGACTAGGGACAAGAAATATTCCGTGTGACCGGTGAAGATGCGCAATTTCGTGATGGCGCAGGAAACTTTTTTTTATGGCCACATTTGAAAGATGACGGAGAGGATCTAACGTTTCATCGAACAATTTCCCGTCGCCCATGAAAGTAAACGTCATGTCGCGGAAAAATCGCCGCTTTGCCAGCTCGAGCACCGTGCGCACGGCAATATCGTTGCCGTAGCTGCTCCTGCTATACGGTCGTATCGACAAAACCCTGAATCTTTGGCTTTGAGGCTTATTGTGATAGGCGAACTGTACCGTGTCGATCGGATTATGAATGATAGAATATGCATCCAGCGGCAGTTCAAACCCGAGCGCATCCATGGCCGCTTGCGCCGCCAACCGGGAAACAAAGACGAGTTTTAACTCAGAGGGCCGGGCGCGTAATAAACGACGCCAGAATTCCAGCCGTTCGCGAAATTGCGCTGCCGCTGTCTCTCGTTCGCTGCCCTCTGCGTAGTCACGGGCAATGCGCGCGAAATCGATAATTTCAGTGCCGTGAATCCAGGCATACACAGATCGCCCGGCAAGGTGCGGCGCCATTGCCTTCCACAAATCAGCATTAAGCCCGTGAACGAGCACTGCTTTGTATTGCGGGTGGCTTAGCCGTTTTGCTAAGTCGTCATATGAACCGGAATGGCATGCAACGCCCTCGAAGTGATGCACATGCTCGTGGTCGAAACCGGGCCGAAAAACATCGACCTCGATACCGCACGCCCGGTATGCAAGCACGCGTTTATGGACGAAAGGATATCTGTATAGATCTCCTTCCGACGGATACAAAGTCGTGACCAGCAGATATGTGGCGCGCATAAAAAAAATTAAGCGGCTCAGGTTTTTCTGTCAATGTGAATGGCTGCGATTTAACAAAAAATAATTATATCAATCGGATAGCGGGCACACACCGACCCTCTAGGTCTCCTTTTTAGCCTCGTCAACGCACTCCTGCTGCAGCCGTTCGACTTCCTCCTCCTCCAGCTTCTCAATTCCGACAAAGCGGTTGTTGGCGGTGTCGATCGCTCGCAGCAATTCGTCAAGCTTCACCTGTACGGCGAGGCTGTCGCGGTACTGCGTATTCTGTATGAGAAACACCATGAGAAATGTAATGATCGTCGTACCGGTGTTGATGACAAGCTGCCACGCATTCGAAAAGTGGAAGATGGGGCCGGTAATTCCCCAGATGATAATAACCAGCAGGGCGACGACAAACGTGGCCGGCATGCCACTCGTGCGCGCCACCCATGTCGAGATGCGCGTGAACGCGCCATTCAGACTGTTTCGAGATGGTGGATGCTGGTCGATATCGAATTCTGGCATGGTGTTGCACTCAAACGAATAGCACAGCACCAGGTTCCGGGTTTGGATATTTATGGCAATTGAATCAACGGCTAAGCCCTCACAAACATCAGGTTTTCATCGAAAAGCTACGCTTTTCTGATATGTATTAAGAACAACTCCCATGCTTTTTTGAGACTGGCGGGTATTCACGAGGTATTAAGTTCGATGCGTTTGTACAGCTTGTTGTTATCGGTATTTTTTCTTGTCGTCTCCGTTTCATCGGCCGCCCAAGCCGGCGAAAAGGAACTGCCCGCGACACTGGGTCAAAAGCAAGCGCCCGCCGACATCAAGCCGCAGCCCGTCCTCGATTTCGCAACTGTTCAGAGAATGGCCGAGGGCGGCGATGTCGATTCGGAGGGCAAGCTCGGCCTTATGTACCTGCAGGGCGATGAAGTCCGGGCCAATCCGGCCAAGGCGCTTGAGTGGTTCCTCAAGGCCGCGGAACACGGCAATGCCGATGCCGCTTACAACGCGGGAACGATCTACGTCACCGGCAAGACCGGCAACATCGACTACAACAAGGCCGCCGCGCTCTTTTTGAAGGCGGCGCAGATCGGTGACAAGATGGAGGCGGAAGCCTATCTCGGCATCATGTATGAGAACGGCAACGGCGTTAAGCAGGACTATGCCGCCGCGAAGAAATGGTATCAGCGCGCCGCAGAACAGGGCGACGTGACATCGGAAAGCCATCTTGGCGTCATCTACGCCAAAGGACTCGGCGGCGAGCAAAATTACAAAAAAGCGGCCGAGCTTTTTTCCGATGCAGCCGACCAGGGCGATCCCGATGCGCGCACTTATCTCGGTTTTCTTTATGCGGATGGTCTTGGGGTCCCGCAGAGCGCCTCAAAAGCCGCGATGTGGTTTCTTAGGGCCGCAAAACAAGGCAATTCGACGGCGCAGGTCAATATCGCCAGCCTGTATCACGAAGGGCAAGGCATAGGCTGGGATTTCGGCGAAGCTCTCAAGTGGTATCAGAAAGCGGCCGAACAGGGCCGGGCCGATGCGCAGTATCATTTGGGGATGATGTATTACAACGGCGAAGGCACCAGGGTAGATTACATCGAGGCCTATGCGTGGCTGAGCGTTGCCGACGCACAAGGATATCCCGGGGCCGGCAAGATGCGCGACCAGCTCGCCGCTTCGTTCACGCCGAACGATCTGACCAGCAGTCAGGACCGTTTCAACAACTACAATAAGAAATACGGCACGTCGGTCCAGCAATAGCCTAGGTTTTTTCTATCAAGCACGGCGGATTCAGAGATCACAAGCGCATCAGATATCGGCGTAGACGTGCGTCTCGCCCTTGGCACCGGGATGCGTGACCGCGCCGTAGCGCGCGGGCCCGACCGTCTGCACATAGCGCCACAGCGCGCCGCTCTGGTAATCATTCTCGCGCGGCTTCCATGACTTTTTGCGCTTCGCCAGCTCGGCGGCGCTCAACTTGACGTTCAGCGTGCCTTTGACGGCGTCAATCTGGATTTCATCGCCGTTCTTCAGCAGCGCGATCGGGCCGCCAATGGCGGCTTCCGGCCCGATATGCCCGATGCAGAAACCGCGCGTGCCTCCGGAAAAGCGTCCATCGGTGATCAGCGCAACTTTTTCGCCCATCCCCTGCCCGTACAGAGCGGCGGTAGTCGACAACATCTCGGGCATGCCCGGCGCTCCCTTGGGCCCGACGTAGCGGACGACAATGATATCGCCCTCCTTGTATTTCTTCTTCTGGATGGCGTCGAAGGCTTCCTGCTCGGTGTCGAAGCAGCGTGCGGGGCCAGAGAATTTCAGCGTCTTCATGCCGGCGACTTTGACGATGGCGCCCTCGGGGGCAAGGTTCCCTTTGAGCACCACGACGCCGCCCGTATCCGACCGTGGCTTTTTCGTATCCAGGAATACATCCTGCGCCTTGTCGAATTTCACTTTCTTAAGACGCTGCGCGATCGTCTCGCCGGTCACAGTCATGCAATCGCCGTGCAGGAACCCGCCCTCGAGCAGCGCCTTCATCATGATCGGCACGCCGCCGATGTCGAAAACGTGCTTCATGGTGTAGCGCCCGCCGGGCATCAGGTCGGCGATCAGCGGCGTCTTCTTGAAAATCTTCCCGATGTCGAACAGGTCGAACTTGATCCCGGCTTCGTGGGCCATAGCAGGCAGGTGGAGCGCCGCGTTGGTAGAACCTCCGGAAGCCGCGACCACAGCCGCCGCATTTTCAAATGCCTCAATGGTGCAGATGTCCCGCGGGCGCAGACCCTTGGACAGCGCCTGCATGACCGCCCTGCCCGTCAGCTCGGCCGCCGTCA
>DATJGZ010000063.1:0-13436 GCA_035494535.1 Patescibacteria group bacterium | reverse complement strand
TCCAGTTCGAGCCATTTGAGGCCATTGACGATGGCGAGCACGGCTTCCTCGGAATGGCGGGCGCGGTCGGTGTCCTCAATCCGGAAGACCATCTTGCCCTTGTGGTGTTTTGCATACAGCCAGTTGTACAAAGCCGTACGGGCATTGCCGATGTGCATAAAGCCGGTCGGCGAAGGAGGGAATCGGGTGACGATGCTCATGGTCTCAAGCTTTTCAAAAACGGGTTATTTCCTGTAAAAGGAATACCATATGAGCGAAATAAGCGAAACAGGGGTCTGGACAGCCAGTCCGGCCGGCCTGAAAGCGGCGTTTTCAGCGCGGCTTGAGGCCGCGCTGGCCGCGCAGCGCGAGAACCTTGTCCTGTGGATGCCGGTCTTGTTCGGTTGCGGGATCGGCAGTTATTTCGGCCTGCGGTTCGAGCCGCCATTTGCTTTAGGGGCAGTTGTAGCGGGTGTTTCGGCATCAGCCAGTATATTCCTGAGCGGCCTTCGAAAAAAAGATGAGAGCTATTATCCGCTGTGGCTGCTGTCGGTTGCGATATTTTTAATCGCAGCCGGATTTGCCAATGCACAGGCGCGGACTCTGTCGCGCGGTACCATCATGCTGGAAAAGCCGGTCGGGCCGGTGACGATCGAAGGAACGGTCGCCGATATCGAGGACCTTCCCGAAGACGAAGGCGCGCAGATTATTCTCGAGAATCTGGGTATCGAGAAGCTATCTGCCGAAAAAACGCCGATACGGGTTCGGATCAAAGTACGGGAGATGGAGGCCGAGCCGCACCCCGGCGACCGGATCAGCATTTTGGCAAAACTCAGCCCACCCGCGCCGCCGGACGCGCCGGGTGCATTCGATTTCCAGCGCTACGCGTGGTTTCTTCGCATTGGCGCCTTCGGTTTTTCCTATCGTCCGCCCGTCATTGTCCAGGCAAATCCGCCGGGAACGTTCGGGCAGAAGCTCGAAGCTCTGCGGCAAGTCATCGCCGCCCGGATCGATAACGCGATGGCCGACCCCGAGTCATCAATCGGAAGAACGGTCATAGTTCAGACCCGTGCCTCGATTTCGCAGAAGGACGAGGACGCGATGCGTTCCGCGGGTTTGTCGCACCTGCTGGTGATCGGCGGGCTGCATATCAGCATCGTGGCGGGTTTCATTTTCTTCGCGGCGCGTTTCCTGATGGCGCTATTCCCTACTTTTGCGCTACGGCATCCGATCAAAAAATACGCGGCCGTTCTCGCTTTTGCTGGCGCCCTTTTTTACACGCTTGTCGCCGGCGCACCGGTGCCGACGCAGCGCGCGATGATCATGACAGGTGTCGTGCTGCTCGCGGTCGTCCTCGACCGGGTTGCATTCTCTCCACGCATCGTCGCCATCGCCGCGATGCTGGTGCTGGCGTTCCAGCCTGAAGCGTTGACCGGGCCGAGCTTTCAGATGTCGTTCGCCGCCGTGACAGCCTTGATTATCCTCTATGACCGTTTGCGGGCGCGGTTGTCAGCGTGGCATCGCGAAGCCGGAATCGTTCAGCGCGCGGCGATGTATTTTTTGTGCATATGCCTGACGACCGTGACGGCGAGCGTGGCAACCGCGCCATATTCGATTTACCAATTCCAGACCTTCAGCCCCTACAGCGTGCTGGGGAACCTGCTCGCGATCCCGGTGATGACTTATATCGTTATGCCGGCCGCGGTGCTGGCTTGCCTGCTGATGCCGCTGGGATGGGAGGCGCTGCCGCTAAAGGTCATGAGCGCCGCCATCAGCGCCATTTTATCGACGGCCCGGTGGATCGAGGGCCTGCCGCATTCGACCATTTTATGCCCGTCGTGGCCATTGTCCGCGCTCATTTTAATTTCGCTGTCGGGATTCATCCTCATGTTCTGGCGTGGACGCGGAGCAGCGTCCGCGCTCGTCCCCTTTGTGGCTGCTCTGACGCTGATACACGGATACAAGCCACCTGATGTGCTTGTATCGTCTGACGCACGGCTGGTCGCGGTCCGCGGCGCAGACGGCACATATGCTCTTTCATCGCGCACGGCCGATCGCTATGCCTCGGACGATTGGTTGCGCCGCAATGGGCAGGACGCGAAGGCGGCTGATAAGTTTCCGTGGGAAGGCTCTGCGCTTGGCGGTAATCTTATGTGTGGGGAAGGCGGCTGCCGCCTCATCAAAGACGGTCGCAAGGTGGCATTCTCGTTCGCGCCGGATTCGATCAAGGACGACTGCGCATGGGCAGACCTGCTGATTGCGGATTCGCCGGTGAGAACTGAGTGTCGGGCGGGGCTTGTCATCGATCGGTTTGACGTCTGGCGCAACGGCCCTTATGCGTTATGGCTGGGCGAGAAGCGCTACCGAAGCGTTGCGCAGGATCGTGGCCAGCGGCCATGGACGGTCACGAACCGGCGTTGATGAACTGTTCGGTTTCCAGCGCCGTGCGCAGCCGGATGTAGTCTTTGATATTCCGGTACGGTTTTTCTGCAAAAGTCTTGCCGAATTCGCGGCGCTTCTTTGCGTGGGTCTTGAACAACCACAGGATCAGGCTGTTTTTCGAAAACAGCCGACCGAGGGTTTCATAATTGCCGTTGCAGACAGATTCATGGTTTCGCGCGCGGCGGAGCGTGCGCCTGACGATACGCGCGAAGCAGGCAAGGAAACCGGGATCGGTCCAGACAAGCGTATCGGCGCGGTGCCAAAGGATGTCGCCCGCGACGCTGTAGTTACCGACCGAGATCCACTTTCCATCTATCGGCGCAGCCTTTGCCACATCTGCCCTGAACTTCTCAGGCGTCGCGGCGACCCAGTCCGGACTCCAGTAGAGATCGTCGAGTTCAATGACGGGATAGCCAAGCTTTTGTGCAAGATGATAACCGAGCGTCGATTTACCACTGCCGGTAGCGCCGATAATGACGATGCGTTCCACGTCCCTAGTGATAGGTGCGCATCAATCCGGCCAGCTTGCCTTGGATGCGGACGCGGTTCGGCTCCAGCACACGCGGTTCATAAGCGTCGTTCTCGGGTTCGAGAATCACCTTGCTGCCCGACCGGCGGAAACGCTTGAGCGTCACTTCTTCGCCGTCGACCAGCGCCACGACAATCGCTCCGTTCTCGGCGGTCTCTGCCTTTTTGATGATGACTGTATCGCCGTCGTTGATTCCGGCCTTGATCATGGAATCGCCGTCGACCTCGAGGGCGTAATGCTCGCCGTTGCCGATCATGCCCGGCGGGACCTCGACCGTGCTGACCTCATCGCGAATGGCTTCGATCGGCGTGCCGGCGGCGATGCGGCCATGCAGCGGAATGCTGGCCATGGCAGCAACGGCCGCGTGCAAAGCGTTGGTATTGCGCACCTGCACGGCCGGCTTCGATGAATCGTCGTTAGAGGGACGGTAGCCGTCCGGAAGCTTGCGGACCTGCAGCGCCCGGGCGCGGTTCGGCAGGCGCTCGAGATAACCCCGCTCGACCAAAGCGCCGATCAGCCTGTGGATGCCCGACTTCGATTTGAGGCCCAGTGCTTCCTTCATTTCCTCGAAGGAGGGGGCGACATCGCCGGTTGACATGCGTTCGTGGATGAAAAGCAGCAGATCCTTTTGTTTCCGTGTCAGCATGGTCGCCTCGCTTGGATGTATTCTATTTATACTTCTTTTGTTCTAGTTTAGTTCCGCAAAAAAGTCAAGCGGCCTGTTCAGTCCCTAATAACCGCCGGGTTGCCAGACGCACGTCATCCTCCCGCATCAGGCTCTCGCCCACGAGAAACGCGCTGTACCCGGCGGCGCGCAACTTCTCGATGTCTGCGTTGGAGGTTATGCCGCTTTCGGCGACCGTCACGTATTCCCCCGACATTCCCTTTGCGAGGTCCATAGCCGTCTCGAGGTCGACCTTGAGGGTTTTCAGGTCGCGGCTGTTGACGCCGATCATGCCGCCGCCGAGCGCGAAGGCGCGGTGAAGCTCGTCACTGTCGTGAACCTCGAGCAGTACGCCCATGCCGAGCCCCCCGGCGATGTCGTATAACTCGCTTGCCATTTCATCATCGATCGCCGCCATAATGAGAAGGATGCAGTCAGCGCCTAAAGCGCGTGATTCGTAAACCTGATACGGCGTCAGGATGAAATCCTTGCGCAGGACCGGCAGGCGAACCGCGTCACGGACCTGTGCGATGAACTCGTCATGCCCTTGAAAGTAGGGTTCGTCCGTAAGCACGGAGAGGCAGCAGGCACCCCCGGCACGGTAATCGCGGGCGAGCGTCGCCGGATCGAACATTTTGCGGATAACGCCGGCACTCGGCGAGGCTTTTTTAATCTCGGCGATCAGCGCCGGCTGGCTGTCTGCCTTGAACTCGCGGATTTTTTCCTCAAACGGACGTACAGGACCGGCTTTCTTCGCCAGTTCTCTTATTTTAGCCAGCGGGACTTTCTTCTCGCGCGCGGCGACATGCTTCAATTTCTTTTCGCAGATTTCTGCCAGAACGCTCATGCCGCTTTCTCCTGCGCCGAGAAAGCGCGGTAATTTTCCAGCACACGCTGTGCGGCGCCCGAGTCGACGGCCTGCGCCGCCTTTTCCATGCCGGCCTTTACACCCACAACGTCGCCATGGATAACCAGTACCGCGGCGGCATTTGCGAGTACGATATCCCGATACGCCGACGGTTTGCCGTCCAGTAGTTGCTGAAGCGCCGCTGCATTAGCCGCTGCGTCCCCGCCCTTCAATTCCTCCGGCTTGCGGGATGGCAGTCCGAACTCGTCGGGAAACAAGGTGCGCTCCTCTACCTTGTCATTCTCGAGCGCGGCGACATGGGTGGGGCCGGTCACGGTGATCTCGTCAAGACCGTCATGACCATGCACGATCCATGCGCGCGTTGTGCCGAGGCGCGCGAGCGCTTCGGCTACCGGCACAAGATACTTCCGGTCGTAGATGCCCATAAGCTGGAATTTTGTCCCGGCCGGATTGGCCAGCGGTCCGATTAGATTGAAGATGGTGCGAAAGCCGAGCGCCTTGCGCACGGCGGATGCGTGGCGCACGGCCGGATGATGGTGCGGCGCCATCAGGAAGGCGAAGTTGAACCTCTTCAGCGCTTCCTCCGCCTTTGCGGGTGCGAGTGTGATATTGACCCCGAGTGTTTCCAGCACGTCCGCGGTTCCGCATTTCGAGCTAGAAGCACGATTGCCGTGTTTTGCGATGGGTACGCCGCAGGCAGCGGCCACCAGCGCTACGGCCGTCGATACATTATATGTGTTCATGCCGTCGCCGCCGGTGCCGCAACAGTCGAGCGCGCTGGCGGGCGCCTTAATGGTCTGGGCTTTGGCGCGCAGAACCTTGGCCGCCCCGACAATCTCGTCGGTTGTAGTGTCGCGTTTCGACAGGGCTGTAAGAAATCCGGCGATATCAGAATCCTTTGCCTTACCGTCCATGATTACAGTCATGGCGTCGGCCATTTGGGATTCGGACAGCGGTTTGTCGGCGGCGGGCAGCACGGCGGTTACAGCATCTGGACGAAGTTTTTCAGCAACGCGTGACCGTGCTGGGTGGCAATACTTTCCGGATGAAACTGGATGCCATGGATCGGCAGCGTTTTATGCGCAAGGCCCATGATAAGACCGTCATCCGTTTCCGCCGTGACCTCAAGATCGTCAGGCAGCGTATCGCGCTCGACAATCAGCGAGTGGTACCGCGTGGCCGTGTACGGCGATGGCAGGCCGGCGAAGACGCTGTTATCGGTATGCGATATTTCGGATAACTTGCCGTGCATGGGTTTCGGCGCGCGGATGACTCTGCCGCCGAAGGCCTGGCCGATGGCCTGATGGCCGAGGCAGACGCCGAGCAAGGGCGTTTTGGTTTCCGCCGCACGTTCGATTGTCTCAAGACATATGCCCGCGTGGTCGGGGTCGCTCGGCCCAGGCGATATAACGATGCCTTCCGGCCTCATTGCGAAAAGCTGGTTCACGGAAATCTTGTCGTTGCGAAAAACTTCCATCGGCGCGCCGAGGTCGCCGAAATACTGGACGAGGTTCCAAGTGAAGCTGTCATAATTATCGATCATCGCAAGCATGTACTTGTTATCGCTTATAATAATGCCCTCTGGCAAGCGCCATCGCTTCTTTATATTGTCGGCGCATGAAACCGTTCCTGAAAATTCTGTTTCTGGCCATGGTCTTAACTGCGACGGCACATGCGCAAGACTTACCCGCGTGGAAAAAGAACGCGGTCGCAGTCACCATCCCGGTGCATGCGGCGAAGATTGTTATCATCATTGACGACATGGGCGAAGACCGCGTGCATACGAAACAGATCACTGAACTTCCCGGCCCGCTGACTCTGTCATATCTCCCGTATCCCGAGCATGTGGCGGAGGAAGTGGCGGCGGGTCGCAAAGCCGGACACGAGATTATGGTGCATATGCCCATGGAGCCGATGCATGCCGACCTCGAGACCGGCGATTATTTCCTAACGACGGAAGAGCCCGCGGACGAGTTCATGGCGCATCTGAACAAGAACCTTGCGGCCTTTGACGGCTATGTCGGCGTCAACAACCATATGGGCAGCCGCCTGACGACCGACCGGAAATCGATGGACATGGTAATGGCTGAATTACATACCCGCGGCCTGCTGTTCGTCGATTCGAGAACGGTTTCAGCGTCGGTTGCCGCTGAAAGCGCTGCTGCTCACGGCTTGCCGCAAATTTCTCGCGACGTTTTTCTCGACGATGTGCCGACAATCGACGCGGTGCGGCATCAATTGAGCGAGGTGGAGAGGGTCGCACGCCGCCAGGGCCACGCTGTTGCTATTGGCCACCCGAAGGCGGCTACAATCGACGCGCTGAAGGAATGGCTGCCGACCTTGAAGGACAAAGGATTCGTCCTGGTGCCGGTCAGCGCCGTCGTCAACACTGGATCGTAAATCAGGCTTTAGTGCCGGTCTTTTTTGCTCCGGCCCGTTTGACGGCATCATCGACCGCCATATCCGCGGCGCGCAGAAGGGCGCGGGACTTGTTGATAGTCTCCTGATATTCGGCTTCCGGGTCGCTGTCCGCGACCACGCCGCCGCCTGCCTGAACGTATAGCTTGCCGTCCTTGACCAGCGCCGTGCGCAGGGCGATACAAGTGTCGACGTCGCCGTTGCCGTCGAGATAGCCGACACACCCGCCGTAGAACCCGCGTCGTACCGTCTCGAGTTCGTCGATGATCTCCATCGCGCGAATCTTCGGCGCGCCGCTAACGGTGCCGGCCGGAAACCCGGCGAACAGCGCGTCGAGTGAATCCACATCGGACCGCTTCCTGCCCTCGACGTTCGAGACGATATGCATGACGTGCGAGTAATGCTCGATGGTGAACTGGTCGGTGACGCTGACACTGCCGATTTCGGCCACGCGGCCGACGTCGTTGCGGGCGAGATCGAGCAGCATCAGGTGTTCGGCCCGCTCCTTCGGATCGGCCAGCAATTCGTCAGCCAGTTTCTTGTCCTCGGCGGCCGTCGCGCCGCGCGGCCGTGTGCCCGCAATGGGGCGGATCGTGACGACGCCCTTGCGGACCCGCACGAGAATTTCCGGGCTCGAGCCGACCAGCGCAAAATTATCGAAGTTCAGATAGAACAGGAAAGGTGATGGATTCAGGCGCCGCAGCGACCGGTAAAGCGCCAGCGGCGGCAAGTCGAACGGCGCCGTGAAGCGCTGCGACGGTACGACCTGAAAGATATCGCCGGCCTTGATATATTCGATCGCGCCGTGAACGATCGAGTGATATTTCTCGCGCGTGAAGTTCGATATAGCGGGCAGGGGCGTTTCAAGCGCGGTTTCGGCTTCGAGCGCGCCGGCCGGGATATTGCCCTGAAGTTTGTTTACAGCGGCGGCGATTTGCGCGGAGGCGGCGTCATAAGCCGTCTTGGCACTTCCCGATCCGCCGCGTACCGGTGTGGCGACGCAGATCATGCTGCGGACGTTGTCGAAGATCACCATGAGCGTGGGCCGGATCATCAGGCCGTCGGGAATTTTCAGTTCGTCCGCATTTTCGTCGGGGATGGCTTCGACCAGCCGGATCATGTCGTAGCCGAGATAGCCGAACAGGCCGGATGCCGCCATCGGCGGCATGTCCTCGGCTACGTAATCGATGCGGCTCTCCTTGACGGCCTTCTTCAGCGATTCAAGCGCAGGGCTCGTTTCGACGTTCCATTTTTTGTTGTCCGTGCTGATCTCGGCACGACCGTTCGCATACCGCCAGAAAAGGTCCGGATCGAGGCCAATGGCCGAATAGCGGCCGAGTACGGCGCCGCCCTCCACCGACTCCAGGAGAAAACTATAGGGATTGCTGTGGCAGAGTTTCAGCCAGCCCGAAACCGGAGTGTCGAGATCGGCCGTAATCCATTGCCATACAAGTTGGCTTTGGCCGTCTTCGAAGCGACGCTGGAACGATTCAAAATCGGGCTCAGTTCTGGCCGTCGCCATTGTCGCCGCCGTATGCCTGCTTAAGGACCTGCTCGTTGACCGATACCTTGTACTGAGTGCGAAGCCATTGCGTATAGGATTGCAGGTACTGATCCTGCGCCGTTTTCTTGAACCCCTCGGCGAACGCCTTGATCTCGTCAGCGGGCAATTTCCCGGTGTCCGGCAGTTTTATATCGGCTGTCTGGCCCACAACATAACCGTTCTTGGCAGCTGAAAAACCGGCGACCCCCTTGGCCAGGTCGAAAAAGCTTTTCTTCGCATCGTCGGTGAAGTCCGCTTTGGGTTCCCCCATGCGCTCCATGGTCACCGACCGGACCTCGGCATGATTTTCCTGCGCGATCTTTTCAAGCGACGTCTTTCCGGAACCGAGGGCCTCGTAGGCGGCCGTCGCCTTCTGGTTATTGAGAATGCCCTGCTGCTGCGCGATCCATGTCTTCTTCAGATCATCCTTCACACTTTCATAAGGCTTGTAGGAAGTCGGGTTGATATGATCGACGCGGATGGCGGCGTAGCTGCCGTCCTTGAGCTGCATGACCGAGGATGATTCCCCCTCGCTCAAATCGAACGCGCTTTTAAGGATCGCGGTTTTATCGTCGTTGAAGGCGTCAAAAGCGTTTTTCCCGTCGGCCTTGCTTCCGTCCCTGTGCACGGTGTCGAATTTTTCGATCTTGCCGCCGAGATCCTTTGCGGTGTCTTCGAGTGACGCGCCGCCGGCGAGCTTGTCGTCAATCTGACCCGACATCTTGTACAGTTCGTCTGATATCCGGGTATTAAGTAGTTCCTTGCGTATCTGTTCCTTCGCGTCCGCAAAGCTCAGGCTTTTTTCCGACGAAATATCTTTCACGACGAAAACGTGGAAGCCAAGAGGGGATTGAATGGGGCCGACGACGTCGCCTTTCGCGGCTGAGAAAATGGGTTCTGCAATATCGGCGGTCAAGCCCTTGCGCTCGGTCGTCAGCTCACCCAGCCATGCGGATGCCGAAGCCTCTTTCAAAGACGCGCCTTTTTTCACCTTCTCGGCGACGGTCTTGGCCGCGGCTTCATCCTTGAACACAGCCTGCTGAAGCGTCCGTTTCTCGGCCGTTGAATACGATGTCGGCGATTCGTCGTAAGCTTTCTTCAGTTCTTCCTCGCTGATGTCGGTTGTCTTCTTAAGACTGTCACCGGTCAGAACGAGCATCGAAAAGCTGCGTGTCTCCGGAATCGCAAAACGCGCCTTCATTTTTTCGTACAGCGGCTTTAGGATCGTTTCATCCGGATCCTTGTAGTCCTTGATCGCGCTGTCGGGCAGAAAGACATACTTGATCGTGCGTTCTTCGTGCATGCTGGCGTAGAGGTCTCGCACTTCCACAAGCGGCAGGTCGCCCGCGCCTTTGGTCAGCGCGGCCATGACGAGGCCGTTCGCCGTTTCGCTTTGCATGGACTGGGTGAATTGCGCCTCGGTTGTACCCTGGTTGCGAAGGGCATTCTGAAGGATGTCTTTCTTCGACAGTCCTTTTCCTTGCCCGTTTTGAATCATTTCATCGAGTTGCTTGCTGATCAGGCGCGCCACGATGTCCTGATTGACCTGAATACCGAGATCGTAAGTGGCGCGGCTCAGCAATTCACTATTGATATACCCCTGAAGGATTTCATCCATATAGCCCATCTGCAGCGCCATCTTCGGCTCAAGGTGCATCTTTGACAGCTGGCGGCGGGCGACGTTGTCGAACTGCTGTATTGAAACGCTTTCACCGGCGACCGTTGCGACGGTGTCGCTGTGGAAGCCGGCGCGGAACATGCCGTTATAGTCCATCATGCCGAGACCGATCACCGCGGAAACAAGCATGACGGTATAAAGCGCCTTCGCTAAAATCGACGTGGAAGCCGAACGAAAGGATTCGAGCAGCATGTTTTTCAATCTCCCGGAGTATCCCGTAAAAATGCCAAAGGCACTATAAAGACAAGCCTTTGCGCGAGCAACAGACGATTGCTTTTCGCGGGCGCGGCGGGTAATACTGCGCGGATGAAGAAACTGATCGCCGGAAACTGGAAGATGAACGGCACTCTCGCGGGTGCGCGCACGCTGGCCGAGGAGATCGCCGCCGGGGTATCGCCGGGCGGGGTGCTGGCCACCCGGTGCGATTTCGTTCTTTGCCCGCCCTTCGTTCATCTACAGGCGGTGGGGGATATCCTGCGCCGGCAGGACACGCCGGTGCTGCTCGGGGCCCAGGATTGCGCCCGGACGGCCAACGGCGCCTTTACCGGCGATATTTCAGCCGCGATGCTCAAGGACATAGGCTGTCATTATGTAATTCTCGGGCATTCCGAGCGCCGGTCATACCACAAGGAAGCCGATGAGATCGTCGCCGCCAAGGCTGCCAAAGCCCACGAAGCCGGTTTGATTACAATCATTTGCGTGGGCGAGAATGAAGGCGAGCGCAACGCCGGACACGAAACCGACATCGTCGGCGGCCAGCTGATCCAGTCGCTGCCTAAGGGGGCTACCTCTGTTAATACCGTCATCGCGTATGAGCCGGTTTGGGCCATCGGAACGGGCAAGACGGCAAAGCCCGAGGACGTGCGGATCATGCATAAATTTATCCGTGAAAAACTGAAGGAACGGCTTGAAGATTTTCAGAATATGCGTATCTTGTACGGCGGTTCGGTCAAGCCTGACAATGCGGAAAGCCTGTTTGCCGTCCCGAATGTGGATGGCGGCCTAATCGGAGGTGCAAGTCTGAAGACTTCCGATTATCTTGGCATTGCGGGCGGCGTTACAAAACAGGCGGCCTGAGAGAGTTAAAGAGTCAAGGCAGCAAAATGCAAGAAGTCGTTCTGGTCATACATTTAATTCTGGCGTGCGCCATTATCGGCCTTGTGCTGCTCCAGCGCTCGGAAGGCGGGGGGCTTGGCATTGGCTCGGGCGGCGGCATGGGTGCTCTGGCTTCAGCCCAAACAACTGCGAGCGTCCTGTCACGCGCGACCGCCATCTGCGCCACCGGCTTTTTCATCACGAGCCTGATTTTGGGAATCCTGGCGGGCCAGCACAGCAAGCGCACGAGCCTGCTCGACCAGCTCGACAAGGGACCGCCGGCCGCGACGGCTCCGGCCACACCCGGCAACACGACCGACAAGCCGAGCACTGATCCTTCGCCCGGCGCCATCGTGCCGACCAAGATGGAAAAGGCGCCCGCGCCCGTAAAGGTTGAAACGCCCAAGGCGCCCGAGAAACCCAAGCCCGCGGCTCCGATCTCAAAATGACCCGGTACATATTCATCACAGGCGGCGTGGTTTCCTCGTTGGGAAAAGGCCTCGCCGCCGCCGCGCTTGGGTCGCTATTGCAGGCCCGCGGCTTCTCCGTCCGGCTGTGTAAGCTTGACCCGTATCTGAACGTCGACCCGGGCACGATGAGTCCGTTCCAGCACGGCGAGGTCTTCGTCACCGACGACGGCGCGGAGACTGATCTCGATCTCGGCCATTACGAGCGCTTCACCGGCCGCCCGGCGACGAAGGACGACAACACCACGACCGGCCGCATTTACACGAATGTGCTCGCGCGCGAGCGGCGCGGCGACTATCTCGGCGCGACCATCCAGGTCATTCCGCACATCACTGACGAGATCAAAACGTTCATCCGCGGCAAGGAAGGCTCGGCCGACTTCGTGCTGTGCGAGATCGGAGGCACGGTCGGCGACATCGAGAGCCTGCCGTTCCTCGAGGCGATCCGCCAGTTCGGCAACGAAGTGGGCGAGGAGCGGGCGCTGTTCATTCACTGCACGCTGCTGCCCTATATCTCGACTTCGGGCGAGCTGAAAACCAAGCCGACGCAGCACTCGGTCAAGGAGCTGATGAGCCACGGGATCCGCCCGAGCATCCTGCTCTGCCGCGCCGACCGCGACATCGACCGCGGCGACCTTAAGAAAATCGCGCTCTTCTGCAACATCGAGGAGAAGAAAGTCATTCCGGCGCTCGACGCCTCGTCGATCTACGAAGTGCCGCTGACCTATCACGCCGAAGGCCTCGACGATCAGGTGATGGATTATTTCGGCCTGACGCACGCCAAGAAGCCGGACCTGAAAACGTGGCACAACATCGTCCACCGCATCAAGGAGCCGGAAGGCGAGGTCAAGATCGCCATTGTCGGCAAATACACGAACCTCGCTGACAGCTACAAGTCGCTGAACGAGGCGCTGACGCATGGCGGCATCGCCAACAACGTCAAGGTCCATCTAAACTTCATCGAGTCCACGATCTTCGAAGAGCAGAACCCCGCCGACCATTTGCACGACGTGCATGGCATTCTCGTGCCCGGCGGTTTCGGCGAGCGCGGGGCGGAAGGCAAGATTCGCGCGGCCCAGTTCGCGCGGGAGCGGGAAGTGCCCTATTTCGGGATCTGTTTCGGCATGCAGCTCGCGGTGATCGAAGCGGCGCGCAACCTGCTCGGGATACAGGATGCAAGCTCGACGGAATTCGGCCCCTGCAAGGAAGCCGTCGTCGGCATGATGACCGAATGGACCAAGGGCAACCAGCGGGAGCTGCGCGCGGCCAATACCGATCTCGGGGGCTCGATGCGCCTCGGCGCCTATCCGGCGCTGCTCGGCCGCGGAAGCAAGGCCGCAGCGATTTATGATTCACTCGAGATCAGCGAGCGCCACCGCCACCGCTACGAAATCAATATCAAGTACAAGGACCGGCTTGAACAGCGCGGCCTCAAATTCTCCGGCATGTCGCCGGACGGGTTGCTGCCCGAGATTGTCGAATACGCCGACCATCCCTGGTTTATCGGCGTGCAGTTCCACCCCGAGCTGAAATCAAAGCCCTTCGACCCGCACCCGCTGTTCGTGTCGTTCATCAAGGCGGCGGTCAATCAGGAGCGGCTGTTCTAGGCCCGGGGATTCGGCTCGTTTCCGCTTCCGGTAAATTTGTGAAGAATTCTCTCGCCGCTGGCCTGCAAGGCATGGGCGTGATTGATGTACTCGATCGCTTTCCGCAAGGTCACTGCCTCGCCGAACGTCATCGGCCCGATTACTTG
>DATJGZ010000062.1:0-3869 GCA_035494535.1 Patescibacteria group bacterium | reverse complement strand
ACCGTCGGCGGCACTATCGTCGGCGCGGGCACATTCTTGACTTATCAAAGCGGCCTTTGGGCGCTCGCGGGAGGTTGACATGTCAGATGATATTCTTGTTGATCCTGACACTCCCCATCCGAAGGGCCGCATCGACAAGATAGTGGAAGCGTTGCCGATGCCTGTCCGTAAACTTGGATGGGATATTACGCTTTCGGCGTTCTTTAATGCCTGTGCCTATGTCTCTCATACACTCCCCGCGCTGGTCGGATCGGAAGGCACAGTCATGGATGTTGTCGAAAAATCGGCAGATTCACTGGCGCACGGCACCCTGAAGATGGCGATTGGAATCACCGCAGGCCGTCATCTGGGCGGCTTGTTCGGCATGGCTGCAGACAAAATGGGAGACCGCACGGACAGCAAATATCGACGAGCGTTTGCAGCGGCGGGCGCGGTTCTCGCGGCGCCGGCATACTTTTTATATGAGAGCGGTGCATGGATTCCCGCAGCCCAAAGAGCAGTGCTGCTATTTGACATCGCGCTACATAGCGTGCTGGGATAATCAGGCCGCTTTCTTTTCCTCGAGAAAATAACGCTTCACGACCTGGCCGTTCTCCATCTCGAACACGAGCGGGACGCCCGTCGGCATCTCCGCCTTGTTGATGGTCTCGGGCGTTTCCTGCCCGAGCACGATAAGCGTCGCGCGCAGCGAGTTGCCATGTGCGGCGATCAGCACGTTTTTGCCCTGATCGAGCAGAGGCTTGATGTTCTTGGTGAAGTAGGGGCGGACGCGGTTTTCCACTACGTCCTTCAGGCACTCGCCGCCCGGCGGGGCGATGTCGTATGAGCGGCGCCATATCTGCACCTGCTCCTCGCCGAACTGTTCACGTGCCTCGTCTTTGTTCTGGCCGGTCAGCTCGCCGTAGTCGCGCTCGCGCAGATCGTCATGCTTGATAACGGATTTGAACAGCTTTTCCTGCCCGGCTTCCTTCAGCGCGATTTGCGCCGTATTGTAGGCGCGCTTCTGCGTGCTGGTGAAAACCTGATCGAAGGTGACGCCGAGGGTCTTTAGCCGTTCGCCGGCTTCCTTCGCCTCGCGCAGGCCGTTTTCGCTTAAATCAATGTCCTTGAAGCCGGTGAACCGGTTCTCGAGGTTCCACTGGCTTTCGCCGTGACGCAGCAAGACGAGATAGTTCATGTTCCTGTTATCCTTGGCTTTTACCTAGTGTATCGACCGAGTTTTCTTTTGACTTTTCGGGCGAATGATGTCATATAAATACCCGTTAAAGCAAGGAAGGGTGGTGGAAAACTACGGTTGACTGCCGATCCCGGACGAGAATCTGGTATCCGTTGTCTACCGACAGTCCCCACCATCCTTTCAGTTTTGAACACGCGAACGTTCCGCATGAGCGGAATTGCGTCCCGCTAAGCCGCCCGATGACCGGGCTGCCGGGACGGCGCGTAGAACACAAACGAAAAGGATGAATAAGTAATGTTTAATATCTATCGCAAGGAAGTTGATTTCGGCGGCAAGAAGCTGGTGCTTGAAACCGGCAAGATCGCCCGCCAGGCCGATGGCGCCGTGCTGGCGACCATGGGCGACACCACCGTGCTCTGCACGGTTGTCGGCGCCAAGGAAGTAAAAGCCGGGCAGGATTTCTTCCCGCTTTCGGTTCATTATCAGGAAAAAGCGTTCGCCGCGGGCAAGATCCCCGGCGGCTTTTTCAAGCGCGAAGGGCGTCCGAGCGAGAAGGAGGTTCTGACGAGCCGCCTGATCGACCGTCCCATCCGCCCGCTGTTCCCGAAAGGGTTTTTCAATGAAGTGCAGGTGATTGCCACCGTGCTGGCGCACGATCTGGAGAACGATCCGGATATCGTGGCCATGATCGGCTGCTCCGCCGCGCTCACGATTTCGGGAATCCCGTTCATGGGCCCGATTGGCGGCGCGCGCGTCGGCTATATCAACGGCCAGTACGTGTTGAACCCGACACTGAAGGAGCTTGAGGAATCGGCGCTCGATCTCGTCGTCGCCGGCACGCTCGAAGGCGTGCTGATGGTTGAATCCGAAGCCAAGGAATTGCCCGAGGATGTCATGCTCGGCGCCGTCATGCACGGCTGGCACGGCTTCCAGCCCGTGATCAACACGATTATCGAGCTGGCGGAAATGGCGGCGAAGGAACCGTGGGCCGTCACCGAGACCCCGGATTACATCAAGAAAGTGACTGAAGGCCTGAAGAAGTACGAAAAGGATCTCGCGAAGGCCTACACGATCACCGTCAAGCAGGACCGTTACGCCGCTGTCGGCGCGCTGCGCGACAAGGCGATTGCCGAACTGAAGAACGATGAAGCCGGCATCACCGAACAGGTCATTACGGGCCAGTTCAAGGAGCTCGAGGCTGAAATCGTTCGCGGCAATATCCTGAAGACCGGCAAGCGGATCGACGGACGCGATACCAAGACCGTTCGCCAGATCATCGCGGAAGTCGGCGTACTCCCGCGCGCTCACGGCTCGGCTCTGTTCACCCGCGGCGAGACGCAGGCCCTCGTGGTCACGACGCTCGGCACGGGGCAAGACGAGCAGATCATCGACGCGCTTGCGGGCGAATACAAAGAGACATTCATGCTGCACTACAACTTCCCCCCGTACTCGGTGGGCGAGGCGGGCCGCATGAGCTCTCCCGGCCGTCGCGAGATCGGTCACGGCAAGCTGGCATGGCGGGCCATTCACCCGCTGCTGCCGAAAGCCGAGCAGTTCCCCTACACGATGCGCGTGGTCTCCGAGATTACGGAATCCAACGGCTCTTCCTCGATGGCCACGGTTTGCGGCTCATCGCTGGCGCTGATGGATGCGGGCGTGCCGCTGGCACGGCCGATCGCGGGCATTGCCATGGGCCTGATCAAGGAAGACAAGGACTTTGCCGTCCTGTCGGACATCCTCGGCGATGAAGATCACCTCGGCGATATGGATTTCAAAGTTGCCGGAACTGAAAGCGGCATCACGGCGCTGCAGATGGACATCAAGATCACCTCCATCACCGAGGAGATCATGAAGATCGCCGTTAATCAGGCGAAAGAAGGCCGTCTGCATATTCTCGGCGAAATGGCCAAGGCGCTGACCGAAGCGAAAGGCGAACTGAGCAAGTTCGCGCCGCAGATCGTCACGCTGATGATACCGAAGGACAAGATCCGCGACGTCATCGGCACCGGCGGCAAGGTCATCCGCGAGATCGTGGAGACCACGGGCTGCAAGATCGACATCGAGGACGACGGTACGGTCAAGGTTGCGGCGACCGATGCGGCTGCGATCGAGAAGGCCGTTGGCATTATCAAGGGCCTGACCAGCGAGCCGGAACTGCACCGCGTCTACGACGGCAAGGTGGCCAAGACCGCCGATTTCGGCGCGTTCGTGACCTTCATGCCCAACCGCGACGGCCTCGTCCATATTTCGGAACTGGCAGACTATCGCGTTGCCAAGACTACCGACATCGTCAAGGAAGGCGATCAGGTCAAGGTGATGGTCATCGGCTTCGACGAGCGCGGCAAGATCAAGCTCTCGATGAAGCGCGTCGACCAGCAGACCGGCCAGCCCGTGGCGGTCAAGGAACGCCCGCAACGCGAGGAAGGCGAGGAGCACCATCACCGCGAGCGCGGCGATCGTGACCGCGACCGTGGCGACCGCGATGGCGGCCGTCGCCGCAGCCGGGGCTGATTAATTGCGAATTGACGGAAAAGGCCGGCTTTGCCGGCCTTTTTTGTCGGTGTTGCGTTGCAACCCTTGCCCGTTTACTTTGAAGATCGTTCATCACGGAGACTTGGATGAAAAGCGGAGAGTCGCAAGCGCGGGCCACGCCGGCGAATGAATATTACGAACAGGCCCGGAATTACATCCG
>DATJGZ010000061.1:0-6565 GCA_035494535.1 Patescibacteria group bacterium | reverse complement strand
CCGGGCCAAACAGCGCCTATGAAAGCGCCGCCCGCACCGTCCGCAACTCCTTAATTCAACACGGATTTTATCAAGTCTTTGGAAACCCTTGCCTTTTATTTTTATTATGTAAATATATTTTTAACCATTCCGTTCTACGATGCCCTTAACAAAGACGAGTAAAACGGAGCGTAGAACATGGGTGGCTCAACTACACTAAAGGTCGTCAAGGATGCGACCTCGGATCTCAAAACAACTCACATGGTTGCAAACGGGGCCCTACAAGCCACGGCGAAAAGTGGCACGTTACTGTCAAAATTCGAAGCGGCCACACCGTTCGTGGAGAAAGCCGTTCCGTGGGCAGAGAAGGCAGCGCCCATAGTAGAAAAATGGGCCGTGCCGGTCGCAGTCGTAGCCGGCGGCGCCAAGGCGACATACGAATTTTCGCAAGGTCATCACCGCGAGGGTTCCGAGACACTGGGATCAACCGGCGGCGCCATCGGCGGCGCCATCGGCGGCGCTGAACTCGGCGGCACGATAGGAACATTCATATGCCCCGGCGTCGGCACCGCCGTAGGCGGCTTCATAGGCGGCGTTGGCGGCGGCATTGCCGGATCGGCAGCAGGCAAAAAAATCGGCGGCTGGATCCACGACGGCATCGCGGGAATTTCAAGCTGGTTCAACCACTCGAGCAGCGGCCAGCAGCAGCCGTCAACGCCTGCGCCGCAAAACCGCAACCTCGCGCCGGCACCTGCACGCTAGCGCTATTCGTAAACGACCTCGATGATCTCGTAGGAGCGCAGGCCCTGCGGCGTACGAACCTCGACGCTGTCGCCGACATTCTTACCAATGAGAGCGCGGGCGATGGGCGCGTTGATCGATATGCGACCGTTGTTTGCATCGGCCTCATAGTGACCGACGATCTGGTATTTAATCTCGGCGTCGGTTTCCTCATCCACAATGAGAACGCGCGCGCCGAACTTGACGGTATCGCCGTCGAACGACGACGGATCGATGATCTGCGCGGCGGAAATGACCCCCTGCAGCTCCTGGATGCGGCCCTCGATAAAGCTCTGGCGCTCCTTGGCGGCGTGGTACTCGGCATTTTCAGACAGGTCGCCGTGCGCGCGCGCCTCGGCAATAGCGGCGATCACGCTCGGGCGTTCCTCGCTGACCAACCGTCTCAATTCCTTTTCGAGAGCCTCGTGGCCCGCCTTTGTCATTGGCACCTTGTCCATGGCGCCCTCCTTTTTTCAATTTGATCAAAAAATAAGCCCGCCCAACGGGGCGGGACGCAGCAACTATATGCAATAAAATTACATGACAGAGGCTGTCCCGTCAACAGATTGTTGACATAAATGAAGGGCGCGCCGGATGTCAGGCACCGGCTTTACCAAGACCTTCCTCGTGCAGGAAGCCGCCCGACTGCATCGACCACAGCCGCGAATACAGGCCGCCGCTGCGCACCAGCCGTTCATGCGGCCCCTGCTCCACGATCTGGCCCCGATCGAAGACGATGATGCGGTCCATGCGCGCGATGGTCGAGAGGCGATGCGCGATGGCGATAACGGTCTTGCCCGCCATCAGGTCGGCCAGCGCCTGCTGGATCAGGCGCTCGGATTCGCTGTCCAGCGCCGACGTCGCCTCGTCCAGCACGAGGATAGGCGCGTTCTTGAGAATGGCGCGCGCGATGGCGATGCGCTGGCGCTGCCCACCCGACAGGCGTATGCCCCGCTCGCCGACCAGCGTTTCATAGCCCGCGGGCAGGCTGGCGATGAACTCATGCGCGTGGGCGCGCCGGGAGGCCTCGACCACTTCTTCGTCCGTCGCGTCCAGCCGGCCATAGCGGATGTTGTCCATCAGCGAGCGATGAAACAACGCCGTGTCCTGCGGAATGACCGCAATCGCGCGGCGCAGTGAATCCTGGCTGACCTGATCGATGAACTGCCCGTCGACAACGATGTGCCCGCCCTGCAGATCGTAGAGCCGCAGCAGAAGCGACACGAAGGTACTTTTCCCCGCGCCGGAAGGTCCGACCAGCGCAATCTTCTCCCCCGCGCCGATATTCAGGTTGAGGCGGCTGAAGACGGCGCGGTTGCCGAAGGCGAAATCGACGTCACGGTAATCGATGGCCCCGCCTTGCACCAGCAGCGGCGCAGCGTTCGGCGCATCGAGGATGTCGTGCGGCCGCGCGGTGATGCGCAATGCGTCGCTGATATAACCCGCTTCGTCGACGAACTGAACGATGCCGCTGCCGAGCATCCAGGTCGTACCCGTGAGCATCATGGTGATGGTGGCTATGCTCGATGCCTGTCCTACCGTGATCCAGCCATGCGCCCAGCCGACGCAGGCCATCGTCGTCATGCCGCCGCCGAGAATGACGAGGCACAGGCGGCGGAAGTCCTCGATCTGCACCATGGTGCGGATGACCTTGCTGGCGCGCTCCTTCTCGAGGTCGGACGCGCCGGCGTGCACGCCGGTCTCGTGGCCGAGCGCGGAGTATGATTTGACCGCCGAAATATTGCCCAGCATGTCGACCACCATGCCGGTGATATGCGCGCGCTGATCGGAGAAGGACAGCGAACGTTTGCGGATGGTCGGCAGGCGCAGAACGATCGGCAGCGTGACCGTGGCGATGAAGCACAGCAGCGCCAGTCCGTAAAACGGGTTCACGAGGAACATATAACTGAAGGCCGTCGTCATCTGGATCATGGCGAACCAGATCTGGAAGCGGATCACGTCGTGCAGGCGAAGGGCGCTCTCGGACACTTCCGAAATCTTGCGCGCCAGCGCCCCGGCGAAATTGTCCTGAAAATACGCGTGGCCATGACCCATCGTGTAGTTCAGGAAGTCCGAGCGTATGGCGGCGCGCAGCTTGGGCTTCCAGTGGATGATGATATGCGCGGTCCAGACATGCGCGAGTTCCCCTATGAACAGAACAGACGCCATCGCTCCCAGCAGTAAAAAGACTTTATGCGGAATGCCGTCGGCCGGGTTCGCACCTTTCAAGGTATCGATGATCTTCCCGACGATAATGAAGGACAGCGGATAGCGCAGGAAATGCACGATATCTTGCACAAAGAACAGCGCCCACAGGCCCGGATTCTTGCGCCAGACATACTTCGCAAATTCGCGGAAATTGTGCGGCAGCGGCTTGTTGCCATTCAGGGGCACGTCGGGGTTGAGGAAAGCCGGATTTGTCATGGCACGCACGAGGTTTCGGGTCGAAGACCAAAATAACACGCGATTGAGGCGTTACTGCGGCTTCGCGCAAATTTTTTGCGGTTTACTTTCTGAATTTCATTATGTTAACTTGGGCCAGAATCGATCGGGAGTCGACATGGGCAAGCTGCGCCTGACCGCGCATTTTGAAGAGGCCGTCCGGAACATCCGGGCCGTCATGCCTGACATGTCGAAGAAGGCGCTGAAGAAATCCGGCTTCGATTTCAAGTCCGTTCCCAAGCTGAAGGTCGAACACTGGAACGCTTATCCTGACAAGACGAACTGCTACGACTTCGCCCGTAATCGTCGCGGACATTTTCGCTTTCCCGGTGGCCGCGATCCCTTTGAAGGTCAGCCGGTGCATAGTGATGCCCATAGCGCGATGTTTCCCCATGACGACCCGCCGATGGATTTCTACGCCCTGGCCGATAATGTGCGCGAGGGCCTGCTGCGCGACGGGCTGATTGAACTGGGTGACAAACCCGAACTGTCGGAACGCGGCACGCTCGTGGCCCTCTTCATGGGCAACTCGGATGATCTTGAAGAAACCGGTCGTGACGGCGACCACCCGGACATTCACTTTTACGCTCTGCGCCGGGACGGCAAGAATTTGGTCTGGGCGCACAAGCCGGGCGAGAAAGCGGTCGAAAATTTGGGCTCCGATCCCGCGGCGCCATTTGAAGACGCCCCCAAGCATGGCGACCGGCTGTTCGGCGGGTTCTGGCTGGTGCCGCACCGGCGCTAGGAACCTCTTAATTTCCTTTGACAATCAGAACATTATTATGGTAATTTGCGACCCTGACAGGAACCGCATGAAAAACGATTTTTTTAAACGGGCCCGCCATATCCACTCGCCGCAAGATCTTCATCGCGAGATCGACGGCATCGTAACGGCGGTCAATACGCTCCTCGCACAGACGGACTTCCCGGCCCGCCTTGCCGCGGAAATCCGGGACGAAACCGTCAAAATCGTTTCGATGGTTCCGGAGCGCAAAGAGCTTTTGGCCCTGAAGAAGACTGACAACCGGTTTGATGACAATGACGACGGATTTGGCGATCACTACTTCGCCTATATTCCCGCCACGAAGACATCGATCAACGTCAGCACCACCGGCGCGCTCAGGCAAGTGGAGATTGCGCTCGCGGACGCGCTCGACGCCGACCGCAAGATGGCGCTGGCGCGGATGGACATTCGGGCCGGCAACGCGGGGCTCGAAAGCCTGATGCAAAAAATAAAAGCCGATCCGTTGATCGCGCTCATGAACGCGCTTCCGCCTCTGCTCGCCGAATTCAACCGCCATTTGTCCGCCGGCAACGGCGGCTGCCAGTTCGCGACCTTTTCGGACAAGGACGGCGTGATGGTCTATGCCATGCCCGACGACGCGGGCGATCCCAAAACCGTCGCCTGCATCGTGCCGACGCATGACGTCGAGGGAACGCCTACCTATTCCGTACAGTGCGACGGCAAGCCGGACGACCATCAGGTTCTCTTCCTCGATGGAATGGTCGACAGCCTGAGGGACGCGATGTTCGACTCGCTTCCCCCGCGCGGCCGCCTCGCGATCATCAACTCGCTGCCGTCGCCCGACGGTCCGTAAGCGAAAGGCTACAACTCCCGTAATGTCATTCCGAGTGAAAGCGAGGAATCTTTCTTTGAACGGATAAGGGAGATCCCTCGCTTTCACTCGGGATGACAATTTCGATATGCTTTTGCGCAGCCGCAATTCTTCCTTAAGCGCCTTCGTCCGCAGGGCCTGCGCACGCAGGAAGTTCATGATCTCGCGCTTCGCGGCCACGTAGGCGGCGGTGCGGTAGCCGTGGCGGATCGGGTTGCGGGCGCAGCGCGCCTTGCCCGCCTCCGTCCGCGGTCCGGTGGATCGGGTCCATGGCCTTCTCTTCCTGATGGTTTCGGCTTGCCTGAGCCGCGATTCAGTTGTCCAGCGGGGCATTTTTCAAACGCCAAGACCGCCAAGAGCGCAAAGAAGAAAGGAAAGCCTTTGCGTTCTTCGCCTCTTTGCGGTGAAAAAAATTCTGTTCAGTCTGCTCGTCATTTTTTTATTTTTCTCCGGGTTGGTTCTGTGGATTTTCAAGAGGTTGCAGCCGGGGCGCGGCGAAGACGCCTTGACTGAGGCCCGCGCACAAATGCGCGGACCCAAGCAGGCGGCGGTGACAAGTATTTCTGTAGCGGGGATAAACCCCGACCTTTTCTCCCGCGCGGGAGGGGAAGCAACAGGGTTCATGCGTCCATGATAGGATATAATACCTATGTTGTCAAGAAAAAGCGGCGGCGCATCGGAAATTCCGGATTTCGATTATGATGTGAGCCGATGTGATATAGCTATTAGGAATATATTTATTTAGTCCGTCTATTCCTTACGTGTGGAGGAAACGCGGCCTGCTTCATTATCATACGATTGCTTGTCGGCCGCCGCCTGATCACCCGGCTGGTTCGCCAAAAAGGTTTCGAGAAAATAAAAGTATTCGGTTTGATCGATATACTTTGAATCACGCAGGAAAAATAACGCCAGCCTGCCGGCGTCTAGATCACTCACAGCTTCGGCCAACTTTATGGAAGCAACGGAATTTACCCGGCCGTCGTCATCTCTCTTTAGATTTTTGATATCAAAAATTTCAATCTGAACAGATCCGTTCAGAAGTTCAAAACGGCCATTGATGAGAACGACCTTCTGCATAGGCAATCCAATGCAAAAACCACAATTTTGTTCCAGGAATAAGAAAGTTCCAATACAGCCTGTTCTTATTTGAATTTTTTTGGGAACTAAAGCGCGTTTCCGTCGTTAGGCCCCATCAACAGAAACACCAACCGAACAGGAGAGGGAGAGCGGAATAGAGTCGGAGTAATGCCGTGTCCCCTAATGATTGTATAACTAAAGCAATACCAAGGCCGCCAATTTCGCAGGCAATAAAAGAAATCAAAGACGCGGCTGAATTAGCCGTCAATTGCAGGCCCTATCAATTAGCCCAGGCAAAAATAGACGAATGCAGATCGGCAGGAGACGAAGCCTGCTGCATCTACTGGCGCTCGGTCTGGATCCGGCTTATAGCGGAAGAACATGGCGTTTAAGGCGACCTGATTGCCGGATTTTGGATACGATTTTGTGTTGTTGAGCGCCAAAATCGCTTTCATTAAATGTGATAAATCATTTGAAAAAACCGAGACACCTTACAATTAAGGCGCTCAAGCCACGGTCTTGCTAAGTTCGTCTTCCTCGCGGAAATAGTCCTGCAGCGGCGCCACCTCGATGTCGCGCGAGCGCATGGCGCGGATTGCCTGCACCCCGGCGCGGGCGGCGGTGAGCAGCGTGTAGTACGGCACGCGGTACGAAATCGCCATGCGGCGGAT
>DATJGZ010000060.1:0-4858 GCA_035494535.1 Patescibacteria group bacterium | reverse complement strand
GGGGTCGAGACTCATGCGGGCGTTGTCACCGATTTCTGCTGGGTGAAGAAATGCATGGCGTCCCATGTGCCCTCGCGCCCGACGCCGGATTTCTTATAGCCGCCGAAGGGCGTGTCGAGGTCGCGCAGGTTCCAGCAATTGACCCAGACAATGCCCGATTCCAGCTGCGCGGCCATGCGCCTCGCCTTTTCCTTGTCGGTGGTCCAGACCGACGATGCCAGGCCGTATTCGGTGCTATTGGCCATCGCGATTACATCGTCTTCATCCCTGAACGGCATTAGCGTGACGACGGGGCCGAAAATCTCCTCCTGATTGGTGCGGCAGGTGTGGGGCAGGCCTTCGATCACCGTCGGTTCGATGAAATAGCCGTCCTTGCAGCGCCCATTCATAAGATGCCGCTGCCCGCCGGTCAGGACCTTGCCGCCTTCCTTCTCGGCGAGGTCGATATAGCCGAGCACTTTGTCCATGTGGTCCTTCGAGACCATCGCGCCGTGCTGCGTCGTGTCCTCGAGCGGGTCGCCGATGCGGATAGCGGAAACGCGTTTCAGGAACGCCGCCTTGAATTTCTCGTACAGCGATTCCTGCACGAACAGGCGTGATCCGCACAAGCAAATCTGCCCCTGATTGGCGAAGGCGGCGAGCGTCGCGCCCTCAATCGCGCGGTCGAAATCGGCATCAGCGAAGATAATGGTCGGGTTCTTGCCACCGAGCTCAAGCGAGATTTTTTTCAGCTTCTTGGCTGCGTTGCTATAAATCTCGGTCCCCGTCTTCGTCCCGCCGGTGAACGAGATCGCCGGGATGGCGGCATGACTGGTGATCGCCGCGCCGATCTTGGCACCGCGCCCGTGCAGGACGTTGAGCACGCCCTTGGGGAACCCCGCATCATTTGCGAGCGAGGAAAGCATGTGCGCGGTCATGGGCGTCAGCTCGCTCGGCTTGGAGATGACGCAGTTCCCGGCGGCCAGCGCGGGCCCGAGCTTCCACGTGAACAGCAGCAGCGGCAGATTCCAAGGACTGATGGTCGAGACCACGCCGTGCGGCTGGCGCAGCGTATAGCTGTGCACGCCCGGCTTGTCGTAGGTCTGGCCGCCGAACTCCGCCGCCATCTTCGCGAAGGCGCGCAGATTCGCGGCGCCGCGCGGGATGTCGATGGCGCGGGCGAGCGAGACCGGCTTGCCATTGTCGACGGATTCCGCGCGCACGAACTCTTCCCGCCGCGCGTCGATCAGGTCGGCCAGCTTGTTTAGGCACGCGGCCCGCTGCGCGCCGGAGGTGTCACGCCATTTGGGAAACGCGGACTGCGCGGCGTCGACCGCGAGCTGCAGATCCTTGTCGTCCGAATCCGCGATGCGGCCGTAGACTTGGCCCGTAGAAGGGTCGGTGTTGTCGATCCAGCCGCCGGAAGCTGCCTTCATCTCGCCGCCGATGAAGTTCAGCACGTCGCCCATTACAAGCACCCGGTGCGCCCGCCATCGACCGTCAGGTTGATGCCGTTGATATAGGCGGCGGCGGGGCTGGCGAGGAAGGCGATGGCCTGCGCCAGCTCCTCCGGCGTGCCGAAGCGGCCAGCGGGAATGGCGGCGATTTCCTCGGCAAAGACATCATCCTTGGACTTTCCAGTCTTCGTAGCCTTGCCGGAAATGATCTCGGCCATGCGGTCGGTGTCGGTGGCGCCGGGCAGAATGTTATTGACCGTAATACCGTCGCCCGCCACTTCCATCGACAGCGTCTTGGCCCAGCTCGCGACCGCGCCGCGGATGGTGTTGGAGACGCCGAGGCCCTTGATCGGCGTCTTCACGGACGTGGAGATGATGTTGATGATGCGGCCGTATTTTTCGGCCTTCATGCCGGGCAGCAATGCCTGCATCATCACATGGTTGCCGATCAGATGCTGGGTGAAGACATTTATAAAGTCCTCTTCTTTCGCGGTATGCACAGGTCCCGCGGGCGGTCCCCCGGAATTGTTGATCAGGATATGGAACGGCCCCTTCTTTTTCACGTGTGCCGTGACGGTGTCCTTCAGCGCGGCGGTCTTGGCGGTGTCGCCGGTGAGAATGTGATGAACCTGTTTCTTGCCGGTGTCGAGCTGTGCCTTGACCTTCGCCAGCGCTTCTTCGTTGCGGGCGAGGATGGTCACCGAGGTGCCGAGTTTCGCGAGTTCAACAGCGGCCGCACGGCCGATGCCCTTGCTGGCGCCGCAGACGATCGCTTTTTTGCCGGTGAGGTCGATGTTCATTGGCCTTTTCCCGTCCAGAGTTTTACCACGCTTCCGGCCTGCCGGAAACCCGCCTTATGTCATACATATAGTCTTGGAGATATAAGTTTCCCCGGCTATTCTCAAGCCATGCGCTTTCTCATGATGACGTTTGCCCTGCTGTTGCTCACCGCGCCAGCGCTCGCCTGCGAGCCTGTGGCTGTCAAGTGGGACATGCTCGCGGCGAATGCCAAGACCGCCTTCGTTGGTACCGTTACAACAGTTGAAAACGGGAAGGCGACCTTCACCATCGAAAAGAATTTCCGCAAGGGCGAGGGCAACAGCTTCGACGCGGAGATCATCCACAGCACCTGCGGCATTGAGTTCACGCCGGGACAACGCTGGCTGTATCTCGGCAATGACGCCTCATCCGGCTCGCTGATGCTAATGAGCGAATACGGCGTGGTGCGGAAGGAGAATGTCGATCTGGTAAAATCGACTTTCGGTGATTTCCCCGCCGACGGTAGCGAAATAAAACAGGGCACGCTCGAGCGTTCCTGCGCGCCGTGGGACGGCGCAGCCTTCGCCATCCAGCTCGACAATGGCGTCGGCGCGTATGTCTATGCCTCACCTTCCGATCTGGACAAGAAGGGCGAGGGCGGGGTGCTCACATATCAGTCAGACGGAAAACCTGAGCAGGGTCACGGCTCGATTGTGCAATGCCCGAAACTACGCGAAGGACAGGCTGAAAACCTTCCCTGCAGAGCCGCGCAGGGTACGATCGCCATCGGCACCGTGACGCCCACGGACGTTACCGGCTATATCGAGATTGCGGACGGCCCGGAGAATCACCGGCGCTTCGTCTTCCACGTCAAGCGCGTGAACAAGCAGGTTTTCTGCGGCTAGGGGCCGGAAGGGCCCAGTTCGGGGAATAATTCAGGCCGCAGGAAATCGGAAACGGTATCGACCTGCTCATCGACATGGGGCAGCGGCCGGTCGGGCGGCTTTCCCCACGTCACCAGCACCGTATACATGCCCAGTTCGTGCGGGATGCGCAGATTTTTCTCAGTGTCCTCAACTACGGCGATTTTCTCCAGCGGCAGGTTCATTTCGGCCGCTATAGCCTCGAACACTTCGCGCGACTCGCTTTTCTTGCGATAGTCGATGCGGGGGTCGTCCTGCGGGAACAGCATGTTTGCGTTGAAGACGTCACCGAGGCCGACATGTTTTATCATCGGCTCCATCCAGTGGCTTGAGCTGTGCGTCAGTACCGCTCGCTGGCGCGCGCCGGAGAGGCGGTTGAACTTGTCGGCCAGCCCCTCCACCGCCTCGACATAGTTCGGGAATATTTTCACCGCGATCTTGTCGTATTCGTGCAGAAGCTCGCGGGCCGGCAGGCCGTAAACGGATGTGAAATGTGTGAATTCATTGCCAGTCGCGGCGTTCGATTTGACGGCGATGCGCTTCGCCTGCCGGAACGTGGCCTTGAGGCCGAGATTGAGGGCCGCTTGCGCCGTGGCCAGCGCGTAAAGCTCGAAACGCTTGTCGCCGTGGCGGTAAAGCGTGTTGTCGAGGTCGAAAATAATACCCTGTATGTCCGGAGTGCTGCCCGGGTCCACGATAGCTCCTGATGTTCTGATTTACAGAAGCCTATACAAAGAAGCTGTTTTAACGCAATAAAATATTTAAGATCGGGGCTATGAAACTCTCCGACCTCGGCGAATTCGGTCTCATCGAGCGGTTTTCCGGGCGATTTCTCGAGAACCTGCAGCGCGGCATTGTCGGCATCGGCGACGACGCCGCCGTCATCCCATGGGATGAGGGCCATTCCCTTTTGGTTACTACGGATATGCTGGTCGAGGATACGCACTTTTTGCGCGGCGCCATTGCACCGCGCGACCTCGGCTTCAAATCACTGGCCGTCAACCTGAGCGACATCGCTGCCATGGGCGGCATGCCGCTGTCGTTCTTTCTTTCGCTCGGCCTGCCCCCGGATATCGAGGTCGCGTGGGCTGACGGTTTTTTCGCCGGTCTGCATGAGCTGGCCGCGGTGTACGGCGTCGGCTTGCTCGGCGGCGATACAACCAAATCGCTGTCCGCAATCGTCATCAATATCACCGCACTCGGCAGGGCCGAGAACCGGCATATAAAGCTGCGCTCGGCAGCGCGGGAAGGCGACGTCGTCTGCGTGACCGGAACGCTGGGCGATTCCGGCGCGGGGCTGCGCCTGCTGCTCGAGAACTCGCCGGGCGGCGGTGATGCCGAGGCGCTGATTGCCCGCCATAACCGCCCCGCGCCGCATGTGGCCGAGGGGCATTGGCTCGGTGCGCACGACCAGGTACGGGCGATGATGGATGTCTCGGACGGCATTGATTCCGACCTGCGCCGAATCATCGAGAAATCGAACTGCGGCGTGGATATCAATCTCGACAAGCTGCCGCTGTCGCAGGAGCTCACGCGCGTGGGCAAGCTGCGCGGATGGGATGCGCGCGAGCTCGCGGCCACCGCGGGAGAGGATTACTGCCTGCTGCTGACCGCGGCGGCAGATAAATTTCCGGTCCTGAACAAGGAATTCGCCGCCCGATTCGGCCGGTCCCTGCACCAGATCGGGACGGTAACCACCAAGGCCGGGGACCTGAAGTATTTTGACAAGGGACAGCCCGC
>DATJGZ010000059.1:0-3697 GCA_035494535.1 Patescibacteria group bacterium | reverse complement strand
GCCGCCTGGCGTCGTCGCCTATATAATAATGTGTGGCGGCGAGATAGAGGTCGCGACCGAAAGCCTGCCGGTACTCCCGCAAATTCTGTTCAGTCCGGTCGTCATATTTTTGCGAATCCGGCGGTATTATCGCTATGAATTTCAATCCCTTGGAGTGTTCGTAGACATCGGCGCGCCTGAGGTGGCATTCGCCCTTGGGCGCGCGCAGTTTGCCCACGGTCAGCAGGGTCGACAGGCGGGCATAGGCGGCGCGGTCGGTCGGGTAGGCGAGGAGGCTCAGGCCGTCCTGCAGGTCGAGGCGGCATCCCACAATCAAACGCATCTTATTGTCCCGCGCTACGCAGTGTCCGCGCACGACGCCGGCAAGGCTGTTGCGGTCGGTCATGGCGATGGTCTTGTAGCCGAAGGCATGTGCCTGCTTCATCAACTCATCGGGATGCGAGCCGCCGCGCAGGAAGCTGAAATTGCTGGTGACCTGAAGTTCCACATAATCGCTCATGCGAAATACCCGTGCAGAAACCACGCGGAGGGTTTTTCCGGCTGGTACGAACCGGCGCGGTAGATCCAATAGCGGTTGCCGTCTTCGTCCTCGAGCCGGTAATAGTCGCGGGCCGTGCCTTTCGCGATCCACCATTCGGGCTCGATCCGCTCCGGCCCGTCGGCCCGGCGGATGCGGTGCAGCTTGCCGTCGCGGCGGAAGAGCAGCGGCGGATAGTCCGGCACCGGCGCCATGACATCGATCGGCTCGGGCGCGGGAAGAAGGTGAAGGGGGCGCAAAGGCCTCGTCCATTCCGCGGCCGGTTTCTCATCCATCGCCTCCGTTAGCTTTATGGCGCGCTCGGGCAGATGGCTGGCCTGCGGCAGGGCGCGGTAGATGTTCTTGCGGCCCACGCGCGCGGCGAGGCGGTCGACCAGTTCGCCGAGCGCGGCCCTGTCGCCATCCTCGCTCTCGAACATGCCGTCCTGCGCGGGGTTCATGTCCTCGACATGCGGGGCGGAGAGGATGAACAGCTCGAGCCCGAGGCCTGGGTCGATTTTGTCGAACTTTTCCGCGAACAGACGCATCAGGTGCGCGGGTTTACGCGAGGGGCGGCCCGTACCGATGCTTAAATTTTCGACATGGCCGTCGACGCGGAACAGCGTGAACTCAACCGCGCGCAGGCCCTTGCGGTCGGCCTCCAGCCGCCGGCAGAGGGCGTCGAGCAGTTTCTGCAGGGCGATGGCGATGCCCTCGGCGGTGAGAATTCCTTCGGGCGCATTGAGCCGCTCGCTGTAGACCGGCGCCGGGCGGCGGAGGTTGAGGTTCTCGCGGCAGTCACCCAGCGCCTGATCGAGGCGCAGGCACAGACCGGGCCCGAAACGTCGCGTCAATGTCGCGCGCGGTAATGCGAACAGCTGCGCGTTGGTGGTGATACCGAGTTGGCTGAGGGTGTGCGCGTCATCGTCAGCAAGACGCAATGCGGCAGGGGGCAGGGTTGCCAGTGCCTGTTTCGTCTCGCCCGTCGGAATGATATATTTTTTGTGGTCGTAGCGCGCGACGGCCCAGGCCGTGCCCGGCGTATCGGCCAGTGCCGCATGGGTTTCGTAGCCGAAGCCGCGAAAGCGCAGCAGCAGGTCCTTGAGCAGTTTTTTCTCGCCGCCCATCAGGTGTGCGCAGCCGGTGACGTCGAGAAATATGCCCGCGGGCGGATCGACGCTGACCGATGGCGTGTAGCGCAGGCACCAGTCGGCCATGGCGCCGAGCAGCTTTTCGGCGCGGCACGGCTCGTGGTCGATTTTCTGCACACTTGGCTCCAGCGCGCGGGCGTCCGGCAGATCCATACCGCGCACGATCCCGGCCCGTTCGGCATGGACATTGGTGGCGGCGACGAAGATGCGGCCGTGGTCGCTGTCGCAGATCACGAACGGCTTTTTCGCCAGCTCCGGATGGCGGCGCGCCAGCCAGTCCGTCAGCAGGTATGGAAACCAGACCGAGATGAAACGCGGATTCATCACGCACCGACGGCGAAAAGTTTGATGGGCTGCAGCTTTGCCGCCGGATGAACGGTCCTGATTTCGCCGTCCTGCCATGCAAAGTGCCATTCCCCCGGCGGGCTGCCCTTGGCGCGCAGAAGCTCGGCATGCCACGCGGGCGCACCGAGGCCGGGAAGATGATCGGTGATGCCGGGTGCGGGCCTGACGCGCCAGCGCGTGGCGCAGGCGGTGTTGTCGGTGCGTTTCGGATTATGGCGCAGCAGAAAGCCGGTGGCGCCCGTGCCCTCGGCCGCCAGCTGCAGACGGCGCGTCGCGGTCAGATTGGCTTCGCGGATTTCGCCGACCACGGCCGCCAACTGCTTGCAGCGCAGGCATTCCTCCATCGCCCACAGCGCATCGCGATCCTGCGGCACGTGCGCGAAGATGATCCGCTCGGGCGCGAGGCCGAATTGCAAAAGGCCGGGCGCATAAACTGTTTTGGTTTTCACGATCCAGACGATGGCGCCCTTGTCGCCCATGAGGCGGGTTAGCAGGGCAGACAGAAAGCCGGTTGCGGCGGCGGCCTCGGAAGGCGAGTGGCTGATGAATTCGTGGGTGACGCCGGACTGGATGGCCTCCAAACCCGTCTCGGCAGTGCGGCTTATGCCTCGGTACCCCTCGAGCTGGCGGATTTTATACCTAAGATATTCAATATCCTTGGCTTTTGTTGTTTTTGGCTGCGCGGGGAGCATACTTTATGTTCTTCTTTTGTTCTCATCCTGTCAAGTAAAAAATGGGAACCGGGCTGCGTTCAGGGCGCTTGGAGATACATGCAAAGACCGGAAGATGATCAGAGGATTTCCCGCCAGAAGACCGAAACCTCGGCCGCCAATTTCTTGCCGTCGAAGATCACTTATGAAGCGCTCGTCAAAGCGTCAGAGGGCTGCAAGGGCTGCGAACTCTACAAGTTCGCGACGCAGACGGTTTTTGGCGAAGGTGCCACAGACGCTTCGCTCATTCTCGTCGGTGAACAGCCGGGAAACGAAGAAGATCTCGCCGGCCATCCGTTCGTGGGACCCGCCGGCAAGCTGCTCGACAAGGCGTTGGCGGAGGCCGGCATTCCACGCGACGAAGTCTATGTCACCAATGCGGTGAAGCATTTCAAATTCGAGGAGCGCGGCAAGCGCCGCTTGCACAAGCAGCCTTCCGCACGCAATATCAAGGCTTGCCGCCCGTGGCTGGAAGCGGAAATCGAGCTAATAAAGCCCGAAGCTGTCATCTGCTTAGGCTCGACGGCGGCGAAATCGCTACTCGGGCCGTCCTTCGCGTTGACCAAGCACCTTGGCGAATGGCAGACGGGGCCGGGAAATATCAAAATCCTCGCCACCTATCACCCTTCAGCCGCCCTGCGCGCACCGGACCACGACCAGCGCGAGGCGCTTTACAAGGCCATCGTCAGTGATCTAAAAAAGGCCGCAAAGCTTCTTTGACGGAAAGACAATGGCGAAAATATTTCCCAAAATCGCAATGGTGCTGCTGCTGGTGCTCGCGCTGGCCGGATGCCGGGACAAGAGCTGGCAGCTGAACGACATATCCGGCCATATGCCGGACTTGCAGTTCTCGCTGACAGATGACAGCGGAAAGCCGGCGACGGAGGCAGCGTTCAAGGGCAAGATCGTTCTGCTCTATTTTGGATTTACGCAGTGTCCCGATCAATGCCCACTCACAATGGGAAAGCTTAATG
>DATJGZ010000058.1:0-4984 GCA_035494535.1 Patescibacteria group bacterium | reverse complement strand
GGCGATCCGCATATCTCGACCATGGGCCTCGTCGATCCCGAGAAGCCGGATGAAATGCGCATGGTCCGCAGCCTGCGTGACGAGATCATGGACATTCTTGCCGACATGCAGAAGAACGACCTCAAGGACGACCACGCCGTGCAGGAGGAAATCCGAATCGGCCTGCGGCGCCTCGCCGTAATGCTTTGGGGGATCAAGCCCAAAGCAACCGTTCATATAGTAAGGGTTTAAGTAAATGGATGTCGTCAGCGGCCTCGCGATCTATTTCGTGATCTGGTGGATAGTCCTTTTCACGGTGTTACCCTGGGGCTGGAAGCCCGAGGAACAACCCGGCACGGGACACGTCGCAAGCGCCCCGGCCAACCCCCAGCTGGGCCGGAAATTCCTTGTAACCAGTGGAATTTCTGCCATTATCTGGCTAGTCGTCTTTATTTCAATCAAGTACGATGTCATAGATTTTCGGCCTGTCGCCGCAGCCATGATGCAGGAGGATAATGCAAAATGAAAAAGCTGGCCCTTGTTACGGTATCTGCCCTTCTTGTTTCCACCGCCGCCTATGCAAGTGATGATTCCGCGGTGTGTCACATTGTGTCCTCGCACGCGCAGGCGGCTGCAAGCGCGGCCTATACGCCCGGCGTCGATGTGAACGGCAAGCCGGTTGCGCCCGCCGATGTAAACGCGACGCCGCCGATGGCGATGCCCGATGTTGTGCGTATGCCGATCACGGTCGACATGGCGCAGCAGCTCGCCGCGGCCCCCGCCGGCACGGAAATGAAAGCCGATATGGGTTGGGTCGAGATCCACGGCGACGGCAAGGTCATGTTCGAAGGCCAGGACGTGACCGCGAAAACGCAAACTCTGTGCGCGAACGTGCCGGCTCAGGAAGAAACACCGGCAGCCGAGCATCATGCCGCGGCACATCACACGCACACGGCGCACGCTGCGCACCACGCGAAATCGAATAAAACCGCGAAGCATGAGCCGAAGACGGAAGCGCATGAGGCGATGGCGCCGGACAATGACGGCGGCGACATGAACAAAGCGATGGCGGCCGATAAGGAAGCCGCTCCCGCGCCTGCGCCTGCCGAGGATCACGAAATGAAGATGGCCGCTCCGGCGCCCGCGCCGACGCCGGCCGCGCCGCCGGCGATGGAAGCGCCCGATGCGCCGCAGCCGCCGGCTCTGGGTAATGCCGCGCCTGCACCGGCGCCCGCCAACCCGTTCGCCGCGGACGATTCACCACATGTCCCATCGCCGCCGCCGGGCGCCAACGCGCCTGCGCCGCCGATGCCGCCGGGCGGCACCGAGCCGGCCTCGGGCGGTGGTAATACCGGCATGACATGGAGCAGCGATCAGAAAGCGCCCAATGACGGCGGTCCCCAAGGTCAGTAATCAGCCCGTGAAGAATTCCCGGACGGCCGTAACGCCGACGCGCGCGGAGGACTTTCCGCAGTGGTATCAGAACGTCATCAAGGCGGCTGATCTCGCGGAAAACGCGCCCGTGCGCGGCTGCATGGTCATCAAGCCCTACGGCTACGCGTTGTGGGAGAATATTCAGCGCGCCCTCGACGACATGATCAAGGAAGTCGGCGTGAAGAACGCCTATTTCCCGCTGCTGATTCCCCTGAGCTTCATCAGCCGCGAGGCCGAGCACGTTGAAGGCTTCGCCAAGGAATGCGCTGTCGTCACGCATCACCGGCTCGAGAAGGGGCCGAAGGGCGACCTGATCCCCGCGCCGGATTCGAAACTCGAGGAACCTTACATCGTCCGCCCGACGTCCGAGACCATCATCGGCGATTCCATGTCCAAGTGGGTCCAGTCCTACCGCGACCTGCCGCTGCTGCTGAACCAGTGGTGCAACGTCATGCGGTGGGAGATGCGGCCACGCATCTTCCTGCGCACGACCGAGTTCCTGTGGCAGGAGGGGCACAACGCGTTCGAGACGGCGCAGGAAGCGCACGACGACGCCATGAAGATGCTGAAAATCTACCAGCGCCTGTATGAGGAGTTCATGGCCATTCCCGGCATCCCCGGCGAGAAAACGCCCGAGGAGCGCTTCCCCGGCGCCGACCGCACCTTTACCTATGAATCCATGATGCAGGACGGCAAGGCGCTGCAATCTTGCACCTCGCACGACCTCGGCCAGCATTTCGCCAAGTCATTCAACATCCAGTTCCAGGGCCGCGACGGCAAGATGAGCCACGCCTACACCACGTCGTGGGGCCTCTCGACCCGCTCGATCGGCGGCCTGATCATGACGCACGGCGACGACGACGGCCTGATCGTCCCGCCCAAGGTCGCGCCGTATCACGTTGCCATTCTTCCCATCGTGCGGGACGAGGGGACCGCTGCGCCGGTGATGGAGGCGTGCGAGAAGCTGTCGTCCGCGCTCAAGGCGCAGGGCATCCGCACGCTGTTCGACACTTCCGACCGGCGCACGCCCGACAAGATGTGGGACTCGATCAAAAAGGGCATCCCGTTGCGGGTCGAGATCGGCCAGCGCGAAGTGGACGAGGGCAAGCTCACCCATGTCCGCCGCGACATCGGCCGCGATTCAAAAACGACCTGCACGACCGCCGAGGTCACGGGGGGCATCTCCCGCATCCTCGCCGACATCCAGTCTGCGATGCTGGAGAAGTCGCGCGGCTTCATGAAGGCCCGCATCCACGACGTGAAGTCTGTCGGCGAGGCGCATGAGTTGTTCGGCTCGGATAAACAGGGCTTCGCCCGCGCCGACCTCTCGATCCTCAAGGACCCCGGCCTCGACGCCGTGAAAAAGGAATTCTCCGTCACCGCCCGCTGCCTGCCGTTCGCGGACGAGGGGAAGAAGGTCGTGCTGGGCAGGTCTTATTAGCGCTGATCGAGCTGCAGGGCAGGGATCAATTTCCTGAAGATACATTATCACATCGGAGCTCCGCGACACCCCCGCCGACAATTTAAAGGACGTACCCGCAATTGTTGATCGGAACGAACCATTGAACGGGAGCAGACTTTTGCTCGCCGCTTTTATCTCGATAATGTGCCGTATATTTAACTGAAACGTTTCCTCCGTAAATGCCGAATAGCCTCTCCGGTGTTTTGTGCGTGGGGCTAAAATCGCCTGAAGGTATTTTAAATGTAACGGCGCAACAGTTGGGATTTTGCCGCAGAAAATCGTCTTCGTCTTTGTACCTAATATTTTCAAAGTATTCTGGCGCGCTCCATATCTGAATGGGCACCTTTGCTTGACCATTTATATAGTTGACCACATGGCGGATTTTTTCTTCGTCAGATAGAAAGCGTCCCTGGCTAAAGCAGTAACCGCCATAGTTGAGCGCTGCAGGTGGAATTATGAGGCAGCCTAGTATAACGGCTACTACCGAAAACGTTGTTCTTACAGATGCCATCTGCACACCTCTCTTGCGGTCTACTTTTAAATTTTGCCGCTATCCAGTGCAGTTATGACGATATTGGGAAGGATTTCTCGAAGAAAATTAATGCAAATTACGTGCAGCAGGATTTCATAATAGATATTATCACATCCGCTGTAGAAACTAATCCCGAAATAATGTGAAAAAATTCCTATCATGTGCTATGATATCCACGGCGCATGAAAGGACGCTGGGTGCGGGAATGGGAAGAAATGAGTATAGCACAGATCCTGTCATTCTGAGGCCGCAGGCCGAAGAATCTCACTTAGACGGGAGATCCTTCGCTTCGCTCAGGATGACAATGGAAGTGAACACGCCAATCGCATTGCGGGCATTTATTTTCTCCAGAAATTTCAAACGCAAGCCCGTCCGCGTGCGCTCAAAAACGACAAACGAACTGTTATCCCTCCGGGCGAGAAGAACGAAAAATATGACGAGCAGACTGAACAGATTTTCTCTCCCAGCCCCAGAAAATTATTGACATAATATAACGCAACCGCTATTCCATCCTCATGCCCCTCAAACTCGTCAAACCCAGCCGTGAATTGCTGCCTTCGTACATCGAGGCGCTGCGGGAAGGGGATTTCAACGCCATGCAGCTCAATTTCGCCAAGGCCTCGGCCGACGAAATCGACGCCGATCCCGAAGGCTGGTTGGCCCGGGTCAATGATCCATCGCCCTTCACCTACACAATGAAAAACGGCCGCACATTCAACGTCACCGAGCACGAACTGCTCTGGATCACGGACGGCAGCCGCTTTCTCGGCACCGTCGCGCTGCGCTACAAGGGCGATCACGAGCTGATGAATGTCTATGCCGGGCATGTCGGCATGGCGATCCGCCCGGCGCTGCTCAACCAGGGCTACGGCCCGCGCGCCATCCGGGCCGCCTTCAACGACCTCGCAACGCGGGCGCGCAGCCATGGCCTGAGCTATGTTTACGCGACCTGCGACCCGGAAAACCACGCCTCCCGCCGCCTGATCGAGCATTTCGGCGGCGTTCTGGAAGAAAAGACCGAGGATGTGTTTGGCCAGGGGCCCAATCTGCGCTACAAGATAGCGTTGGAATAGGGTATAAAACCTCATGTTTTCCGGCTTTGAAATCATGGTCGCCGCGCGTTACTTACGCGCCAGAAAAGCGGAAGGGTTCGTCTCGCTGGTCGCGGCGTTCTCCTTCCTCGGCATCATGCTCGGCGTCGGCATCCTGATCGTCGTCATGTCGGTGATGAACGGCTTCAAGTCCGAGCTGATCGGCCGCATCCTCGGCCTCAACGGCCATATCAGCGTCTATTCCGAAAGCGGCCCGCTGTACGATTACCGCGCGCTCGCCAAACAGCTTGAGGGCGTCGACGGCGTCACCGGCGCATACCCCACGGTCGAGAGCCAGGCGCTGATGTCGATTCAGGGCGCCGCCAGCGGCGTGATGGTGCGCGGCCTGACGCGCGAGGACTTCGCGCGCCGCCCGATTTTATCCAAGGGCATCATCGCCGGCACGCTCGACCAGTTCGAGGGCGACTATGTCGCCATCGGCTCGGAAATGGCCAAGCGCAACCGCCTCAAGCCCGGCGACCAGAT
>DATJGZ010000057.1:0-4217 GCA_035494535.1 Patescibacteria group bacterium | reverse complement strand
GATCTTGAGGGCGGCCGCCGTCGAGCGCTTGCCCGAGCGGGTCTGCAGCATGAACAGCTTGCCCTTCTGCACAGTAAATTCGATGTCCTGCATGTCGTGATAATGCTTCTCGAGCTTGTGGCGAATGCCGTCGAGCTCCTTGTAGACGGCGGGCATGATCTCCTCCATCGAGAGGAGGTCGCTCTTTTCCTTCTCCTTCGCGCGCTTGGAGAGTGGCTGCGGCGTGCGGATGCCGGCCACAACGTCTTCGCCCTGCGCGTTCACGAGGTATTCGCCGTAGAAATAGTTCTCGCCCGTTGACGGGTCGCGCGTGAAGGCGACGCCGGTGCAGCAATCCTGTCCCATATTGCCGAACACCATGCATTGCACGGTCACGGCGGTGCCCCAGTTCTCCGGTATTTCGTGGATCGAGCGGTAGGAGACCGCGCGCGGCGTCATCCACGAATGGAAGACGGCGCCGATCGCACCCCACAGCTGCTCCTGCGGGTCATTTGGGAAGGGCTTGCCGGTCTTGCGCTGGACCAGTTCCTTGTAGGCGGTGGCGATCTTCTTCCAGCCTTCGGCGGTGACATCGGTGTCGAGCGACACGCCGTCATCGCGCTTCTGTTCGTCGATGATGTCCTCGAAGTCGTGGTGCGCCACGCCAAGCACGACATCGCCGTACATCTGGATGAAGCGGCGGTAGCTGTCCCATGCGAAGCGCTCGTCGCCGGATTGCTTCGCCAGCCCCTGAACCGTCTCATCGTTGAGGCCGAGGTTCAGGACCGTGTCCATCATGCCCGGCATCGACACGCGCGCGCCGGAGCGTACCGAGAGGAGCAGAGGGTTTTTGGCATCGCCGAACTTGGCGCCCATCGCCTTTTCCAGCTTCTTCATCGCGGCGGCAACCTGCTTTTCAAGGTCCTCGGGGTATGAATTGTTGCGCTCGTAGAACCAGGTGCAGACTTCGGTGGTGATGGTGAAGCCGGGAGGGACGGGCAGGCCGAGACCGGCCATTTCCGCGAGGTTGGCGCCCTTGCCGCCGAGCAGGTTTTTCATGGACGCGTCGCCGTCGGCGCCACCGTTACCGAAGCCGTAAACCCATTGTGTCATGAGCACTCCCGATTCGTGTTTTTGAATGAACGAATATTAACGCAGACCAGATCATTAACACAGAGGCGGGGTGGTCCGTTCCATGGCATTTTTCTTGACCCAGCCTTGATATTATGGCTAAACAATAAGTAAATTAAAGCTCGCTTTAATAAATTGAGGGAAAAATGTCATACGAAAAGACCGCGCGCCTCATGAGTGCCTTTGGTCAGCTTGGTTTGGAAGTGGGCGTCCACGAAGATACGAAGCATAAAGGACAGTTTGTTGCCGCGCTCAAATTGCCCTCAGCAGCCATGAAATGGGTGGATGTCCTTGAGGATATCAAGTTTCTCGGTGACGAGGAGCATTTCAGCGGCTATGGGGAGACCGAAGAGGCCGCCCTGTCCGGGCTGCGCAAGCGGTTTCGCGAAACGGCCAGAAATGACGGGGTCGTAGTCGTTCGCGTGACCGAGCCCGGCCGCCATCTGGTGATCAAATCCGACGGCGAGGACGGCGTCCGCAACATCGGGAATTACCAACTGGAGCGCACCGACGAGGGCACACGCGTTCGGGCGATTGAGCTGAAAAGGTAGGCTATGAAGCCGCTGTCGAAGTTTCCTGCATATCGGACAGGTTGAAGATCGTCGGCCGGAAGAATTTCTTGAGCCGGATGTTATCGCCGTCGCCATCGGAATTTATGTCAGTTTCTGCTTTTTCCGCCAGCTTGGCCAGATTGAACGGCTTTTTCGAATTTTCGGTCTGCAAATCACTCATGGTCGTGCCCCTGTTATAACTGCATACGGGGCAGGGGCTGTGTCCCCCCGCAGAAAGTTTGTAAGCGGGATCACAGATCGAAATTCCCAAGACTAACGCCCCGCAAAAGTATGAAAAATAATATTTGACATATATTTTAGCGACCCGCATATTCCCATTGCTACAAAGGGGAATGAAATGCATCCAGCGGCGCGCAAACTATTCACTGAAGTTTTCGACACCGACCCGCAGGATGAATCATTCCGGCCGGCTCCATGGCTGAAAAGCCTGGATGAACTGGTCGTATACGATGACGAAAAGGAAACTTTCTTCTTCGACCTCCTGCCGCTGAACGAAGATCTCCGGCAGTCTTTTATAGAAACCTTGAACCATGCTCTCGCCCGTAAAACAGGCGAAGAAGATACACAATACGTTCAGGCCGACGAATCCGGCACGCTCGCGACTATCACGCGCACAACCGCGGAATCTCTGAAAGAAAAATTTCCGAACGGCGAGCAGCAGGCTTCCTGCAAATATGTTATGGAGAGATACCACGGTGCTTACGTGGATGCAGAACTTCCCCGATTGGCCAAGCAAGCTTTCAATCTTGATGTTGGCTCGGACGAGGAACGCCAGAATCGATGGGGCTACACGCAACTGCAATTCGCGCCCATCACTCGCGGCAAAACAAAAGACCTCGCCCTGTTTTTCACGAATATCGGCTATGACCTTTCTCCGGTTTCGTCATACGAATGGCTTGCCTACGACCTGGAAAAGACAATGGCCCGGGCGGCCGAGTTCCTGAACGGCTCGCAGTTCGTCGACCCGGGCCGGGAACAGTACTTCCGAATTATTTTCGGAGAAAATGGCGAAACTCTGCCGGTACTGCGCATTCCAGCGGGTGAGAAACGGCCCGACCAATACTATCTGGCATTGGATATGGGCATGGCGAAGCAGATGGCCGATGCCGGATTGTGCGTCGATCTGAGCGCCGATGTGGATAGCCATATGACGCATGCCTTCGACCATGGCCGTTCAGGGCTTGAGCAGCGTGAGGCCGCCGCCAAGGCGTTTTTGAGCGCGACCGGATTATCTGCGCTGGCGAACGGTCAGTGGAGGCCGGAAATCAACTACAAAGGAAAGACGATCGCCACTTTCTCCGGCAACGACAACGTCCTCATGGGATACAACACGCGGACCGGAGAGGCGGTCAACATGGACACCCATGAGCCTGTCGATGAAACCAAGATTGAAATGAATGTCGGCATGGGATTCAAATGTCTGGATAAGGGCGAAGTTGAATCCCTTGCTGCCGATATCAATCACGAATTTTCCCGGCAAATGGGCAACGAAATGGCGCCGGTGACCATGTCCAAATACGGTACTCCCGAGATCCCTTATAACCTTATTGACGGGCTTCTGCGGCAAAAGAAGACTATCGATCTGGTCCCCGTTTTTCAAAAATACGCTGCCGTCCAGCATGACCGCATCGACCGGGCGCAAAATGTGATCCAGTCCCTGACGGACAGCTCGGGCTACCGTGGATGGCGTATGCCGCTCGATTTCCCCGAGGTGTTTTACAAGGACGATAGATTTCGTGATGAAAAAATCAGCCTGACATTCGAAGGCTACACGCCTCCGATCGAAAAAGGCGTGAAGGTCGAAAGCATCTTCGCGGAGGACGCGGCCCGCCTGGAGAAAATCCTCGAGGCCGCGCATCTCAAGGACGAAATCCAAGTCGAAGCGAACGCCTATACCTATCACGACGGCACAAGGCACCGGTTCGAGCTGGAAATGAAGATCGACTCTCTCGAGCAGGCCGAGGATCTGGCCGCGAGGCTTGCCGTTGTGAAGGCCGAGTTTGCTCCGGCCATTACGGACATCATCGCTAAGGCGAAATCGGAATCCGTACTGGGGCATACCATCTTCGGTTATCCCGCCGATAACAGCCCTGAGCAGCTTTATGCGCGCAAGATTTGCTACGGTGCATCGGTCGTCGCGATCGAGCGCCACAAGCAGGGCATTCCCGACGACGCCGGCGAAGACGCAAAGATGGATGCGACCGGCTATCGCGCCGCGATGACGAACATGCAGTCCTATGTCGGATATCTCGCGCAGGCAAAGAAATCGGATGATGAAACAGTCCGGGGCATCGCCACAGAGGCATTGGCAGTCCTGAAGGATCTTTCGCCGGTTTTTGCCACGCTGGAGCAGAGAGGCGAGACCTCTGCCGCTCCCGCTTCCAAGCTGGAAAAGCCGCCCGAACTTTCACTCTGAGGCCGGGGTTACTCTGACGGCGCCGTATCGCCCTGAATCAGGCGTCCGACGTCATCGGCAAGCGTTTTATCGTCGATGACAAAAGCCAGGCCGCCGCGGCCGCTCAGGTTATTTCCGCA
>DATJGZ010000056.1:0-11589 GCA_035494535.1 Patescibacteria group bacterium | reverse complement strand
CCGTCAGGCACAGTGTAAACGCCCGTTCTGTTATCACGGTTTTGTCTGAGGACGGCTTCATCGGACTGGCTGCGGTCAACCTGCCGCGCGCGCGGATTGAAGCCATTTGCCAGCATCACCTGATCGCGCTGCGCCAGAATTTGCGCGTCGTGCGCCTTTGTCTCGGCGGCGACCTGTTCGCGGTGCTCGACCGCGCCCGGCCGGTTGGTAAGCCACGACGAAAGGGCGTTCGCACCCGCCAGGCCGGCAAAAATCGCAAGGCCGTGAACGATCAGGCGCGTGAAGAAGTTATCCAGCTTCGGAAAATTCCGGAAAAAAGCATCGGCGAGCTCGCCACCCCATGTGATACCCGCAAAAGCGCCGACCCCGAAGGTGATCCACTTCGTCCAGGTCGGATTTTCATCAGCTATATTTTTAATGGTGGTGCCCGCATTCTTCATCCAGTCCCAAACGCCAGGCATCGCGCCCGAGATGTCGTTGAAAGGCGTTGAAATCGGACCTGACTGAGATTCGCCACTCATAGTAATTTACAACCCTCAATCGCTTGTTATTTTTGCTTGCCTCCATGATGTATGGAAAATATTAAGGAACCCTTAATATTCGGGAAAAGCGTATCTAGGGGATTGGAAACTAATGGCAGCCGAGGCTTTGGGATTCCTGCTCGGCGCGCGCCAGAACGGCGCCCGCACCGGCGCTATACTCTTGACGCAATTGACTAATTGACAGGCAAGCATCGTCCTTCTTGCCCATGCCGGCCAACGCCATCGCAAGTTTCAGCAGGCTGTCCGGGCCTTTTGGACCTTTGGGATATTTCTGGTACGACTCGGCGAAAACACGGGCCGCGCGCTCGAAGTTATTGCGGGCATAGAAGCTTTCGCCCAGCCAATATTGAGCATTGGGTGCGAGATTACTGTCCGGATTTGCAGCCAGAAACAACTCGAAGCCCTTCTGCGCCTCTTCATACTTTCGGTCGCGCAGGTCGTTGAAGGCCTGCTGGTACTGATTGACCGGGTCGGTCGGTGAAGCCTGCACCGTTCCGTTCACAGTATTTTGCTCAAGCTGCCCGAGCTTGCCCGCCGTCGGCGCATTGGGAGGCGCAGCCGCGTTCGGATTGGCCATGTTCAGCGGCGGCGTGGTGGCAACCGGCGCGCCCGCGTTGTTCGCAGCGCCTGTCGCCGGCGCATTACCATACAATTCAGCATCAAAGCCGTCGCCCGAATTTCCGGCTGGCGCCGGATGGGTTTCTGTCGCGACGGGTGCCACGGTGCGCCCCTGCATCTCGCCGATCTGCTTCTGCAATTGCTGCAGCGTGTTCTCATGCTGCTCAACTTTGCCGGTCAGCGCGCGCAGCTCGTTCTCGATCTCGGTCAGACGTTCTTCATCCGCCGCACCCGACGTTCCTCCCGCCTGCATTTGCGCGGCCGTGCCGGCCGGGGGCTGTTCGCCCTTGAAGACGGCGCGGCTGAGCGTCTGGATTTCGTTCTCGATGCGATCGAGACGGGCCGACTGGTCGTCCTGCTGTGCGCGGACGGACGGCGCATAAATCGCCGTCCCCGCCAAAAGCGAAAGGCACGCCGCGATGCGCCATGCCTTTGCCGTATTTTTCAGCAGTCGAGCCATTATCGCCTTACTGGACCTCGGTCACAGCCCGGCGGTTCTGCGCCCAAGCGGACGGGTTGGAGCCGAGCACAGCCGGGCGTTCCTTGCCGTAACTGATCGTGGTGACACGGCTGCCGTCGATGCCGAGGCTGACGAGGTAGTTCTTCGCAGCCGTCGCGCGGCGGTCGCCAAGCGCGAGGTTGTATTCCCGCGTGCCGCGCTCGTCGCAATGGCCGGAAACCTGAACGCGGACGTTCGGATATTTCTTGAGCCACTCAGCTTGCAGCTGCAACGTGTGCTGCGCCTCGGGCGTCAGTGAATATTCGTCATAGCCGAAGAAGACGCGGTCGCCGACATTGACGACAAGATCCTGCTGCGTGCCCGGAACGACCGCGCCCATGGTAGCAGTCCCACCGTTCATGTTCATGGCTTCCGTGTTCTGATCGGGCGGCACGCCTTCAGCGGTGTTCGGTTTGTCGTGATGACAGGCCGTCAGGGTCAGGACCATCGCCACCATCATGAGCCTACGAAACATGGTATTTCTCTCCATTGTTGAATTGCTGCCTTCGAATCAGCGCGGGCCGGAACAGCCGCGAATCACCGCTTTAGTTTTATTCGTTTAACCCTCGTTGTACAAGGGCTTGGTTGGAAAAGAAGCCGGTTACCACCATCGAAGCCCTAACGGCTTTGACGACGGCACGGTTCCCTTTATCACCGCGCATTATGGCTTTTTTCAGTACCTTCTAGCCCAGCAACTGCCTGATTTGCTGTAAAAGCAGCGCGGCCTCATGGCGGTCGCGGTCGTCGGGCGCCTGCAGAATATAGCTCTCGAGAGTCTTGATCGCCGCCTCGAGCCGCCGCGTGCGCGCATACAGCACCCCGGCGTCGAGCAGCAACCGGTACTCGTTCGGATCAAGCGCGCGCATAGCTTCGACCGTGCGGATCGCTTCCTCGTAGTCTTCGTGCTCGATTTGGCGAATCTTGATGTTGTTCTGCAGACGGATGAGGATCGCGCGGTTGGACGCGGGCTCGTAATACTGCGCCGAGAGCTCGGCCCGGGGACCCAGCGTCCGCTTGATGATCTGGCGCAGGTCATTCGCCTGCAACACCCTGCATTCGCGAAACGGATCGGCAATCAGTCGTTCGCTGCCATGATCGACGCGAATGACGAAATGGCCCGGAAAATTAAGGCCATAGACTTGCCAGCCCTGCTCGCGCGCGACATGGATGTAGAGGATGCTGAGCGTGATCGGCATGCCCTTACGGCGGTCAATGACACTAATGAGGTCGGCATTCTGCAAGTCGTCGTAGTTTTCCGAATCTCCGGCATAACTGTTGCGGCCGACAAGCACCTCGCGCAGGGCTTCGATGCGCGACATCGCATTGTCCTCGGCGCTCGAGGCCACGATGTCACGGTGCGCGAAGCCGGCTTCCTTCACCAGCTTGTCGAGGTGGACGCGATAACGATCGAGCGACAAGCCCGGACGATTGAGCGCGGAAAGCGTGAGTGCCGCCTCGGCCAGCGGGATCTGGTCGTCGGGCAGCCTTCCCCAGGCCGCGAGTTTATCGATCAGGGCCTGGTGTTCGTCTTCCGCCATGCGATCTTAGTTGTTGAGCGGCCGCGACTGCACGTGCTCGGGCTGCAAGCCGCCGGATTGCGTTTCCGTCGAGACCGCAGGGTTTCCCTGTGTGGCCGGCTGCGAGAGGAGCACGTGGGTTGAAGGCACGGCGCCGCCCGACGGTTCCATTTTCGACAAGCCCCGATCGGGAGCGGCCGAAATCAACGACGGCTGTTTTTGTGCCGGCGGCGGAGTTTCTGTCTTCGGCAGCGGCTCGCCCGCGTGCTTGGCGTAGCTGATGACCTGCTTCACGTGCGGGATATCGCGCGCGAGGCCCGTGACCTCGTCCAGCTCAGCCTTGTCCTGATATACGCCCATCAGGTAGACGGTGCCGTCGACGGTATCGATCGAATAGTTGATCGACTGCACGTCGGGATCGAACGTCATCGCCGTCCGCAGACGCGTCGTGATCCATAAGTCCTGCGCGTAACTACCGAAGCTCTGGCTGTTGGCGATCTTGATCTCGTTGATGACCTGGTTCACGCCCTCGACCTGCCATGCAAGCCGTACGGCCTGCACGCGGTCGTCCGGATTCTGGACGATGCCGGTGATCAGCACGCGGCCCTGATCGACCGAGAGGTTCAGTTTGGCGAATGTCGAGACGCTGTACTTGAACCACTTGTCGTTGACCTTGGCGCGGATGGCAAGATCTTCCGCGGCCGAACTGACGCCGCCCTCGCGCGCCGCGGCGATGCCGACCGTGGCGCCCGCGCCGGCGGCAAGACCGACGACACTGGGACCGGCACATCCGGCGAGCAACTGGATGGTTAGGGCGAGAGAAAGGACATGCGCTTTTTTCATGCGGAACTCCTGATGCGATAGAGGAGCGGGAGATGGAAGGCGAATCACTGCCTAATTATGTATCCAGCCGCCATGCATTGTCCAGATGCCGCCAGCGCAAAGGCGGCGCCAGCGCGATTAGATCGAAACGCATATCAAGCCCCGCCAATTCAGGCCGGCCGCTGATGAAGTGCCCCGCAGCGCGCTGGATGCGCTCGCGCATATGCGGCGTGACGGCGGCCAGGGCGTCTTCCATCGTCGCCCGCGCCTTAACCTCGACGAAGGCGAGCGTGCGGCGGCGGCGCGCAATCAGATCGATCTCGCCGACCGGCGTTTTGTAGCGGCGCGCGACGATGCGGTACCCCTTAAGGCGCAAAAGAAAAGCGGCAAGGTTTTCCGCGACCAGGCCCGCCTGATGGTTTGTGCGCTCACTTTTCATCGGCGAGGTTGAGCGCCATGTCGTAGATTTTCTTTTTGGATTCGCCGCTCGCCTGCGCGACGAAGGCGGCGGCGTCACGAACGCTCATGCTCTTGAGCGCGCGGCGCAACTGGGCCTCAAGGGTTTCATCGCTGACGCGTTCCTCCTCCGGCGGGCCAATAACAATGACGATTTCACCCTTGGGCGGCCCTTCGGTTTCGTAATGCGCGGCGAGATGCGGCAGCAACCCACGCCGGGATTCCTCGAATTTCTTGGTGATTTCCCGTACGACCGCGGCGGTGCGCGCTCCCAGCACGTCGGCCATATCGGCCAGCGATTCCTGAAGGCGCGGACCGGTTTCAAATATTACCAGCGTCGCCTTGACCGCCGCCCATTCCTGCAGCGCCGTGCGCCGCGCCTGTTGCTTCGGCGGCAGGAAGCCGAGAAAGACAAACCGGTCGGAAGGCAGTCCGGAAAGCTGGAGCGCCGCCAGTGGCGCGTTCGCGCCGGGGACGCTTGTCACCGTTAATCCCAGATCAAGACAGTCGCGCACCAGCTTGAAGCCGGGGTCGGAGACGAGCGGCGTGCCGGCATCGCTGACCATGGCCACCGCCTGCCCGCCGCTGATCGCCTCGATGATCGGGCCGCGCTGCCGGCCCGCGTTGTGGTCGTTATACGGAAGCATCTTCTTCTTGAGATCGAAGGCCTCAAGCAGCTTGCCGGTCACGCGCGTGTCTTCGCATACGACAAGATCCGCCGCCCCCAATACGTCAAGCGCGCGGAGCGTTACGTCACGCAAGTTGCCGATCGGCGTGGAGACCAGGTAGAGGCCCGGTTCCAATGCGGCAGGTACAGGTTTTTTCATGTTCATACTTTCCTGCATAAGCCGTCCTGTGCTACGAATGCAAGTCATGAAGCACATAATGGCATTGATCGCAGTTCTGCTGCTCGCAGGCTGTATGAGGACCGGTTACAGCTGGAACAGCACCCCGCCGCCGGCGCAGGCGGCTCCGAGCTCGATCTCGCCGGTTATGGCCAATCAGGGGCAGCAAATGGCCTCCAACCAGAATTTCGATATCACCATCGGCAACGAGCGCAATACTGCAATGGCTGGGCAGCCTTCGCCGGCCCCCGCTTCGGTTGCCACAGCACCGAACGCGACGATGAGCGCGCCGGTTAAGGTTGCCATTCTGTTGCCATTGTCGGGATCGCACGCCGACATCGGGCAGGCGCTACTGAACGCGGCACAGCTGGCGCTGTTCGACATGGGATCGCATTCGTTCGAATTGGTGCCGCGCGATACCGGCGGAACGGCGCAGGGCGCGGAAAAGGCCATGCGCTCGGCTCTGTCCGATGGCGCGCAGCTTATTCTCGGGCCGCTCTTCGCGCCGCAGGTCAAGGCGTGCTCCCCGATCGCGGCGCAGGCCAATGTCAACATGATCGCCTTCTCGACCGACTGGTCGCTGGCAGGCGGCAACACCTACATCATGGGCTTCCTGCCATTCGGGCAGGTGCAGCGGATCGTCAATTATGCGGCATCGCGCGGATTGCGGCGCATCGGCGTGCTGGCTCCGTCGGATGAATATGGCAACGCCGTCATGAACGCTTATAATGCAGAAGCAAGGCATGACGGCATCACCACAGTCGATATCGTTCGCTTTCCGGCCGGGCGGGTCGATTTATCCAGCGTCGTGAGCAATTTCGACCACGTGGCGGATCGCACAGCCAATCCGGCGGCGCCGCCGCCCTTCGATGCCGTACTGATTGCCGTCGGCGGTAACCAGGCGCGCACCATCGCCAACCAGCTCTCGACCGATGGCCTGAATCCGGAACAAGTCCGTCGGTTGGGCATCGGCCTGTGGGACGACCAAGGCCTCTCTGTCGAGCCGGGCATGCAGAGCGCATGGTTCGCCGCCCCGTCGCCCGATCTGCGCCGGACGTTCGAGAAACGTTACACTGATACCTACGGCACGAACCCGCCCCGGCTCGCAACGCTCGGCTATGATGCGACCGCCCTCGCCGCCGTCCTCGCCCGCAATGGCGACAACGGCTCGGGCATATTCAGCCGCGCGGCGATCACGAACCCCAATGGCTTTGCCGGAGTCGACGGCGTGTTCCGATTCCTGCCCAACGGGCTGGCCGAGCGTGGACTCGGCGTCCTTACTTTCCACGGCGGAACGATTGCCGTCGAGGATCAGGCGCCGCGCACATTCCAGATGTGGAATAGTCAGTAAACCATTACAAACCCACTTGATTGACTCCCGCCGCGCCCGTAAAACGGGACGTAGCGTAAAGATTCGTGGGAGGAAAATAATGTCAGCTTTAGCAGCAATAAAAGAAGAAGACGAAGCGATCGAAAAGTCACAGGCTGGACGCCCGCGCTCGGAGCCATCGCGCAAGGCGATCCTCGATGCCACGCGCAAACTTCTGGCCCGCGAATCGCTGCCCAAGCTTTCCATAGAGGCCATCGCCAAAAAGGCGGGCGTCGGCAAGACAACCATCTATCGCTGGTGGCCGAACAAGGCGGCAGTGGCGATGGAGGCCTTCCTCGAGCAGCCCGGCATTCAGGTCATCGTGCCGACGACTGCAACCGCCTCGGAGGGCATCGCCCGCCAGCTCGAAAGTCTTGTGCGGCAGCTCCGTGGCCAGAATGGCCGAATCATCGCCGGCATCATTGCCGAAAGCCAGGGCGACGCCACGGTGCTGGACTTGCTATACGAAAAATTCCTGAAGCTTCGGGTGGAAACGCTTTATGAGTTGGTCGAGCAAGGTGTCAAAAGCGGCGAATTCAAATTGGGACTGGATACAGCCATCGCCATCGACATGATGCTAGGCCCGCTTTTCCTGCGGGTGCTGAGCGGCGAACACGGCATCGACAACCATTTCGCCGAAAACTATCCACAGCAGGCGCTTCTGGCGCTGCAGGCGTAGCGATAAGGGCTTTCCACCGGTTGCAAGAATGACTTACGCTTTCGGGGATGGCCGAATCCCCCGAGCTTAATTCGCTTTTCGAGAAAACGTTGGCGTGGCTTTATACCCATGTGCTGACACCGGGCACATTCACGCAAATGTCCCTGCTCGCGGCCGCTGCGATGATCGCCGCGGGAATCCAGATCATTTCGGCGCAACGGCTGGCGCAGGAAATAAATAACCTGCATACATTTCCCCGTCTCAAGGCCGTGTTCTACAACATGCGGCGTCTTGTTTTTCCGTTCGTACTGTTCGTCCTACTGGTGTTCATGCGGCTGGCTGTCAGCCAGCGCGAGGTCGCCTATCGCTTAGATATTCTCGGCGCGGCGGCCAATCTGCTGGCGGCGTGGATTATCATCAAGCTGATGCTCCAGTTCATCGGCAACAGTTTCGTGCGCAATCTGTTCGCACTTTCGATCTGGGGCACCGCCGCCCTGAAAATTCTCGGCTTCCTGCCGGCGACCGTTACAGCCTTGCAGAACGCCGAGATCGATCTCGGCAATTATCATTTAACGGCTCTTTCGGTCGTCAAGGGCGCGTTCGCACTGTGCTTTCTGCTCTACGGGGCGATTTTTGTTTCATCGCTGGCGGAGCGCCAGATCCGCGTCAGCAAGAGCCTGTCACCGTCGTCTAAGGTCCTGGTTTCCAAATTGGTGCGCGGTTTCCTGGTTGTTTTCGCGCTTCTACTCGGCATCATGTTCGCCGGAATCGACCTATCGCTGCTGGCAGTCTTCTCGGGCGGTATCGGCCTCGGCATCGGCTTCGGCCTCCAGCGGGTGATTTCCAACCTGCTCAGCGGCATGATGCTGCTGCTCGACGAGTCCGTGAAGCCAGGCGACATCATCGAGATGCAGGACGGTGCGTTCGGCTGGGTCGAGAAGATGGGTGCGCGCTACACCGAGATCGTCACCCACGATTTCAAGTCTTACCTGATCCCGAACGAGAACTTCATCACGCAACAGGTCGTGAACTGGTCGCACGGCAACACGCTGATCCGCCTGGACGTCGATTTTGGCGTGCACTACGACAGCGATCCGCGCAAGGTCAAGGCGCTGGCGCGCGACGCGGCGGCGAAACTGCCCCGTATCGTGCTCGATCCGCCGCCGATCTGCCACCTCGTCCAGTTCGGCGACAACTCGATCAATTTCAAGCTGCGCTTCTGGATCAGCGACGCCGAGAACGACGTCGCCGACATCCGCAGCCAGGCGCTATTGGGGCTATGGGATGCCTTTAAGGCGAACGGGATCAAGATCCCTTACCCGCACCGCGTGGTATATCTACACGAAGATAAAGCGGCTTAAGCGGCCTGCCTGACGACGTTTTTCAGCGCATCCTCGGCGTCGAGCACCGTAGCCACCGCGTGGATCACCGAGGCGATCCGCACGGCCGTCTGGATCTCCTCACGCGAGAAACCGCTTTCGATCAGTTTCAGTTCATGCGCGATCACGCAATATTGACAGCCATTGACGGCTGAAACTGCCAGCGACCAGAGCTCGAAATCGCCCTTGTCGACGCCGGGGTTGCCAATCACGGTCATGCGCAGCTTCGCCGGTAATGTCTTATATTCGTCGCTCATCATGCCACTGAACTTGTAATAGACGTTGTTCATCGCCATGATCGCCGCGGCGGCCTTGGCCGCGTTAACGGCCTCCGGCGAAATCTTCGCCGTCGCTTCAGCCTCCACCGCACCGATCAGTTCGGCATTGCGCGCCGCAATCGCCGTGGATAGAAATGTGCCCCAAAGCCGTTGCGCATTCAGGCTCTCGTCACGCGCGAGAGTCGAGAGATTCAGCCGGATATCCTTGGCATAGTCGGGAAGACGATCCTGCAGGGACTCAAGGGACATTAATATCAATACCTCCGGTAGATAAGGACGGCGGCCATCGCGGCCACCGTCCGTGCATATAATTAAGCCGCTTTCTTCTGCGTTTTCTTGCCGCTCAGCGTTTCGCCACCGACGGGGCGATTGCAGGCGCAGAGCTCGTCAGTCTGCAGCGCGTCAAGAATGCGCAGCGTCTCTTTCGGATTGCGGCCGACATTGAGGCCGTTGACCGAGACGTGCTGGATGACGTTGTGCGGGTCGACGATATAGGTCGCGCGCAGGGCGACGCCCGCCTCGAAATCGCGGATACCGAGACCGTCGATGAGCGAACCGTTCGTGTCGGCGAAGCTCCACTGGCTCAGCTTGTTCAGATCCTTGTGCTCGCGGCGCCAGGCGACCTTGCAATGCTCGTTGTCGGTGCTGCCGCCGAGGACGACCGCATCACGCTCTTCGAATTCCTTGTTCAGCTTCGCGAACTCGACGATCTCGGTCGGGCAAACGAAGGTGAAATCCTTCGGATAGAAGTAAATGACTTTCCATTTGCCGGGGAAGCTGTCGCGCGTGATCTTCTCGAACGCGGACTTGCCGTTTTCCTCGTGCGCGTTGAATCCGGGCTTTACGCCGGTGACTTCGAATTCGGGCAGGGTATCGCCAACACCTAACATGATCCTTTTCCTCTCTTTTTACACAGATGAACCCGCCGGACCTGTTCCGGCACCCCGAATAAACTATATCGCCCGACGGAATGGCAAATTGATTTTTATCAACCATAAGAATATTGCCGCCCTGAGGTTCTATGCCTTATAAAGTTGCCCATGAACTGGAAAGTCGCCGCCTTTTACCGATTTCTGCCGCTTTCGGACCTGCCCGCCCGGCAGGCTGAAACGGTGGCTGCCTGCGTGCGGCTGGATATCTGCGGCACCATCTTACTGGCGCTCGAGGGCATCAATGGGACAATCGCCGGACAGGGCGATAGCCTCGATGGGATAGTAAATTATCTCGATAGGGTTTTCGGCATTCGCGAAGGCGAGCTGAAATTCTCCGCCGCCGCTGAAAAACCATTCAAACGTATGAAGGTGAAGCTGAAGAAGGAAATCATCACCCTGCGCGCGCCGGAAGCCAATCCGTCAACGCGAACCGGTATCCATGTGGCTCCGCGCGAATGGAACGATTTGATGAACGATCCCGAAGTCGTGGTGCTCGACACGCGCAACGATTATGAAACTGAAACAGGTATTTTTCGCGACGCGGTCGATCCCGGCATTAGCACATTCACGCAATTCAAAGCGTTTGCCGAAAAAAATCTCGATCCGGCGAAACATAAAAAAATCGCGATGTACTGCACGGGCGGCATACGCTGCGAGAAAGCGTCTTCATATCTTCTCGCGCATGGATTCGAGCAGATCTACCAGCTCAAAGGCGGTATTCTGAAATACCTTGAAGAAATCCCGCCCAGCGAAAGCCGCTGGCAGGGCGCATGTTTCGTTTTCGACGAGCGCGCCGCACTCGGCCACGGCCTCGAACAGAAATCCCGGAAATAAAGACGCCCCGCTCGGATCGAGCAGGGCGTCTGCATTGAGAACGCGTTCCTTGCGGAATGGCGATATTACTCTTTCGCAGGAGTTTCGCTGCCGCCGGCGGCCGGAGCCGTCGTAGCGGGCGTTTCTTCCTTGGTTTCGGAAGCGGCCGGAGCGGCTTCCTTCTTAGCTACTTCCTTGTGCTTGGCAGATTTGCGCGAAACGAATTCCTCTTTCGAGAGTTTGCCATCATGGTCGGCGTCTTTCGCGTCGAATTTCGCAGTGACCGGTGCGATATACTCGTCCTTGCTAATAGAGCCGTCCTTGTCGGCATCGAGCTTCGTCCACTCGGTGACCTGATTTTTCGTCATCGCCGGGGCGTCGGACTTGGCGGCGTCGGCGGCGAAGGCCGGAGCCGCGATGAAGGCGGCAGCAGCCGCTGCCAGAATAATACGCGTTGCTTTCATGGGAGTTCTCCTGTGGTTGTGTTGTCTGGAAGACCGCATAAAACGGCCAATCCAGCGCGCATTGGTAAATACTAAACAAGGCGGAATCAAGGCAATTTGCCGGAATATAAGCGCACAGAAAAATAGGGATTACTGGGCTGCGAGATCGACGATGATCTTGCCGGGCTGGCCATTCGCGGGCCCTAGTGACTCCGCCAATACGATCTTGGACGACTTCTTCAATTGCGCAATGATGCGCGTGCCGCCCTGCCCGTCCGGTTCGCTCCGCCATGACGCCAGCAGCGGCGATTTTGCGATGGCCTGTTCACCCGCAGATCCTTGCCACGCCGTGCCCGGAACGTCGACGATCAGCGTATTGGTTGCGCTGTCGATCACGGGACTGAAGGGCAGCTTGTCG
>DATJGZ010000055.1:0-39748 GCA_035494535.1 Patescibacteria group bacterium | reverse complement strand
CGGCAAGCGCTTCGTCAAGATTGCCGACGAATCTGCCGCGCGTGCCGGTCAAATGCACGATGCGCGAGTCGCAATGCGATTCGCTCAGGATCCCGTAATATTCAATGTGTTTTTTCACTTGCGGATTCTTTACCGCGATGCTTGCGATTTCGTTGCGGATCATGATCGTCTTTTCACGAGCGGACGCGATATCCGCATGGGCGTTGTAGACCTTGAGCAGTTGGGAAGGCGTCATCGGCGCGAGGGCTTCATCCGCCAGTTTTTCCCAAGCCAGAACAGCTTCGGCATTCACCCGGAATCCGCCGAAGCCGAAATCATTGCATTCGCCGACGATATGATCGAATGCTTCTCCGAGCAGGACCGGGTTTTCAAGAAGGTTCTGGGTTGTCACCTTCGATTTTTCGGCCAACGCGACCTCGTTGAAATTCATCGCCTTCTTCTCCGTTGCGAACTACATGCCGGTCCGTTAAACCGGCAGCGTCGCGGTATCAGGTGGTACCGGGAGCCGGCGCGCCCCTGGCGCTGCCAATGTATATCCAGCTCGCGGGGTTATAGGGCATGCGAACAAAACCAACGTCCTGGCCCTCATGCTGGACGCGGACTTCCCAAGCGCGTTGCCGATAGTCGTTATCGAACGTCGCGGTAACAGCCGGATCTTGTTCGTACATGATGTTATGCTGCATCCGGTCGGCCTCGATAAAGGCCGCGCTGAGCTTTTGCTTCAGCTCCGGACTAAAATCGCCGTTAACCGCGTACTCTTTCGGCTTGAATTCCTCGCTCAGCATCTTTCCACCCCTTCGCCGTTGTGAACCGCGCGGCCATTCTACCCACAAGGTTCGCCTTCGTCAATTTTTATGTAAAAACTTTGGTCTAATCGATTGCAGGTTCACGCACGGCTGAACGCAATATTGTTGCGGCAGAAATTATTTGCCGTAAATCAGAATTCCGGTTTAGAAAGGCATACGCAATGTGCTTCTGCCGGCGGCCGATTTTGACCTGTTTCGCGGCGCCGGATATCGCACAACCTGCAAAAACAGCCGAAGTCGCTCCAAAAAGCGCCATGGCTGTTCCGCATCAAACGATGCAGCAAGACATCCATCGCATCGGGCGGCATTGAACCGATCAGGAGGATTTATGGCCAAGATTTACGATATCGCCGATTACGCCGACAGGCGCCGCCCCACCGGAAAAAAGGAACCGGGGCTGGCAAAAATTTTCAACATCGCGGATCACCCGCGTTGGCAAGGCACGCATGAGCCGCCGCGCGCGACGCCGACAGGCCCGGGAACTTTCACGCCCTAATAATAGATGATCAAACCGCGCCGCTGCGCGCCTCGCAGGCGCGGGTGAAGGCGTTGGCGAGACAAAGTGTCTTCTGCGCCTCGTCGATCACCACCTGAAGCGTGCCAATCAGCGAGAGAATCTTGTTGAGCTTTTCGTTGTATTCGCGCTCGCGGCCCCGCTGCACGGCGCGGCCGGCGAACAGCTCCATGCGCAGACGCTGCAGCGCCGCCGTCCGGCGCTCGGCGTGCGCGATGGCGGCACGCGATTCCTTCACCATCCGGCGGGCAATCGCCATGATCCGGCGATCTTGCTGCAATTCGAGCAATCGCGTCTCATAGGCGCTCTTAGCGCTATCGAGCATGTCGGCCGAAACGTTCGTCATCGGATCGTCCCCGCCATGGGATTTCATCAGGCGCTCGAAATGGGCGTTGGCTTCGGCGCGTTGCTTTTTCAGGCCGGCAAGAAGTGGGTCGAGCGATTCGAGCGCGTCGGCTTCGGCGAGTTCAACCGGTGTGCCCGGCCGCGGCGCGGGCAGATCCTGCACCATGTCGTTCATGGTGTCGTGCAGGGATTTCCCGATTTTGACCTCTCCGTTCATGATCATTTCCGTAGTTTTTATCGTTATTGATGATCATTGATCTGTTCGCCGCCATCGTACGTAAAAACTGTAAATGCGGGGTTAATTTCCTTGCCCGTTTAGGCGGAAGTCCCTTTGGAATAAGGACTTTTCCCGCATTGACACCTCCAAATCCGACCCCATTCTTAATAATTACATAATAATTCGATTGTATATTAAGTATGTGGGTAGAAAGGGCGTTCTATGAGTGATCCAACGGTTTCCTCGACATTTGAGCTCAAAAAAAGACTGCTGGAACGCGCCCTGAAAGGACAATCGAAATATACCCACGCTGAAATGGTCGCGCTGATCTGCGCCCGCGTCAAAAAAGCCAAGGAAATCCCTGCCGAGCACGAGGCTGCGCTGGACCGCGTCCGGGGCGTCAGCGAGCCCCGCAGCGTCATGGCCTTGAACGCCATTGAAGCGGCCCTGGGCACCGGGCGGACCTTCACCGCCGCCCGGCAGGAGTTGTTCTGTATCCTGCCGGAACACGACACCGTTAATTAATCCACTTTTTTGTTGTAACCGCCCCTGGTTTTTTCCTAATGTGGGAAAAACCATAACAGGGCAGGTATTCCGTGGGTTCCGAAAAGAACGGTCAGACCGCAATCGCGGCTTTTTTCGACAGGCTGATGGACGAGGCTTTCGCGCGCGCCGCAAAGGGCGAACCGGGCAAAACACCCGATCAGGTTCTCGAACTCATGAAAGTCCATGAGACGCATATGCGCAACATCGCGTCCACGTTTACGCGCGAGGCGGAACTCGCCGAAATGATCTCCGAGCTCGATCTGGAGTCGATAGAAGATCCGGCTATCCGGCGCATGAACGGCAAGATGGCCGAAAGCCTGCAAGCGAAACTTACGACCGTGGAAGAGATCAAGGCATTCACATTCCGCGGCTACCGGGACGCAAAGCCGGAAGATAGCGCGCCGACCGGAGAAACACCGCCGCCGCCCTCCGGACCCTGATTATTTCGCCGACTTTAACTTATAACGTTGCGCCGTCGCAGCCGCTTCCGCGATCAATCGCGTATAACAAGCGTCGTCGCCGGTCTCCTTGCAGAGAAGCGCGACGTTTGCCAGCAAATCGATCTCCGGCTGTCCCTTAGGCCGCGGCCAATTGAGGCCCTCGCCGAGAGCGTTCTTCGCCCGGCTGATCTCGCCCTGCCGTTTGTAAATTTCAGCGAGCATATAGCGCGCCTCAAGGCACAAAGGGTCGGCTTTGAGTACGTATTGCAAATCGTCCTCCGCCCGGTCGTATCCGTCGGCGTTCAACCCATGCTGCTGCCCCAGCATGTAGAGGCGGGCGCGCACCGTCCGCAGGTACGAAAACGCGGGGTTCAGTTTCATCGCCCGTTCGATGTGCGCCAGCCCTTCTTCATACAATTTTTTCCTCTCCGGCCCGGAAAGATTTTTGTCCTGCTTCAGCGCGAGCGCCCGCCAGCGCGCCTCGTATTGCGAGGGCCGCGAGGACGCGCCCGGCGCGAAACGCTCTGCATGATCGACCGCGTCGCGCATGGCCTGACGGTCGCCGCGTGCTTCGGCCGTTGCCGCACGCTCAATATAATGGACGTCGAGTGCGCCGCCGACGGCCCATTGCCCCGCGACGGCGGCCAAAACGGTGACAGCGGCAAACGCAGCAATACGGAAGCGTCCTGAGGTCGCGCCGAGAACCATGCGCCCGTCGCCGAGAATCGTTTCGGTATCCGCATGCCAGACGGCGAGCAGTACGCCCAGCGGCACCCCCAGCGCCGGCAGATAGGTAATGAAGGTGATGTGCGAATGGAGAAACACGGCGGTGAACGCTGCAAACGATGCGACCATGCGCGCACGAACATCATACTGGTCCGCAGGCGCCGGCCGGATTGCGCGGAGAGTGCGCATGGCTACAGCTGCGTACAACGCGTAGAATAGAATCAAGGCTGCAATGCCGGCTTCGGACCAGAGCTGCAACGCATCCATATGCGCAAAGAATCCGTCGCTGCGGTCGGACGGCAGCCGGTATCCGCTGTAATAAAAATAAAACGTGCCCAAACCCGTTCCGGCAACCGGATGATGCGCGATCATGGCCCAGGTCGAATGCCAGAGCGCCAAGCGGTCGGTGACGCTGACCGGGTCGTGCGAGAGCAGGTTGAAGGCGATGCCGGTGCCGCCGAACACCATGTGCGTGTAAATCTGCATGAGCAGCGGGACAAGGATTATGGCCCCGAGCATGGCCAGAAGCTTCGGTGCCCGCGATAGCAGCGGCCGGGCGATGAACGGCAACAACATCGCGAAGCCGATACATGCGCATAGCAGCCCCCCGCGGCTCTGGGTCACGAGCAGCGCGCCGTAAAGCATGACAGCCAGAAATCCAAACAGAATTGCCCGCCGCCCGGCGGCAGTCATGAACAATACAAGCGCCGGAAGCAGACCGATATTGATTAAGGCCGCAAGATCGTTCGGGTCCAGGAATGGATAATGTATGCGCGGTCCGTAATCGCGGTAAAGAAACAGGAACTGGCCGATGGCGGCGGCCGCCACCGCGGCGATTGCCGCCAGCATCGCGGCCGCATGGAGCCGCGCCGTCCGCCCGCCGTCATTTTGCGCGGTCAGCGCCAGGAACGGCCACGGCTGGAATGACAGCGCGGCGAGGAAAAGTTCGCTGACGAACGGCGAGGTCGACCAGAAGACTGATACGAGAAGATAGAGCCAGCTGATGCCGGTCAGAAACAGGACAGGCGTACGGGGAATGTGCCAGCCGCTGCGCACTCCCGGCATGAGGAGGACGATGCCGGTTGGCAGCGCCGATGCCAGCGCGGGCGCCAGCCAGATGCTATCGGTCCCTGTATAAAAAAGGCCGGCCGCGAAGGCCAGCCACAATAACGGAATTGTAAGAAGACACGAACGGATATCCGAAGCAGGCGAGTCGTTGTCGTTGCTCACCCTGCCCGCTCCCGACCCGGATTACTCCATGCCGATGGCGGACATGTAAAGCTCGAGCAGTTCGTCTTCCTCGCGCCGCTTCTCGATGTCCATCTTGCGCAGCTTGATGATGCGCCGCATGATTTTGGGCTCAAAGCCTGTGCCCTTGGCCTCGGCGTAGACTTCCTTGATGTCCTCGGCGATGCCCGTCTTCTCAGACTCCAGCCGCTCGATGCGGTCGAGAAACGACTTGAGCCGCTTGCCGGAGACGTCCGCCGGACCTTCATCGTCCTCTGATTTGTTGATGCTGGTTACGTTGCTTTTCGCCATGTGATCCTCAGTGATTTACGGGTATTTGCTGCTGTGGGTTTTGCCGGACCTCGAACGTCTCGAGCATCAGCTGGTCGATGCCCACACCCTTGGGCATGCGTCCGATCTGCATGCGCAGTATGACATGCTGGTTGCTGACCGCCCCCGCCTGCGTGTTTTCGTAGGTTTTCACGTCGGGCGGCAGAAGACTGATATTGACGGGCACGTCGTACAGCCAGCGGAAACGGCCGTCGACCGGGCCCTTGTTCAAAAGTGTCGGCTGTTCCTCGACATAGCACCGCATAACGACATTCTGGGTTTTCATGTATTCCAGCATGTTGCTCGATAGCATCCAGCCCTCAAGCTGGGCGACGGCGTGGTCGTTCATGCCCGTTTGCATCTGGTGCAGATGCGGCTCGTAATTCGCATAGTCCATCGACATGATCTCGCTCAGCGCCAGGACCAGCCAGTCGGCGACTTCCTTCTGCGAGCGGTGCGGCTGGCTCATATCCGCCACTTCGTCGCCTTGCGCGACCGGGCCGACATACCAGTCGTCCATGGGATTGGATTTGTGCTTCTCCGCCAGTTTTCTTTCCATGGCCAGCCACGGCGCTTCGGTCGGCAGCTTCTGTTTTTGCTGTGAATTGTAGCCGGGATCCGTCGGCGTCAGCGCCTTCGCGTCCGGCTTGGCGGCGAGCGCCGGATCGAAATTCTGTTGCTGGCCTTTCTGGTTGGTCCCGGGCGGAAGATAGGTCTGTCCGTAGGGATCGGCGGTCAGGCTGTTGCCGGGAGTGTTCTGCGCGCGCGCGGCGTTTGACCATGCCATCGATGCCGCCGCGACAACAGCCGCCGCCAGAAAAACACCCCTTACGGTCATAAACTTTCCCCGCCGTTCCATGAACTAAAAACGCTACCCGGTCTTCTTAATTTTACCAATTAGGCGGCCCCATTCCATCACATTTTCGATCCGCCTGTCTACAAAGCCCGGGGCGCTATCCTCAGCGTCAAGCCACGCCAGCGTCGACGACGCCAGCACGCCGGCCAGCAGCGCCCGCTTGGTGTAATGGTTATAATCGGTCGCCGTGTCGCCCGCCCAGTGCCAGATCCGGTGCGCCGTGCGCCATAATATCCGGCCACCGCGGGCCGCGCGGAAAGGCAGGCTCCAGTACGTCACGGCCTGCCGCTCGGCCTCACGGTGCGCCTTCAGAACCTCCAGCCGCGCCAGTACGGCGGTCCGGATCCGGTCGCGGACGCGCAGGTCCTCGGGATCGGTTTTCTTCAGCTTTTCCAGCATCCGGCGGTCGGCCCAGTCGGCGAAATGGTCGAGCGCGTCGGCCAGCCCGTCAGGAAATACCGCCCGCACCATGCTTTTTTTGTAGCCCGCCTCAACCGCCGCGTTTTCGAGCAGCCGCGCCGACCAGCCCTCGAACGGCACGGCCGGAAGGGCTCTTTCGATGATCTTGTCGCGTATGGTCTGGTTCTTGTCGGACATGGCGTTTATTAACATATACTTGGGCAATTCAAAAGACAGGCCTATATATAGCCTGTCGGGTCTATATGGTGTAAAAATTCGGCCACAGGAAGATTATGGCACGCAAGACGGAACGCAAGACGATCAGCGGCACGGTGGCCCGGTACGGCCGGGTCTCGACCACCATGGCCGGGCTCGCGGCCAAGCTGGCCGGTGAGCGCTATCTCGGCATCAAGATCGAGCGCGCCGAGCATGCCGTGCAACTGCAAAAGGCGCTGGGCAGCCTCAAAGGTCCGCTGATGAAGGTGGGGCAGATTCTCTCGACTATTCCCGAAGCCCTGCCGCCGGAATATGCCCGCGCGCTCGGCGAGTTGCAGGCCAACGCGCCGCCGATGGGCTGGCCGTTCGTCCGGCGCCGGATGAAGACCGAGCTCGGCCCCGACTGGGAGAAAAGATTCAAAACCTTCGGCAAGGACGCCGCCGCCGCCGCCAGTCTGGGACAGGTGCACAAGGCCGTGCTGCATGACGGCCGCAAGGTCGCCTGCAAGCTGCAATACCCCGATATGCGCACGGCGATCTCGGCGGACCTGAGCCAGCTCAAGATCATCTTCTCGATCTACGAGCGCTACGACAAGGCGATCAAGACGAAATATCTTCAGGACGAGCTCGCCGCGCGGCTGTACGAGGAACTCGATTACACGCTTGAAGCCCGCCACTGCAAGCTCTACGCGCATATGCTGGCCGATGAAAAAGGCGTGCATGTGCCGGAGGTGGTCGATGAATTGTCGACCGACCGCCTGCTGACCGCGACGTGGATGGAAGGCGAACGCATCCTCAATTTCAAGGGCGCGCCGCAGAAGGTGCGCAACCGCCTCGCCCTCAACATGTTCCGGGCGTGGTACGTGCCGCTCTATCATTACGGCGTCATCCACGGCGACCCGCACCTCGGCAACTATACGGTGCGCGAGGATGAGTCGATCAACCTTCTGGATTTCGGCTGCGTGCGTACCTTCCGCGCCGAATTCGTCGGCGGCGTGATCGAGCTTTACCACGCGCTGATCGAGAACGACCGCGACCGCGCGGTCGAGGCCTTCCGCAACTGGGGTTTCAAGAACCTGAACAAGGAGCAGATCGAGGCGCTGGTGACATGGGCGCGTTTCCTCTACTCCCCGCTGCTCGACGACAAGGCGCGCCTGATCGGCGAGGCGAAGGACGGCATGTACGGGCGCGAAACCGCGCACGAGGTACACCAGCGCCTGCGCACCGCGGGCGGCAGCGTCACCGTCCCGCGCGAGTTCGTGTTCATGGACCGCGCGGCGCTGGGCTTGGGCTCCGTCTTCATCCACCTGCGCGCCGAGATCAACTGGCATAGCTTATTTAACGAGATGATCGAGGGTTTCGACCCGGAAAAGATGAAGAAAAAGCAGAAAAAAGCCCTGACGCAGTTCGGGGTGGCGCTGCCCGAGTAACTTTTCGGGGCGTCGCGCCGAAGACCCCTGTGCCACGGATAAAACGCTGAAAAGGAGAGCACAGTGACCGTGAAAGCCACCTTCGCCGCCGGATGCTTCTGGGGGATTGAGCACGCCTTCCGCGCCCTGCCCGGCGTCATCGACGCCATATCGGGCTATACCGGCGGCCAAAAAGACAAGCCGACATATAAGGAAGTATGCACGGGCCGCACCGGCCATGCCGAGGCGGTCGAGGTCACGTACGACCCCACGAAAATTTCCTATGGCGATTTGCTGCACGCATTTTGGCTGATGCACGACCCGACGCAGGTCGACCGGCAGGGCCCCGACCACGGCACGCAGTACCGCTCGGCCATTTTCTGCCACGGCGACGCGCAGCTCGAAGCCGCGCGGATTTCAGCCGCCGCGCATCAGAAGAATTTGAAGAAGCCGATTGCAACGCAGATCGTTCCGGCCGCGACCTTCTGGCCCGCCGAGGACTATCACCAGCGCTATCTCGAGAAAAACGGCGGCGTGTGTCATATTTGAGGGGTAGAAGGGAAGTAGTAATAAATTCGGTCAGGGCACGTGAAAGATAAAAACACCCTTGAAAAATTCCTAATTAAGGCTTCCGGCATTCTTTTTCCGCATTTGGATGAGCATCTAATAGATGTCGATGCCAAGGCTTGTGACGGAGATACTCCACTACACCTCGCGGCCCACTGGGGTGATCGAAAAGCTATCAAATTACTGCTAGAAGCGGGAGCGGAACTAGATGCCCTAGGAGATATGGGTTGCACGCCTCTCTATCGCGCCGTGATGAAAAACAATATTCAAGTAGCAGAATTTCTTTTTTCCGCAGGCGCTAATCCTGATCTGGTATCTGAGCTAGGTTTTTCGCCAAGAACGCTAGCCGAAATGCATGGATACAATGAGATCGTCAAGGCTTTCAAACAATGGCGGCCAGCCAATAATAAGAAGAAGTAGAGGGTAGCATGAATAAGCGGGATCAGATAATGCAGCAGGTTGTCGCTATTTTGAAAACCTATGCACCTGATGTCGAAGAAATCACCGGACAAATGCGACTTATCAAAGATTTGAAATTGTACGGCAGCGATACGTCTTATGCGGCGTTGGAAGCCCAAAACGCTACAAAATCTAAACCTCCTCTAAAGGCTTGGGAGAAAGTCTATACGGTCGATGATATGGTTGATTTGCTATTGAAGTACTCTGGTGACGCGAATAGTCGATGACGTGACAGCGCGCCACAAAAACTGAAACTAACTCTTAATCCTCTCCATCTTAGGATCGTAGAGCGGGCCGAGGTGTATCCGGCACGGCGCGCGCATCCGGAACAACGCCCAAAACACATGACCTGCAATACGTCATGCTATTTGGGTATCGGGATTCCGGCCCCTTTTTTCACCGGAAAATGTTCAGGATGCACAACGCGTTTATTCAAGAATTCATAAAATCCATCGGCGGCGGCCGAGTCTGAATACAACGCGACTAGGTTGCCAACCGCTGCTTGCTCATCCTTTGTCAAAAAATCAAACGGCTTCTCGCCCGGGGCTAGCGCGAACCGTCCATGCTCACAAAGCGAAATTCCCGCATAAACTAAAGACTGGTTCGGAAACGCGCCAACAGCGGCATGAAAAATATCACCCATCTCCTGCTCGTGTCCGGTATCGGGCGGCGGTAACCCGACTGAGACGTAGTATAAATTGCTTGTCATCGACTGACTCCTTCACATGTCGCGCGCAACCTGAAAAACAGGCGAAAAATCCAGATTGGCATTCATACTCATAGCGACGCGGAAAAGCGGAGCTCCAGTCAACGAAATTATTATGGCAATCATATATTCGCCTAGTTCTACCTCTATAAGTTGAAATATTTCCTTTGGATCCGGGCCTAGCTCTTGATCCGCTCCATTTTCCGATCGTAGAGCGGGCCGACGTGTAGCTGGCACGGCGCGCGCACGGTGGCGACCTCAAGCTCGAAGCGTTGTAGACGCTCCCGAAAGTTGAGTTACGTTGCCGCCGGAGGCCGCCCGCGACCTCCCGATTTCGTGTTGTGGGCAATGTCCGTATGTTCGTCACAGTAGTTTAATCCGACGTCGCACGGCTCAGCACAGAAATGGAAATCCTCGTCTCGAGGATCACCTATCGGCCACCGGCACATTCCCGACTTGAGATCATTCATTGTTTTACGGGTCATATTGATGATTTCCTTTCAAATAGTCAGTGGGCCGCTTTTTATAAACCAGCGGCGCTATCGAGTACCGTAGAGTTCGGTCGATGACTGCCGCATTCAGCAAATCACGGATTTTATTAAGCCGGTCAATTGATCGAATTTTCCGCGGTGCGTTTGTCCGGCAGCTCCCGCCTTGATAAGCATGGTTCCGATGGCATGCTCGCCGTCTGATTCGCCTGTGAGCGCGATTATCGGCGTTTGGGCGCTGCCGGCGCTCATGCGCTTGTAGGTCTCGAGCGGCAAAACGGTTCCCTTGAGTCGGAGATCGAGAATGATGATGTCTGTCTTCAATGCAGTATTACCCATATGGCGTATGGCGTCGTCGATGGTGCTGCAGTGGGACATCTGGCAGGCCAGACTGCCCGTATCCATGAACTGCCGCTCGATCCGCTGCACGTCGACCTGATTGTCGCTGACCAACAGCACGCCCTTATGCACCTCTCCGCTATGCGTTAATTTTTCCTTCATGGCGCGCACGTCCCGCAACCGCGTATGATTTTGCGCGTAAGTGATTTGGCCAGCACGAAGGCTTCGTCGCGTTCAGAGAATGGGCCTCGCCAGTTCCCGTTATTGGAGTCCCTTGTGCCTTGCCTGTGCGTTCCCTCCTCGCAGAACGCGCATTCGGATTTATGGATGATCGCCTTGCCGAGGGACCAGCTGTCGAAAACCCAATAGCTCATGCCGGTTTTCCTAAGCCACGGAGCTGGACGATCAACGCGGGAATTTCATCAAGCGCGATTTTGGGGAAATGGGTTTTCAGTATCATTCGCGTGAACGGCCCGTCACCCCAACGCGCCGCCGCCAGCACCTTCTCCCGGTCCGAGATCTTGAGCGAATTGTATGTTTCGATGTGGGCGGTCATGTGCCTACGGCGTTGTTAACGGGTCGTTATTTGGCGGAAAGTGTCTATCCGCGGTGCTCGGGTTCCAAAGCAAGCCGCGCTTCGAAAGAAGGGACGAATGAAAGGATATAAGCAAGTATAGCACGTTATGGGGTTAAAGTGATTAATTATTCTCGACGTTTCACCGTGCGCGTAAGAGCAAAATTGTCAATCGCGGAAGGCGGGAACTCATCCAAGCCGTGATCGCCCACTTTTCTTTTTCGCTGTAGGTCGGCTTGCGGCAGTCTCTACGACTTGGGGCGGAGTTATTTTACTAATATTCTTTTGGTATAAAAACGCAGGCAATGGCAGATAATTAATTTCATCATGCGTTTTTTCGGTCCAGCCGGCCTTTTTCCGGTAGGCAACCTCCCGCTCTTCTTCCTCAAGGCCAATATCAAGCGGTACGCCAATAAGGGTAAATTCCTGCGTCTCCAGATCATACCGGACCTCGTCAATCATGTCGCCGGCACCCTCGCAATCCACAGAAAGCCCCTCATAGGGAGGAAATGGAAGCTTGAAAGACTTCTCAAAACAGCGCGTGCGGTAACAGTTCGATTCCTCAAAGGCGACAAGCTGTCCCATTTTGCACTTATACATAGGTTCTCCGATCTGGTTGTGAACAGGCAGTGTAGCACGTAAATATTAAGAACGTGCATTAACCTTTAGTCATGCAGTGCGTTGAATCCTTATGCATGGGACTAGTTAGTCGAATTGCAGCAAGAGAAGGCCGCTACTAGCTCTTGATCCGCTCCATCTTCGGATCATAGAGCGGCGCCAGATGAATTTGGCACGGCGTGCGCACGGTTGCGACCTCGAGCTCGAAGCGCCCCGACAGCAGATAATCCTTGTCGACGCCCGCCTTGTTGCGCACATAGCCGTAGCCGATCATCTTGCCGACCGTGTAGCCGTAGCCGCCGCTGCTCAGCCACCCGACCCGCTCGCCGTCGCGGTAGATCGTCTCGCGCCCGAGCAGCGTGATGGCCGGGTCGTCGACCGTGAAGGCGCACATCTGCTTCGGCAGCTTGCCGGCCTTCTGCTTTTCCAGCGCCGCGCGGCCGAGAAACGGCGTGTCCTTCTTGAGCTTCACGAACATGCCTAAGCCCGCTTCGAGCGGCGTGTGGTCGGGCCCGATGTCAGAGCCCCACGCGCGGTAGCCCTTCTCCAGCCGCAGCGTCTCGATGGCGCGGTAGCCGGCATTGACGATGCCGAAGTCCGCGCCCGCCGCCATCAGCGCCTCGTACACATTGACCGCGTATTCGACCGGGATATGCAGCTCCCAGCCCAGCTCGCCCACATAGGTCACGCGCAGCGCCCGCACCGGCGCGCCCGCGACGCCGATCTGGCGGAAGCTGCCGAAGGGGAAGTTTTCGTTCGAGATATCGTCGCTGCATACCTTCGCCAGCACATCGCGCGCGCGCGGGCCCATCAGGGCCAGCACGGCATTGGCGCCGGTGACGTCGACGAGGCTGGCATGCAGCCCTTCCGGGATGTTGCGCGAAATCCAGCTGAAATCGTGTGTGACGAAGCCGGTGCCGGTGACGATGTAGAATTTATCCTGTGCGACGCGGCAAACGGTAAGGTCGCACTCGACCCCGCCACGCTTGTTCAGCATCTGCGTGTAGGTCAGCGCCCCCGGCGGCTTTGAGACATCGTTGGCGCAGATCCATTCCAGCGCCTTTTCTGCGTCGCGGCCGACCATCATGAATTTCGCGAACGAGGTCTGGTCGAACAGCGCGACGGCTTCGCGCGTCGCCTTGTGCTCGCGCCCTACCGCCGCGAACCAGTTGGGGCGGGTGAAGCTGTAGATGTCCTTCGCTTCCTCGCCGGGACCGGCGAACCAGTTCGGACGCTCCCAGCCCATTTTCTCGCCGAACACCGCGCCCTGCTTGGCCAGACGGTCATAGAGCGGCGAGCGGCGGCACGGGCGGCCGCTGTGGTGCTCCTCGTTCGGCCAGGCGATGGTGTAGTGCTTGCCGTACATCTCGAGCGTGCGGCGGCGGATCCACGACGTGTCGAAATGCGGCGTGCCGAAGCGGCGGATGTCGACCGGCCAGACGTCGAAGGGCGGCTCGCCGTTCGCGACCCATTCCGCCAGCACCATCCCCGCCCCGCCGCCGGAGGCGATGCCAAAGGCGTTGAAGCCCGCACCGACGAAGAAGTTCTTCAGCTCCGGCGCCTCGCCGAGGATAAAGTTACCGTCCGGCGTGAAGCTTTCCGGGCCATTGAGCAGCGTCTTGACCCCGGCGGTCTCGAGCGCCGGAACGCGAGCGATGGCCTGAATCATCAGCTGCTCGAAATGGTCGAAATCAGGCTGCAACGTCTGGAAATTGAAATTCGCCGGGAAGCCGTCGACCGCCCACGGCACCGGGTTGGGCTCGTACCCGCCCCATGCAAGGCCGCCAACCTCCTCCTTATAATATGTGAGCCGGTCGGGGTCGCGCAGCGTCGGCAGGCCCGACGTCACGCCCGGGATCGGTTCCGTCACCATGTACTGGTGCTCGACCGAGACCAGCGGCACGTTGACCCCGGCCATGCGGCCGACTTCGCGCGCCCACTGCCCGGCGCAATTCACCACGATCCCGCATTCGATGCGCCCACGGTTCGTCTGCACGCCCTTGATCTTGCCGTCCTCGATCTCGATGCCGGTGACGGTCGTGTCTTCGCATATGCGCACGCCCTGCATGCGCGCGCCCTTGGCCAGCGACTGCGCGATGTCGGACGGGTTGACCTGCCCGTCGGTCGGCAGGAAGGCGGCGCCGACGAGGTCCGACACGTCCATGATGGGCCAAAGTTTCTGCGCCTCCGCCGGGGTCAGCAGTTGCATCTCGAGCCCGAAGGAGCGCGCGGTCGTTGCCTGCCGCCGCACTTCGGTCCACCGGTCCTGATTGCAGGCGAGGCGCAGGCCGCCGTTCATCTTCCAGCCGGTGGCGAGGCCGGTTTCCTGCTCCAGCGTGTTGTAGAGCTTCACGGAATAGCCGAGCAGCTGGGTGATGTTGGCGCTGGTGCGCAGCTGGCCGACGAGGCCCGCGGCGTGGAACGTGCTGCCCGAGGTCAGCTTGTGGCGCTCGAGCAGCACGACATCCTTCCAGCCCAGTTTGCCGAGGTGATAGGCGGTCGAACAGCCGACAATGCCGCCGCCGATGATGACGGCACGCGCGCTGATCGGGAAATCCTTGATCTCGGTCATGATTGTTTAAAGCCGTTCCACGCCTGCTCGAAGCGCTGTTTATTCGTGCGCGTGTAGGTCTTGTAATCGAAATCCAGCTTCGAATGTATTTCCGACACCATGCTCCACAGCGTCTCGCGCAACAGCGAGGCCGTCTTCATGGCCTGATACTGTTTCCACAGCGCGGGGTCGGCGGCCTGTCCAAAATAGCGCTCAAGCATATGCTTCTCCTCGGGCTCGGAGAATTCATTGTTCGACGCCAGCCCGCCGAGATCGAACAGAGGGCTGTTGAAGCCGGCATAATCCCAGTCGATCAGCCACCAGCGCTGCCCATCGTTCAGGAAATTCGCCGCCAGCAGGTCGTTGTGGGCGAAGACCAGCTCGACGTCACCGACGGCCTTCTCCAGCTCATCCGCGCGCTCGAGAAAATCCTGCAGGTCGGGGCTGCTGTTGCCCGCCTCGCGCAAGGCCGCGACATAGTCGCGAATGACATGGAATACCCAGAATGACAGCGCCGGGCCGCGCAGGTGCTCCGTCACTTCATCATGCGCGCGGTGGACGAGGTCGACGATCTCATCCATATGTTCCCGCACCATCGCGGCGTCGGCCGTTTTGCCCTCGATGAAGTCGATCACCAAAACGCCGGGCGCGGAATAGACGACGTTCGGAGAGATGCCGGCATCGGCCGCGGCGCGGCTCGCGGCATGTTCGTTGAAGCGCATGACATGATGGACGGGGATGTCGCCGCCGAGCCGGACGACGTATTTTTTGCCGGCATCATTGACCAGAAAATTGCGGTTGGTTATCCCGCCCGTCAGGGGCTCGACAGTGACCGGTCCGCTCCAGCACGGCAGGTCCTGAATCTGGCTGTCTTCGTCCATCGTCCCCGCGCTTGCTTTTTTTGTTCTATTGACGTGTTTTTTCTGCCCGTGTCCCGCCGGAATGTCAACCGATCAGGCGTGGCATGCCGGGCTTGCGATACATATGAAAATTTAGCCGGGGTCCAGTTTCATCTTTCCGCCTTCCGGGGCAGGCGGCAGACCGGCCTGGTCAGACAGCGCTTTAAGGGCCGAAACAGCTTCATTTGCATCATCGAACCACAGCCGAACCGCCTGCGGATATTGATTGGCAGGAGTCTTTTGGGGCTGGATGTAAAGAATTTTCTGTTTGCCCTCGCGGTCGTCGGAAAGCGACACCCAGCCAATATCTTCCCGACTTATGTGCGTCGCCACTGTCGATGAGGGAATCGAGATCAGGTTTCCATTAGCCGCCGCCAGATCGTTGGAGAACGAGAATCGCGCGGCCTTATCGGCTTCCTCCTTCCGCCGATGGGCTTCGTTAAATATTTCCCGCAAGTTGTTTTCATCGAGCGGTTTGAAATCGGGCATGTCATTGACGATGTCGTTGACGTCCGCCTGCTTGACCTGCACATCGAGACTGCCGGACCCGTCAAAGGAAACGTCGATCTGGCCGTGGCCGCTATCGACAATTCGGGAGACGGACTTCGGATCAATGTAAAGACCCGCCGCATTATACCAGCGGGCATGCGCAACGTCTGGACCGTATTCCTTCAAGGACTTAACCGCGCGCACAGCGGTCAGTAATTCGGCAAGCTCCTCGGGCTTTGTGTTGTAGCTTTCTTCCCAGCCTACGCCGCGCACACCGACAATTGCGCCGAGGTGACCGGCCTTGGTTACCTCAGTGACCGTCGCAAACGTAACGGCGTGGGGATTGATATAGTGATCATATTCCTTATAGGTATCGTTGTCGCCCGGCCAACGAACGGGGAAATGAACAAGCGGGACACCCGCGTTGCGAAGCTTGTCGATGACGTCCGCGGCCTCGATATTCCACTGCACCATATCCATCCAGAGCAGTTGTCCGTCCGGATTGTGAATCGATATCGTCTGCTTGCCTGACTCCACATGAAACTGGACACCGGTGACGTCCGAAGGGTCAATGTACAAGGGTTTTGTATCGTCCGTCGCTATATTTAAGAGATTGCTCATTATCCGGGCCCGAACCGCATCTTCTGCCCGCCGTTGTCGTTGCGCGGCGCGGGGTTCTGGATCTGCGCCATGACCTGGCTGAGCCAGTTGAGGCGGCCCTTGATATTGCCCTCGACCAGTTTGCGGCCATAGTCGGTGGCCGCATCCTCGAGTTTCTCATGGTCGTGCGACATGTGATAGAGCTTGGTGGTGCTAATCTGCGCATTCTTCAGGGCTTCGCCCATGTCGGGTTTCATTTGCTCGTTCCAGTAGATGTCGCAGCCGAGCTGATAGGCCTTGATGAATTCCTCCATCTCAGCCAGATCGGCCTCAATCTGCGCGCGGTCGGGAAATTCGAGTCGCTGCGAAAGTTCGCGCAGATGCGCGGCGATCTTGGGGCCACCCTTGGCGATGTCGCCGTCGGGCTGGAAGCCGGCGGCCTGTTCGTTCGTGCCCAGTATCAATTTGAAGATCCAGACCGCCTTGTCGTAGGCAGCAGTCGCACCATCACTCTTTGCGATTGCATCCGCATGATTGTTGACGGCAACCATAGCGCGCTCCAGCGCATTATACGCGCGCGTGCCATAGCGCTCCGGCACCGTGCCGAAATTTTGCGGCATGTTGGCGCCGGATTTGTTCGGGTCGATCTTCTTGCCTGTCTCCCAAATCGCCCAGCGCTCACCCTCGCACAGCGCACGCACAGTCTCGGGCGACGGGTCGAGCGCGGCGAGGCCCTCGGGTGAGAAATTCTGCCTGAATGCGCCTTCCCAAGCGCTTTCCTGCGGCTGTTTTTTCGGCTGTTCCCACGGCAAGGGCACGATAATCCTCCTCTGAAAATATTTTCCTTATGATTTTCAGGGATTCTTGCGCCAAAATTATGGGGAAGTCAACTACGGGCTCGGCATCCTGTGGCCGAATCTTTCGCGCAGGCCCATTGTGTTCAGCGTGCCGACAAGTTGCTGGAAATTGATTTTGTCGCGCGCGGTTTCCGGGATCGCCTGCCAGACCTTCGCCAGCTCCGGCCCGCGGCCGAGCCAGTCGCGCGGCTGCAAGATCTGGCCGAGCTGGTTGTTTTTGATCAGGTGGTCGATGATGGTCTTGCCGTCCTTGTCCTTCACGGTCAGCTCGGCGGCGGTGAGCTTGTCGCCGCTTTCCCGCAGCACATCCATTACCTTGTCGAAATTGCCGCTGCGAGCGGCATAGGTCAGGCAGCTTTCCTCGCGCAGGCCGGATTTCTGGCGCAAATCCTCGAGCGTGATCGTCTGTCCGCTCTTGCGCAGCGAATCCTGCACGCAGGCGATGTGGTTCCACACCGTTTTAAGCGCCAGCGGTCGGATCGGATGATAATTGGGCTTGCCCTCGTCCTGCGAATTGACCGGATAGACAAGGTTCGAGTGGTCCGTGATCTTCTCGCAGTCGAACTTGCTGCCGTAGTCGTAGTCGGCAAGCTCGTCGAGGATCGCGTCGATCTGCACCTTCGCACGGTTGGATTCGGTCAGCATGCCGTAGAGCCTGACCATGTCCTCGGTGCGGCCGCGCCACAGGCGCGCATTGAACAGCTCGCCCAGCCCGTTGCATTCCTGCGCGTCCTGAAGGATAGAGTCGCGCTTGGCGCGCTTGAACAGGAAGTCTTCGACCTCCAGCCGCTCGCCGTTCTTCGCTAGCTGGTCCCACAGCTGCCCGAAATGATTCCAGGCCGTGGTCGTATCCAGCGTGTGATCGCCGCCCTTATCGAGGACAAACACGTCCTCGCGCCGGAAGTGGTCGCCATTATCTGCTAGCTTTTTATTGATCTTGTCGTAGTTGCCGGAGCTCACGGCCTCGCGCACCTCGCCGAACTCGATGCCCATCTTCTTGAGCTGGCCCTGGCGGAACGTGCGTCCCATCCCTTCGGCAACCAAGGTCTGGACGTTGTAGAAATCAACCTTGTCCTTCTTGCTGGTATAGATGTCGAGGGAATACCACGCATCCTGCATCGCCTCGAGCTGGCCCCGCCAGATCACCGGCGTGAATATGTGTTTCAGCACGTCCTGGTCGAAAGCGATGTTGAGCGGCGTCTTGGTACCGACGATGGCCTGGGTGAAGTCCTTGCCCTGGATGTCGACGCCCTTCTCGCGCAGCTTCTCGACCGCGTGGTCCATGTGCTCCCAGATTTCGGAGAACTCGAAAAAGCTCTTGCCCTTGACCTCGGCGTGAAAGAAATCCTTCTTGTCGATGACGGCGATTTCCGCCAGCGCGACAACGTCCGGATCGGCCAGCAGATCCTTGACGATGGAATGGTTGGGTGGCAGGCCGAAAAGAAGACCGAGCGCCAGCTGTTTTGCCTTTTGCATGATCGATTACCCGTAGAACGGAAGATCGGGACGATTGGTGATATAGACCGGCAGGAACGGCTTGACCGAGCGGTCGACCAGCAGATCGCGCAGGCTCGCCTTTTCCTCCGCCGCCTGGTCCGGCAGTGCCGCGCGTTTCTGGAATGCCATCTTGAGCAGCCCTTCGTTCTTCGCGAGCTCCTTGCCGATGAGGCGGGTCATCGCCGTCTTTACGCGCTCCGGCGCATTGGCCTCTTCTTTGTTGATGTAGGTGCCGCGGGTGGCGTTGAACGCCGCCTTGAGATCGGGCGCGATCCGGCCTTCGCCGACGACGACGATGCGGTCGGTCTTGCGGTTCCACAATATCTGCAACGCCTCGTTGCGCAGGCTGCCGTCCGGCGCGGTTCCGCCCGTGAGAACGGTCGTGATGGCAAGGCCGCTGTCGGACGTGCCGTCCGCCATCGCGAGGCTCTGGTCCTTCGGCACCTTGTTCTCGGTGTCGTTGAAGACGGCGCCGGTTTTCTCCAGCGCGCCGGTCCAAAGCGCTTCCAGCGCGTGCGTGCGCAGCACGGGACTGGCGAGGGCCGCGAGGAAGTTATCGCGCGAGGCCAAGTCCCCTGTTTCGGGATCGGTTGCGTTCGGCCCTAGCGAGGCAATCTCCGCCGCGTCGATCGCGCGCACTTCCTGCAGCGGCTGACCGTACAGGGTTTCCGGGTTCTCGTTGAAAAGCACCAGCGGCGCGCCGGCGCCTTCCTCGTCCATCCCCTCGGCCAGCGCATCGAGGTTCGAGCGCAGGATCAGCGGATTGACCAGCTGGTCGTCCGGCAGGCTGATTTCCGGATACTTGCGGCGCAGGTGTCGGCAATCGAGCTCGTGCACAACCTCCGCCTGCACGTCCGGATCGTTGCTGATGTACGGATTGTCGTTAAGCAGATCCGCGACCGACTTTTTGCCGTTGCTTTGCCCCTCGTGCAGGCTGTCCTCGACCAGCCCGCAATCCTTGGCCAGTTGCATGATCTCGCGGTGCAGGCGCATCTTGCCGATATCCGCCGTCGTCATGTTGATGTGCGTCAGGATGATGTTCACGAGCCGCGTGCCATACTGGAAGCCCGGCGGTTCGGGATGCGACTCGGGAATCACCGGGGCGTCTTTCCATGATCCGGTGTAGACGCCCTCGCTCTCGCCAACCGCCTTGGTCGCGGGCTGCACTTCGTTGGCTTCCTGCGTATGCGCGATGGCTTTCCGGAAGTCGATCGAAACCTCAGCGCCGTAATTCTCATCGATCTCCTGCATCAGCTCGGCAAGGTTGCCGGCCTTGAACAGCGGTGAGTCGATGGTGACCAGCTTGCTCCAGCCGTCATAGAACTTCGCCAACTTCTCGGACACCTCAACAATGTCCTTCCAGCGGCGCAGGCGGCTCATGTGCTGCTGCGGGATGTTGTCGATCTGCTCCTGCGACAGGCCCATCGTCCGCCATTCCAGCAGCTTTTGCTGGAACGCCTTTGGGTTCGCTTCCCACTGCGCCCTCGACATGTTGTAGAGGGTTGAGACCGGCAGGCCGGTCAGGATCTGGCAGATGCGGTGCTGCGTGTCTTCCTGCGTCGCGACCGGAATATAGCGCGGAATGATACGCGAGTTGACGGATTGCGGCAGAACCTCGACGTCGGCGCCGTCGGTTTCGCTGTTGCCGGTCAGCGTGACGAAGAAGCCGCCCTTTTGGTCCTTGCGGTCGAACGTGAAGTGTTGGCCGGACTGGTCGTCCTTTTCTTTAAGCGTGTTCTCGACCGTGACGCGGTCGATTTCGCCCGAGAGGAACTGCAGCACGGTGTGAAGGCTCGACGTCGTTCCTTCCTTGGCGCGGTTGAATTCGTCGAGAACGATCTCGCGCCCTTCTTTCCACGCGCGGATCAGCGGGCCTTCCTGCGTCGCCATGCCGAGCGCATTGCCGCCGAGGGAATCCAGCCCCTCGAGCTTGCTGACGCGTTCAAGGCCCTTGATGGCCGTCGCGATGGCCTCGTCATTGTCGACCTCATCACCATCATTGTCCTTGAGGCTGTGGCCGATTTTCCTCCAGTCGATGCGCATCTCGCCGTGGTCGGCGATGAAGGCCTCACCCAGAGAATCTTTCAAAATTTTGATCGAGAACGGGTTGAGCTTGCCATTCTTCAGGCGCTTGTCGAGCTCGTCGTAGAAGCTGGCATGCGTGCCGCGGTCGAGCACTTTCTCGAACAAGAGTTCCGCAAGGTTCTTCTTGCCGCAGTCGATCTTGATCGCGCCCTCTTTCGAGGTCATCCGCGCGATCATCTCGCTCATGTAGGTTTTGCCGGCGCCCGGTGCGCCCTTCAGATACTGGATGCGCAGCTTGCTGTCGGGATTGCGCTGCAGCAGCGCCTTCTTGAACAGGGGCAGCATGCCCGGCGTGGGCATCTCCCGCATCGCCATGCCGACAACTTCGGCGTAGGCGCGGTCGGAATAGACCCACAACGGATTGGCATCGTCCTCGATGACCCCAAGCGCCTGCGTGAGCACCATGTTGCCATTCGCGTCCTCGACCATGATCGAGTCGCGCATGGGAAACGGCCGGCCGTTAACCCCGAGGGGTTTCATGAGCGCGGCTCGGTCCTGGCGCGTATATTCCCTTACGGGTTTTTGCAGCAGACCCACGGCATACCTTCCCTGTTACTCTTTTTTGCGGCTATGGGTGCGGCCGGGACCGCTACATAGCCACTCAGTTTTCAGGCCGAAATTCCTTACGTAAATCTCCCTGAAACTATCGCTTTATTTTTTATGGCGACCCTTCAGAAGCTAAACCCCAATAGCCTTTTCTACAATTCTTTTTTTCAATTCTTTTACGTATTGGATGAAAAAATTTCATGCAGAGCAAAAAAATTTGCTCCGCTCACCACGCTAGAAATTTTTGCGCGTCAGGTGTTCTTCAAAACCGGGATTTCGGCAGGCCGGTATGGCGTGCCGTCTTCATGGAAGATGTCGTGGAACCAGACGTCGGGCTCGCGGCCGTTGACGTAGGGCTTCTGCCATGAATCCCACGGCAGGTAGGTCTGGGACTTTCCTGCAACGAAGCCCCAGTTGATGGCGGCGACGTTGAACTGCTTCGCCAGCGGCAAAATATTGTCGAACCGGTTGCCCTGCCCCCGCGCCATATATTCCGTGCACAGAATCGGACGCTCGTACCGCTGCAGCCATCTGATGCGCTTCTCGAATTCCGCCGGTGAGTCGTAATTGTGGAAGGACACGACGTCCGACATCGACAGCTGTGTCTTTTGGATCGGCGGCAAGCGGTCATGCTCGGACCAATCACCGACCCATACGCCGCTGGTCAGGGGCTGTTGCGGCGAAGCCGTGCGCGCCCAGTCGAAGACCTGCGGCAATAATTCCTCGACCCGCGCTAGTTTCTCGCCCGGTTCCTGCCGGCTGCCGTCCGGGCCGTAGCTCAGCGCGTTGATATTATCGGGCTCGTTCCATACGTCCCACGCCAACACGCGCGGATCGTTCGCAAAAGCGCTGACGACGCCTTCGACATATGCTCTGAGCCGCGGATATTGTGCGCGGTCGAGCAGCGCGTCCGAGCCCGGTCCCTGCACCCAGCCGGAATTGTGCACGCCGGGCGTCGGGTCTTTCTGCCGGCCTAGCTGCGGATGCGGGTCCCAGCATGAATCGAACAAGACAAACATCGGCTTGATGTGGTGCAGGTCAGCGATGGCAAGAAATTGGTTGATGCGATCCTTAAAGCCTTCCGGATCCTGCTGCCAGAGCAGGTCATGCAGAAAGACGCGCATCGTGTTCATGCCGATGTCCTCGGCCCAGCCGAGTTCGCGGTCGATGCGGTCAGGATCGAATGTATCGGCCTGCCACATTTCCAGCTGGTTGATAGCGCTGGCGGGAAGGTAATTGGCGCCTTTCAGATAAGGCTGCGCCGCATACCATGCGTTAGCCGCTTGCTGAGTCCAAAGATCGGTGAGCTTTCGCGGTTGCCCGTCGCTCATGAGTGTCGTCCCTGTTCCTTGATTTTATAGCCAACCATTAGTTCTTTTCATAACTTAAGTCAAATTTGGTCCGTCAAAGACCTTTTTTGCCCGCTGAATTTCGGCTTCGTAGGGCTCATTAATGACGCGCGCATAAGTACCGTCGGCATCACGCCGGAAATCCCACAGACCGCTGTTATGCCAGTGGTTGCGGTCGTTCCAGTCGAAGCGGTCAACGATGGGATAGAGGCACACGCCCTCGAAATCCACATCCGGGTCGATCTTCGCTACCTCGTCCGTGATCTCATGCATCCATTCGGCCCGGCCAACGCCAACATGGCTCGTCTCGCTCAGGATGATCGGATGGTCCGGAAAGCGCTGCGCCACGTCCTCGACCAACTCATGCAACGGCGTCCAACGCGCATCACGCGGCTTGATATGCCAGGCTAGACGCTCGCCAAAATGCTCCCACTCGTTCCCGGCATAAAAATTCAGGCCGATGATGTCGAGATGCGCGGGGCTGCCGCCGAGCTCGGGATTGAGATTGCCCGCCAGCATCTGAAAAGCCTCGAACTGCTCGTCCTGTGCCTTCACGGCGTCCGCCGCGAGCTCTGGCCGGTCCTTCGGCGCGATGATATGCACCAGCGGGTCGACATGCACCATGCGCGCGCCCGGATCGACGGCGCGGATGGCATTGATGCCGGCAATGGCGGCCTTCACCAGCTGTTTCTTGAGCTCCGCACCGCGCCCGTGTGCATACGGGTAAAAATCTCCCCACTCGCCAGCGGAGCCGGCGCAGAAGCTGATCTCGTTGACGGGCGTGTAGAAATGCGTGCCGGAGGTGCGCTCGGAAATATACTGCGCCACCGCGCCGCAATATTTCGCGAAACGGTCGACGAATTCGTCGGAGAAAACATCAACACCGTCAGGCCAGCCGTAATGGCACAGGGTCCAGATCACCTGCATGCCGTGCTTTTCGGCCGCCTCGACCATCGGCTCCAGCGAAGAAAAATCATAGACGCCGTCGCCCTTGTCGATAAGATTCCAGCGCGCGCCATCACGGACAGTCTTGATGCCGAGCGCGCTGAGGCGCGCGTAATCGCCCTCGACCTGCGTGTCGTGCTGGCTGCCCGCGATCATGTCGAGCCGCTCGCCCGCGCGATTGATGTGCGTGGCGCCCTCGAACCCCGCCATGAGGAAAGACTTGAAGAGCTTCCCGGCCGTCATGAATTCCCTGTTCCCGTATTACTGTTTTGCGGCAGATTAGGGAATATCAACGGACCTGTAAAGTTTTGAGTTCCGGCCTAGGGCTCCATGCCGCGGTAGGAGCGCTGGAACGATTTCCGCCTTTTCTCGAAGGGGATTGCGAGGAAGCTCTTGGTCTGGCGGATCTTGTCGAGCAGCAGGCCGACCACGTGCGCCGGCATGGTGACGGCGTTGGAGTCGACCGAAACCTCGATCTTCTGCATCGGGTTGTTGCTCTTGACGTCGTCGGCCAGGTCTTCCATCGCCGACTTACTGCTGCCGCCGCTGAAATACCCCATATAGCCGTAGCTGGCCGTCGGGCTCTTGACGATGGCGAAATCGATCGACGCGTAGGGCGACTGCAACAAGCTGTTGATAGCCTTGAGCGACGCGGCCTTGTCGGCGATGTCGCCGTCCGAGATGACGACCATGTGGGTGTAGCCGACCTGCTGGTCGCGCTTGGCGCGCTGCTTGGATATCTCTTCGGTGATCTTGCGTATGGCGGGCGCGAGATCGGTGCCGGATGAAAGTCCCGCGCGCGCCGCCACGATATTCTCGGCAATCTTCTGCGGGCTGTCGCCGGGGCGCGCGAGCATCACCGGGTTGGAGCTGCCCCACATCATCGCCCAGACATTCGCGCCGTGCTTCAGGCGCCGCGCGGCCTCGTAGATGATGGTCGCCGTCAGCAGGGCGCTTTCCAGCGGCGTGAGGTTCTTGCCGCCCTTACCGGTATCCATACTGCCCGAGCCGTCTATCATCAGTACGATGTCGAGCGCGACTGGTTCCTTGTTCTCGTCGTCGGCCTTGAAGCGGTTGAGATCCTGCTCGGTGATTTTCTGCCCGGTGCGCTGCTTCTCGATTAGCGCCTCATGCGCGTCCATGTCGAGACGGTCGATCTCGTTGTCCTGCGGCAGCTGCTCGAGGCGCCGCGACGGCTTGAGGATTGACTTGAGCTGATGGTCCTGAATCTTCTGCAGCGCGCGTTTGACCTGCATGATCGGGCCCATGAGCTGCGCAACGATGGAGGGATAGTCGCTCCAGTCGCTCTTGCCGATCTCCTCGAGCGTCTTGCCTTGGCCGCCCTTGCCGGCGCCTTCGCCGGGGCTGGAATTCTCGGATTCTGATCCCTCGCCTTCTCCCTCGCCCTCGCCTTCCCCTTCGCCTTCTCCCTGGCCTTCCCCTTCGCCCTCGCCTTGTCCTTCGCCCTGGCCCTGACCGGGTTTCTTGCCTTTGCCTTTCTGCGCGTCCTTGCCTTGCTTGCCTTCCTGCGCTTCTTTTTTCTTCTTCGCTTCTTCGAACAGCTCCTTGAGGGTCTTCTCCATCCGCTTCTTCTGGCCCTCTTTGCCGTCCTTGCCCTCGCCCTGCTGGCCCGGCTTGCGCTCCTTGCCCTGCTTGCCCTCGCGGCCTTTCTTGCCCTCCTTGCCGGGCTTGCCTTCCTTGCCGTTCTTCTGATCGTTTTCGTTGCCCTGGCCGTCTTGGTCGCCCTTGTTCATTTCCTTGGGCGTGTCGACGTCCGGCATTTGCATCTTCTTGCCGTCCTTGCCCTTGACGTCCGTCTTCTTGCCGTCCTTGTTGACGCCCGACTTGCTCAGGTCATCGGACTTCTTCTGGCCCTGCTTGCCTTCTTTGCCTTGGCCGTCTTTACCCTGGCCTTCTTTGCCCGGCTTGTCCTTGCCCTGTTTTCCTTCTTTTCCTTCTTTTCCTTCCTTGCCTTCTTTCTGCTGACCCTCTTTGCCCTGCTTGCCTTTCTTGCCGTCCTTCTTGCCCTGCTTCTGCCCGTCTTTCTCCTGACCATCCTGATCCTGACCGTCTTGTTCCTGACCGTCTTGTTCCTGGCCGTCCTGTTCCTGCCCGTCGTTCTCGTCGCCCTCGTTTTCCTCGCCCTCTTCCTGCTCACCGTCCTCTTGGTCCTGATCCTCGTCGTCTCCGGACTCCTGATCGTCGTCGCCGCTCTCGCCGCCTTCCCCGCCGCCCTGACCCTTCTGGCCTTTTTGTCCCTTCTGACCTTTCTGGCCCTTTTGCCCTTTTTGGCCTTTCTGACCCTTCTGGCCTTTTTGCTGCTGCTGGTTCTGGTCGTTCTGCTGGCCGTCCTGCTGCTTCTTCTGCTCCTCAAGCTCCTTGTCGACCTGCTTCTCGACCTCGAGCAGGAGATCGTTCACATGATGCTGCAGGAACTCATCCCAGATGCGCTCGACCGTTGCGTGGCGCTTTTCGGCATATTGGCCGAGCAGGCGGCTGTAGAACTCCGGCGTGCTGTTGGTCCAGCGCTCGATGGCGCCCGGCTGTAAATTCTCGAGCCCCTGCTTGCCGCCGCAGAGCTCGAGCAGCTGCCCAAAATCATTTTGCGGCGGAGGTGGCTGCCCCTCCGGCGCATCCTGCGCGGGGGGCGGCTGGTAGGCCGGATTGCGCGAGATCCATTTCGGCTCGACGCCGAGCTTGTTCCATCCCGCTTCGCTGTTATCGAACAGGTAGTTGTTCTTGTAGAAAGACAGCTCGACGGCGTTGACGACATTCATGAACGCCGTCCCCGGATCGGCGGGCGCCGCGTCGTATACGGGTATTTGGCCTTGTTTGAGATAGGACAGGTATTCCTGCGCTATCCCGCCATAGGGCGTCAGCGTCGTCAGCGCGTGATTGAGCGAATAGCTGTAGTTCTGTCTCAGATTTTCTGATTTACGCGCGGCATAGCGGTTGGCGGTGTTCTGCTCGGCCGCGTTGTTGAGGCGCTGCCACAGCTCCCACTGGACGGCGAGCAGGCGCAGCTCCTTGTACTCCGCCTCGTCGAGACCCTCGCCGTTCTCGTCCTCCTGCTTCTCCTTGAGCTCCATCATCCGCTCGCCGATCTGCTGCATGCGCGGCGGAAGTCCCGAAGTTAAATGGAAACGGCCGATTTGCTGAAGCATCAGGGCGCGCGTGTGCTCAAGGCCCGCAATCAGGCTCATGGTCAGGTCGACGATGATGGCTTCACGGTCCTCATTGTAGCCGAAGCCCGAGCCCGGTTCGCCCCAGCCGAACCTGACCTGGTCGTTGCGCGCGTTTTCCATCAGATAGAACAGGTGGTGGTGGAACTCCCTTTCGCCGGCAGGACTTTCAGTGATCTGATACCAGACGGGAAGTTCCGACACGTCGGTCAACGGCTCGGGCTCTTGCAGTGGCAATTGTTGCTGCTGCGGATCGCCATTCGGGTCCGGCTCGTCCTGCGGCATCTTGTAATTGCGGATATTCGCCTGCATCAGCAGGAGCGCGGCGCCCCAAAGCAGCTGCGTCTCCGGCCGGTTGAAATTGGGCTCGCGCGGCGCGAGGCCGGCCGTGATGGCGGCGCGCACGTTCTGAAGTTCGTCGATCAAATAGGCCGGATCGGGCAGCAGCATTTTGACCCGGCTGACGAAGTCGTTGAAATCCTCCTCGCTGAAGGCGGGTGGCAGTTCGATCGGCGGCATGGGCGGCAGGTCAGGATTTTTCTGCTTTGCCTGCTCGTACATCTGCTCCATCTGGGCGCGCATCTCGCGCTCCTGCGCTTGCGCCTGCACGACCTGATCGACGCGGCCCGCGAGCTCGCGCCGGAACGGGGTCAGAAGCTGGCCCAGAATCGCCTCGACGGAAAATTCCTTTTTGGCTTTCCTTAATGCCATTTTTTAAAGGGGCTGGCGTCCCTCTCCCTGTGTGCGGCGCTCTTGTTATGGGCAAACCTGCACGGTCCCTTATAGCACACGCATCCAAGTGCACAAAGAAAAGATCGGGCAAAAAATCAGAAACCTTTTAACGGGTTGCTTGTTAGACAGAACGCGGACTATGATTGACGCAAGGTGATTTTGTGAAAGCAGACAAGAAGATTCAAGAAGCGCAGCACGAGACTATGACCATTCAGGTTGCGCGCCGTTTCGAAGCACCGGCGGAGAAGGTCTTCGACGCCTGGCTCAATCCGCACATCGCCCGCAAGTTCCTGTTCACCACACCGACGGGAACGATGAAGGAAGTGGCCATCGACGCCCACGTCGGCGGCGTGTTCACCATCGTCGAGACACGCGACGGGCAGGACGTCCCGCATCACGGCGAGTATCTTGCCATCGACCGGCCGCGGCATCTCGTCTTCACGTTCGCGGTCATGGATTTTCCCGCCACCCGCGTGACACTCGATATCGCTGAACAAACAGGCGGCAGTGAGATCGTGCTGAAACACGACGGCGTCTGGGTCGACTACGCCGACAAAACCATGGAAGGCTGGACCAAGATACTCAATAACCTCGCCACCGCGCTTGCGACCGGCGACAGCGGTTCGGATTCCGGCGGCAAATAAGAATTCCCGGAACTTTCACCTCCATATCGCGTTGAAACTTGCGTAACGATCAACAAGGAAAGCAGAGGCGCGACCATGGACAACAGAGACAACAACTACAACGACGACAGCAACACCAGCCTGTATCTGGTACTGGGCGGCCTGCTGGTCGTCGCTATCGTATTCGGCTTCGCCTACTGGGGCCGGCACAGCAACAACAACCTGAACAATCTGGAACCGGCCGCCGGCACGCCGTATTCGGCGACGACCACCACGCCTGACACTACGGGCAACACCGATAACACCGGCTACGGCACAAACACCAACAATACGAATAATACCGGGACCGGCACGAACAACACCGGCAACACCCGGACGACGCCGTAAGGAAGCTTGACGATCCGCGGTCCTTCCCGATCCGTTTCCACGGGAGGGATCGCGGCTTTTTCAAGGCAACCCTGCAAAAAAAATCTGCCTTCAGGCGGAACGCTTTTGACGACCACACCGTTTGTCGCCCTGCTTGCAATCAAACCAAGGAGGGCTCTATGAAAGCCATTAACACATTCAAACTTCTCAGCCTCACGCTGCCTATCGCGGCGCTGTGCGCCTTCACCGCTCCGGCTCACGCTGTCGGACTCGGCGTGGGTACGAACGGCAACGCGAACGTTTCGACCGGCGTCAATACCGATACCGGCGTCAACGTTGGCGCCAACACCTCGGTAGACGCCGAAACCAAGATCAAGCAGGACGCCGACGGCGACTACACCAAGACAACCTCGTCTGAGTCGACCGACGCCGCCGGCACGACCCAGGACACGGAGACCAAGGAAAAGGTCGATGTCGATGCGAACGGCGACACCACGACCGAACGCAAGACAGAAACCACCACCGACCCCAAAGGCCTGAACAACAAGGTCACGTCCGAGGAATCGGAAAAGACCACCGAAAAGGCCAACGGCGAAATGGACAGCAAGGTTGTCTCGGACCGCAGCGAGAACGGCGGATCGCATGACCGCACGGAAACCAAGAAAACGGTCCGCAACGACTCAAGAGGCCATCGTCACATCAAGGTCGCCAGCAAAAAGACGCACGACCCGAAAGGCCTGATGAACAAGGTCACCGAAAAGCTGACCGAGTCGACCGATGAGAAAGCCAACGGTCAGGTCGAGACGCACCACGAGGTTCAGGTCAACGGCAAGACGACTGAGAAAACGGATCAGATCCAGTAAATCCTTTCTGATCTGAAACGGATCCGCCGGCCTTTGTGCCGGCGGATTTCTTTACGGGGCCTTGTGCCACTCTCCCTGCAGCTTCCAGAATACCCCTGTGTCGGGAATATCGGAGAGAATTTTAAAGGCTTCGTCGTCGAGAGTCTTCACCTCTATGGAATCCGACGACATGAATTTCTTCACTTCGATGTTTTTTGCGTCGGGGTATTTCTCCTTCAAAAACGCAACCGTTGGTATGTCGTTAAGAGTGTACTGGCGGAAGACGCCGTCTTTCACCTCATACCGAATGAGCCCCTTTATCGGCGGGTGGTTTTTGTCTTTGCCGGTGGCGATATCGGATTTGTCGATCGCCATGAGAAAGGTGTAAGATCCCGCCTTCAGTGACCGGGCCGTAATCTCCTCGCGCTCCTTCTTCTTGTCTTCCTCGGCGAGACTTTCGAAATAATCGACGCCGTCCTTTTCAGTGATTTTCATCTCGCCTTTCTTGGCGGGATCCGAAGTTACTTCCTCCCATTTCCCCTGAAGCGCGTGATCGACGGTTCCTTTGTCCCAGTAAGCGCCGAAATCCGCGACCGGTATGCACGCCGACAGGCAGAGAACCGCGATACAGAGCATAAACTTTTTCATGGAGAAGTCCTTTCGAATAAGGGTGGCCTGCCGAGCCGGAGCGGCAATATGACCGCCTTCGCCGCTTCGCGGCTCCGGCGTGACAGCTTTCTCGCTAATCTCGCTTCGCTCGATAAGCTGCAAAGGCTGGCGCGCCCGGTAGGATTCGAACCTACGGCCTCTGCCTCCGGAGGGCAGCGCTCTATCCACTGAGCTACGGGCGCCTGCGGGAAGTATTAACGATTAGGACATTATTCTTCAATAAAATTCGGCTGTTACAGCCGGTCTTGGGATTTCCCGCGTCCGGCGTTATAGTCGCCCTCGCAATCGTCTGAAAAGGCGCGGAATTATGGGTTTTGGCGCGAAATTAAAGAGTTTATTAACGGCTTTCCTCTATAAATTAGGCATATGGAAAGAATCCGAAAGGATTCCCCATGGCTCTGACCGGCCTGACAATGTCGTAATTCCGGCCGGGTCGCACGGAAGGCTTGAAGCCGACGCCGTGATCCTGTCCGAGGGCGACAGGGTGGTTCTGTCGATCGGGCACGACTTCGCCGACGTGCCGTCCTGGGTCGAATGGGACATGCGGACCGGACGCCTGAGCGTGGCGCAGATGGGCGGCGCGCTCGCGGAACTAAGGTTGGAACTGCCGCTTTTTTATAAGGAGCGGATGAAGAATGTAAAACGCCTCGCATTGGTGACGGGGCAAGGGCATGAGAAGATGATGCACTACGTTGCCTTCATCATGCGGGAAGCGTAAAGGACAAAGGAATAAGGAGAGCGGACATGACGATGACAGCCTATGCGACGAAAGAGCTCAAAGCCGAAACACTGGCTGCGGCAGTGCTGGTGATGGAAGCCTACCGCGGACAGGGTGATAATTTTCCCGGCAATTTCGACACGCATCCGGCGATCAAGTCGCAAGCAGCGGGAGAAGGATTTTCATTCACCGCCGATATGAGCGGCCTGTTGTCGCCGGTCGCCTTCGGCCTCAACCGCCAGGGCGGCGTGCAGGCGCAGATCGTCAGTCTGTCGTCGGGCAAACCGCTTGATGCACAGATCGAGAAAGCCATCGGCCGAGTGGGCGGCCCGTCAGGCCCCGCCGGCAAGCCTAAGCCGGGCGTGTAAATTCAGCTTCTTCGCCCAACCAACCATCGATGCCGCCCTGCAGCCATGCACGGGCGGCTTCGTCGTTTTTCAGCCACGCATCCCACCACGCGAGCGCCGCGACCTTGATAATCGTCTCGTGCAGCGGGATCTTGGCGTATCCGGTCAGCTTGCCGCGGCTGCCGGCGAAGACCATATGGTCGGCGTCTTCGATCATTAGCAGGTATTTCTCTTTCATGCCGGCATGCTCATAGACCGCAAGCCGCTCTTTCATGCCGAACCCTTCGATCGGGCTTTGGTCCGCGGTGCCGGTCATGAACAGCAACGGCAGATCGATAGCGCGGTAAAGATCCTCGGCAGCGAGGTCGGTCAGATGCGCGACCGGCACGGGGCTGTACAGTATTCCGGCTTTGAAACGATCGTCCTTGAAACTTTGCGGCCGGTCGTTCTCATCGGGGAACAGCAGCCCCGCCATCACCTGGGTCGTCAGAGCACCGAAGGAGTGGCCGGACATGCCGGTGCACGAGAAGTCCGCCCGTGCCTTTATATCTTCATGCTGCTTCAGCCAATCGGGCAGCGAGTCCAATAAATAAGGCACGTCCCGGAAGCGATTAAGTACAACGTCACGCGCGAGCGGCGTGGCGCGAATGACATCCCACGGATGGCCTGGCTTTCCTTCCCACATCGAGGAATCAGTGCCGACATGGGTAATGTTGACGACGATGTAGCCGTGCGCCGCGATAAAGCGCGACAGGAACGACGCGCCGTCCGCACTTCCGCCTAAGCCATGCGACCAGAACACGATGGGCGCATCGATTTCAGCTTCGGGATGATAAACCTTGAATGGGACACGCCGCCCGTCGCGCGCTTCGTCAATGAGCCCGCCTCTTTTCAGCAGTACGCGATACGGTTCTTTGCCGGGGTCTATGTCAGAGCGCCAGAACATTTCGTGTTGTCATCCTGAGCGAAGCGAAGGATCTCTCTTTAAGCACGGGATACTTCGTCGCTTAGCTCCTCAGGATGACGCGCTGATCGTACATCACTTCTTGCGGAATTTATCCAGCGAGACGACCTCGCCCGTCTTCGGCTTCTTGCCGCCGGCGGCGTCATCCTTCTTGCCGTCGCCCTCTTCGTCGTCGTCAGGCTCGAAGTCGGGCCCGCCATCGTCGCCGAGCGGCTGGAACTGCAGCGCAAAATTGACCGACGGGTCGGCGAAGATGGTGATCGCACCGAGAGGAATGACAAGACGCTCGGGCACGTTGTTGAATGACAATGTGACGGTCATTTTGTCGCGGTCGATGCCGAGGTCGTAGAACTGGTATTGCAGGACGATGGTCATCTCGCCCGGATAGCGGTCGCGCAGGTAATCAGGAATGCTGACGCCGGGGAAGTCCGTCATGAAGGTGATGTAGAAGTGGTGGTCACCCGGCAGGCCGTCCTTCATGACCTCCTCGATGGCCTGGCGCACAACGCCGCGCAGGGCCTGTTCGACCATCTTGTCGTAACGGAGCATTTCGTCCTTGTCGGGCATGATTTATTTGTACTTTTCCGGGGCGGGATAGCAAGAGTTTTTACTTATACAAGGAATCGCATAGTATAGAGGGCCAATCCATAGCCCGGCGGCATATCAGGCCAGAATGCTGTGGATAAAACAAACCCTTAGCGGTACCGAAACTTATTATGGACTCCTCCCCCGCCGACGCCCGCAAGGGTATGCTCCTCGCCATCCTTGCCTTTAGCCTGTGGGCTTCGGGCGACGCGATTGTCAAATACATCGGCTCGACGACATCCATCTATACCATTGTGTTCTATGACATGGTCACGATCATGGTGTTCCTGACAGCCGTCGGCCTTTCGCAAAAATTCGGCACGTTGCGCGACGCGGTCTTCAGCCCGCACTGGAAATGGCATGCGCTGCGCGGCGTCGTTCTATACTTCCAGTTTCTCGCCGGCATGTATGCTTTCACGCATATGAGCCTGGCGCGCGCTTATACCCTACTGTTTACGATGCCGATGGTGACCGCACCGCTCGCCCTGCTCTTCATGAAAGAGCGGATCGACCGGAACAAGGGCGTCGCCATCGCCTTCGGCTTCATCGGCGTGCTGGTCGTGCTGCGGCCCGGTCTGATCCCCCTGGACCTGCCATCGATGATCGCGCTGCTGTCCGCGGTACTGTTTTCCGTCAGCAACCTTATCACGCGCCATATCGGGCTTAAGGGTCAGCAAAGCCAGTTGAGCTTCGCCTATATGCCGGAATTCATCTGCTTCCTGTGCACGATACCCTTTTACGGCTACATGACGCATTTTGCATTACCTGGCCTGAATATCTTTCTATGGATCGTCGTTATCGGAGTTGTCAGCGGCATCGGCTTTCTGGCGCTGTCATCCGCTTTCGCGACCACGCCCGCAGCGGCCGTCGCGCCCTTCCATTACTCCCAAATTCTTTGGGCGGTGCTGTTCGGCTATACGGTCTTCGGCGACATGCCCGACATCTGGGTTGCCGCCGGCGCCGCCATTATCGTCGCCAGCGGCTTGTGGCTAATCCGGCAGGAGGGCAGGATCGCTGCCGACCCACTGCCGGATGCACTCGCGGTTGCGCCGCCGGCCGGGCGCGCATGAAATTCGCGCATAACCCGCGGCGCGGGATGTTGTTCTCCTTTCTCGCCTTCTCCTCGTGGGCCTGCGCCGATGCGCTGGTCAAATATACCGGCGCGTCTGTTTCAATCTGGGCGATGGGCTTTTACGACTTGATCGTCATTATCGCGTTCATGGCGGCGCTCGGCCTGTGGGGCGGGTTCGGCACGCTGCGCGAAGCCGTGACAACGCGGCTATGGCGCTGGCACGCCTTGCGCGGTTGCATCATCTGCGCGCAGTTTTTGGCAGAAATGTACGGATTCACGCACATGAGTTTGGCGCGCACCTATACTTTGTTGTTCACGATGCCGCTGCTGACCGTACCGCTGTCGTTTCTGTTCATGGGTGAAAAAGCGGGTTTGAAAAAATGGGCGGCCATAACGATGGGTTTTTCCGGCGTGCTGATTGTACTGCGTCCCGGGCTCATCCCGCTCGACCTAGCAGCCATGCTGACGCTGTTCTCGGCGACGAATTTTTCCGTGGCCAACCTGATCGCCCGGCATATCGGCAAAAAGGGCGAGGAAAGCCCGCTCGCCTCCGCCTTCATTTCGCAGGTCGTATGTTTTATTTGTACCGTACCGCTGTATTTCATGCACTACAGCATGCCGGGGCTTCATGACATGCTGCTCATTGTCCTGATCGGCATCTTCACCGGCATCGGCTTCATGTTGCTGACAACGGCCTTCGCGATGGCGCCCGCTGCAACGGTTGCGCCTCTTCATTACAGCCAGATGCTGTGGGCGACTCTCTTCGGCTACCTGTTCTTCGCGGATGTGCCGGACAAATGGGTGTTGGCGGGCGCGGGCGTCATCATCGCCAGCGGCCTGTGGCTGATCCGGCAGGAAAAAGCCGTAATCGATGCCCTGCCCGACAAGATCACCGCACCGGCACCTGTGGAATAACCGTCTTCCCCTTCGGCCCGTAAAGCAATACAAGCCCCGCCCGCGCCGCCGCCATGGCCTCGTGGTCATTATTTGCAGCGCCGAGAATGAGCAGCATGTTAAAGTAGTCAGAAGCGCCCTCAGCCATACCCGTCTTTACCCGCGGCCAGATCAATCCGTCCTTGAGCACCTTGAGGCCGTCGGCATTCTTCCCCTCCCGGTTGTACAGACTGGCCAACATGACGCGCGACGGCAGATGCGCCGGGTTAAGTGCCAGCGCCTGCTTCAGGTAACGCTCCTGAACCTCACGATCGTTGCGGTTGCGGGCCAGCCGCGCGCGGTCGTACGGGATGGCGACAAGGCGCGGATTGCGGGCCTGCGCCTTTGCAAGCAACTCCTCAGCCTTATCGTAGTGGGGCTTCTTGCCGTCGCCCGGCAGCAAGGCGAATGGCGACTCGACCGTCTCGAGCGGCACACTTGCCGCCATAACATAGGCGCGCGCGTTCATCCCGAATCCAACACGGTCCGCGCGATTGATGTCTGCGGCGAATGCCGTCATGTTGCCGCGGTCGAGTTCGTCAACCGCACGGTTGACGTACCGCTCGCTCAGAAGAAAGCCCTGCAATACAAACAGAATGCCGATGACGGGCAACAGCGCGAGCGCCCAGCCCGCGCTCGAGGGCCAGCGCGTCGGCAGCGCCAAGACCTTCCGCGGTTCCTGCAACGCCTCGCCGGTCGTCTCGTGCCACGAACCCAGCAAAAGGCCACATGCGACAAGAATGGATGCCTGATTCAGGTCGAAATCGATATGAGCATGGGCCGCCAACGCCGCCAGCGCGCAAAACAACCCGGCGATGCGGGCGCGATCGGCAGACTCAGGCGGCAACTGGCGAAGGACGGCAATCATGCGCAGGCCGGCGAGAAGTAGAAAAATATAAAACAATACGGGTGCTAGAATCCCGGCCTCAGCCCAGAACTGCAGCGGGTCGTTATGCGCCATGAAGCCGCCCGAGTCGGTGTCCGCCGCTAGGCGATACTGAGGGTAGTACAGGAAGAATGTACCGTTACCGGTACCGAGTAGCGGATGCTGCGCGATCATCGCCGCTGTGCCACGCCAGATGGCGGTGCGTACGCGGAGTGATTCTGCCTTGCCCTGCCCTCCACCCAGAAAATCTATTCGGTACGCATGGGGCTGAATATAGTGCAGGAAGCTGGGCAACAGAAAGGCAATCAGCGCAATAATCGCTAGCGATAAAAAAAATACTCGTTTTTGCGGACAGTTTCGGACGGTCAGCTGAAAAATCGTCAATCCGGCGGCCAACGTCAACAGCACACCGGCGCTGCCAATGACAACAATGGCGGCCAGAGTCAAGGCTGTCAGGATCAGGGCAATGTTTCTCTCCCCCCCGGATGTCATCATCGCACCCAGTGCCGGAAAGAACCCGAGCATCAAGAGCGCTGCATAGCTATCCGGATTAGCAAAGGGCCAGCGTACCTGGCCATATATCAAGAGATTCGGAAACAAGATGAACTGCAGCGGCACCCAGAACGCTAATGCCGCAAGGATGATCCCACCGCCCCACCCGCAGATACGAACGAACAATCCACGTTCAGGCACGGCGAGAAGCAGCAACACGCTTCCCGGCAGCAGGCTGAAGGAGCAGGCTGCAATAAACGCAACGAACGGAACGGCCGAGGTAAAGACGCTTGCGATGATCACCAGCCAGAACAACCCGGCGACCGGCAGCAGCCGCGACCGCGGCCAACGCAATCCATCCGGCGACGAGAGCCGCCATCCCAGCGCGAGCCCGACGGCTGTAAACAGACAGCCGATGCAGACCAGCCGCGGAATTTCATAGGGGCGCAGGAGCGGTAGGCTGAAAAAGAGTGCCCCCAGCCAAAGGCCGGCGCAAAGACAACAAAAAAGGCGGGCGCGAGTCATGCCCACCTTCATAACAGAAGGATTGTTTGTTTAGAACCTAGAGGCCGAGTCTCGGACCGCGATGGCAGTGATGCTTGTGGCAATCACCGTTCAATCCGCCCAAAGTAAGCAACTCGTCCAGCACGGCCAGTTCGAAAATCGCACTCAGAAATCCCATGTGCTTCTCCTTACTGTTTCACCCTTATATTACTCTTTTTCCCGCAGACATACCAAACAAAGCGGTAAGTTTAACATATTGTATCGACATTCTCGCTGTCATGCCCTGTCCAACGCGCGTGCCGAATTTCGGTTCTGACGGACAGATCGCCCGCTATTTATAGACGACCTGCGCCTTGAGATCGGGCCAGACCTTTGCCGCCAGCTGCTCGTATTCATTGACGATCTCCTCGGGACAGACAGGTGAGGGGCTGGTGTCTGTCATTTTGCGCGACACGGTCAGTATCTGGCCGTCCAGCTTGTATTTAGACGAATAGCTTTGCGACTTGACCGATGCATCCAAGTTGTTCGGTATTCCGAGGACCTTGGCGTTTTTCGGGAATACGTATTCGTAATTTTCTTCGACCAGACCGTCGGAGCATTTGAAGCCGTGCGGCATCTTTTCCGGGTCTTTCATCGCCATGTCGCGAATGACGCCTGCGACCATGTCGCCGATCGGTTGCGAAGAAAACGGCGGCTCCGCGTAGATCGCGCCCGGCATGCCGGGATGAATGTAATCCTTGAAATGGAAGCGCACGCTGCGCGTAAAGGTCATGGTTTTCTCATCCCATGTGCCCGCATCCATGTCGACCGATCCCTGATATCCGGATTTCTCCAGCGCATGCTCGTTGGCTTCTTCGATCTTCTTGGGCGTGAACGCCTTGAGCGCCTGCAGTCCGCTATAGCTTCCGCCTTCCGGCGCGGTTGTGGCGATCGTTGTCACACCGTCGGCCGTGCCGTCTTCGGCGATGGTGACTTTCGCGTCGACTTTGACCTTCGTCAATCCCGCCGGGCGTTTCGGTGTCATCGTTCCTTCCTTGTAGCCGTCGACTAGAAGAACCGGCTTGCCGGCGATAGAGGCCGGCAGATAGCCGAACGGCATGCCCGACGTGGCGTCGAGATACATGTCGAGGGACGGAATGTAATCGATGACGTGGTTGACAATCTCCACCAGAGGAATTTCCGGCAGCTTGTAAATGCTGTTGACGCCGATCAGCGCCTGTGTGCTCTCAATTCCCTTCGCCGCGAGCAGCGCCTGCAACAGCGTCGCATGGTCCTTGCAGTCGCCCATCCGGTTTTTAAGCACGAAGTCGAGATCGCGCGGCACGACCGCGCCAATGCCGATGCAATTTCCGGCATAGGTCATATTGGCGATTTCCCACTCATACAGCGCCTTGGCCTGATCGTGCGCGCCTGTTTTGCCTTTAGTAATGCCGTCAGCCAGCTTCTGGATTTCCGGCGTCACCTTCGCTTTCGGATTTGCGCGCGCGCCGTAAGATTCGGCGAACTCTTTGTATGACTTGAAAGTCGAGATGATAACGCCCGGCCGGTCGCCGAACTCGAATACCGGCGTCGCTTTGTATTTCGCTTTCTTGACTTCCGTGTTTTTGAACGTCCATGTCAGAAGCTGCCGCCCATTTTCCGTCTTGTTCACCGTTTCGGTCAGGCCGAAATTTCTGTAGCGGGCGCCCAGCGACAGCGGAATGGAATAGCTGATGCTGACATCGTCATAGAGCGTATTTCTCGAGAAACTGTAGGTGTCATCGAATTCCTTGGGAAAGAGCGGATCGGTGACCGAGCGGTTATAGACCACGTTGACCGTGTCGCCGACTTCCACGTCCGGAAAGACAACAGTCAGGCTGCTTGCATCCGAAAATGCCGGCGCAGCCCCGGCGCGGCCGCCATTGACCTCGACCTGAAAGTTGTTCTTCGCGGCGTCGACGCGGCGGCCGTCGGGCTTCAATGTGTAGGCCTCAAGCACCTCGACCTTCTCGGCGCTCGTGCTGTAGCTGATCGGATATTGTTTCATTTCCTCCAGCGCATCCTGCCGCAGGACCTTCATGCCGATGGTCAGCTTCGTGGTCTGCGTTCCGTCCTCGTTGACGACGTCATCGTAATAAAGTTTGGTGAATTTAAAGCTCTCCTCGGCCGGCGCCTCATCGGCGGCTCGGGCGGTGATACATCCGGAAAAAACAAAAATGGCGACGGCGGCAGCAACAATACGATTCATAAATCCCCCGAGGATGTGCAAACGCTGAATATACGATTCTCGTATAGGCAGGATATTTTCAAGTGGTTAACGATTCATTATCTGAAATCTTGCAAATGAAACTGGGATTTCAGAACGTCCAGCGCTTGTGGCCGATATAGCTGGTGAATACCGGCACGGCGATGCCGCAGGCGTGGGCGATTTCGCGGACAAAGTGGTGAATGCCCAGCCATGGTAAAACATAATATGCCAGCACCATGCTCACGGCCCATGTCTGCGCCACCGCTGCCAGATTCACGAGCGTAAATACGAAAATAGAATGCTTCAGACTTTTCCGGCTGCCGCTGAAGACGAACTGCTTCATCAAGACGAACGCCGTCAGCATCCCGACAAGATAGCCGAAGATAATCGACGTCGAGAAACTGAACCATCGGTTAAAGACGATCCGGCTGCCGAAGTTTGCCAACGCCGCCAGCCCGCCCGAGACAAGAAACGCGAGAAATTGTTTCGAGACGGACAGCTTCATCTTTCTGCCATATGGGCAAGCTTCCGGCCAAAACCGATGCTTTCGGAAATGCCGCGGTCGTCCGGATAATAATAGGACGTGTCCGCCGCCCAAAGGCCTTTGACCGGCAGGTCTGGCGGCGGCAGCATCTCAAGGAAACCCGGCTCACACACCGGCTGTGCGTGGCGGTAGCGGCTGGCGTGGATGGCGATGAAATCACCGTCCGTCAACGACGGGTTGATCATTTTCAGATACGTTCGGACTTTATTGATGAAGATATCGTCGCCATCCTGATACTTCGGATGCTCGCCTGGCATGTAGAACGGCACATAGACGACATGGTCGTCGAGCGGCCGGAGGTTCGAATATTCGATCACGCCCGGTATGTCCATGCGGTCGTCGTTGATATTGATCCAGAAGTAACCGCTGACCGACTTTTTCAATTTCGCGATGACACGGACGACGGCGATATTTTTCACCGCCTGATATTTATCGAGCACAGCTTTGGGTAAGTCCGGCATC
>DATJGZ010000054.1:0-6542 GCA_035494535.1 Patescibacteria group bacterium | reverse complement strand
GGTTTTTGCGTCCGGCTTTGACCTTGAAGCGGGCATCAAATCGGGCTAAATAACAGCGGTTACACCATCTTCTGCAAAGGACCGTTTATTATGACATCCGCTATCGAACAGCTTGCATCGACGCCCTGGAGCGGATTCTCGAAGGCTTCAGAACTCAAAAAACGGCTGCTGTTCGTGATGGGTGCGCTGCTGGTCTACCGTCTCGGAACTTTCATTCCCATCCCCGGTATCGATCCGGCGATCTGGAACGAAATTTACAGCCAGAAAGGCGGCGGCCTGCTCGACATGTTCAACATGTTCTCGGGCGGTGCCTTGAAGCGCATGACGATTTTCGCGCTCAATGTGATGCCATATATCTCAGCCTCGATCATCATCCAGCTCGGCACTTCTCTGCATCCTCATCTTGAGGCGCTCAAGAAAGAAGGCGAGATGGGCCGCATGAAGATCAATCAATACACACGTTACCTGACGGTTTTTCTCGCGGCCATTCAAGGTTACGGCATGGCTGTCGGACTCGAGCATGCGACCGGACACGCGGGCGCCGCTGTCATATATCCGGGTATGTTCTTCCGGATCCAGACGGTCATTACGATCATTGGTGGGGTCGTCTTCCTGATGTGGCTGGGTGAGCAAATAACTCAGCGCGGAGTTGGTAACGGTACGTCTCTGATCATTTTCGCCGGTATCGCGGCGAACCTGCCGCGAGCCGTCATCAGTACGCTCGAGCTCGGTCGCGAGGGCCAGTTCAATCCTCTGGAGATGCTGCTGATCGTGGGCATGGTCATTGGCGTCATTACATTCATCGTATATATCGAGCGTGCGCAACGACGCATCGTCGTGCAGTATCCGAAGCGTCAGGTCGGCAACCAGATGCAGATGGGCAATCAGAACTTCATTCCATTGAAGATCAACATGTCGGGCGTCATTCCGCCCATCTTCGCATCGTCATTGCTGCTTCTGCCCCTGAGCGTCGTCGGCTTCCTCGGCGGGCAGGGCGGTGATTTCATGGCAGGCCTGACTAGATATCTCCAGCCCGGATCGCCGGTGCACATGCTGCTCTACGGCTCGCTAATTATTTTCTTTACGTTTTTCTACACCGCGGTTGTTTTCAACCCGACCGATAACGCCGATATGCTGCGGCGTTATGGCGGGTTCATTCCGGGCATCCGGCCCGGCACGCCGACGGCAGAATATTTTGATTACGTCCTAACGCGCATCGCTGCCGTCGGTGCGCTTTATTTAACTTTCATCTGTCTTCTGCCAGAACTGCTGATTGCCAAATACAGCCTGCCGTTCACATTCGGTGGAACATCGCTGCTGATTGTCGTGACCGTGACGATGGACACGATGGCGCAAATCCACTCGCACCTGATCGCGCATCAATATGAAGGTTTGATCCGCAAATCAAAACTTGGGAAGCGCCGATGATCAACTTGATCCTGCTGGGGCCCCCCGGCGCGGGCAAGGGGACGCAGGCCAAGAAGCTCGAAGATTCCTACGGCCTCAAGCAGCTTTCAACAGGCGACATGCTGCGTGCTGATATTGCTGCCGGCACCGAGCTTGGCAAAAAGGCGCAGAGCTTTATGGATCGCGGAGATCTTGTACCCGATGAAGTCGTCATCGGTATGATTGCCAACCGCATCGACCAGTCGGATTGCGCCAAGGGCGTAATCTTCGACGGCTTCCCGCGCACCGTGCCGCAAGCGCAGGCGCTCGATAAAATGCTGGGTGAGAAGAAACGCCCGCTGCAGACGGTTATCGAACTGTCGGTCGATGAGGAGGAGCTGGTCAATCGTCTCCATACACGCATCGCGGAAACCAAAGCCGCCGGCAAGCCGTTGCGCGCCGACGATACCGAGGACACTCTGCGCCATCGCCTGAAGGTTTTCCGCGAGCAGACGGCTGCCATCATTCCGTACTATAAGAACAAAGGGTTACTGCGTAAAATTGACGGCATGAAGCCGATCGGCGATGTTGAACGGGAAATTAAGGCCGCGATTACAGACAAGAAAGCTGCGCGGTCGGCAAAATAACAGGAACTTTGAATGCAGCTCGTTTCACTCTATGGCAAGCCTCTTTCAGGCAAGGGCACACAGGCCAAAAATTTTATCCAGCAGGGCTTTTTCCACCTGCCAATGGGCGATTATATGCGCGATCAGGCTGCAGCAGGCGACCCTGAGTGCCAGGCGGTCATGTCACTGATTGAGGCTGGCGATTTTGTACCTGATGAATTGGTGTGCGGCATCGTCGATCGCATCGTTGCAGAAAAGGAGCGGCAGGGATTCAAAGGCGTACTTCTCGACGGATTTCCACGTACAATGCCGCAGGCGGAATGGTTGGACGATTTTGCGGCGGAGCGCGGTTATCCACTGAACGTCGTCTATCTCGAAATTAAGGATAGCGAGAATCATATTCTTAATAGCCGTCGTTTACAGCGCATCGACGAGTATCTTGCCGCCGGCAAAGAGCCGCGACCAGAGGATTTGGATGTGAATAAATTCTGGAAGAGGGTCAGGCTTTATGACGACGTAACGTCGAAGGTCGCCAATCATTATGAAGGTAGGGGACAGCTTGTCCGGATCGACGGATTACAATCGCCGCAGGCGGTCTGGAACGAGATCAGCCAAAGGCTGAATTTAGGCACCCGAAAACCAGGGCCGCAGCTGGGGTTTTAATACGGAAAATAATAAGCATATATATTGCTATTTATTTTTTCTAATTGCCCCCCGACCTTCTTTCCCATATGAATTTTTTATAAGCATTTAACCGAAAAAATTTTGGGGAAATCTGCATGACTTTTCCATCCGAGCTTTCCAGTAATCCACTCGTAAACCCGCCCAATCTGCCCGATGGCGCTCTTCCCTTCGGTCTGGTGAAGGAAGCGGATTACCGTCCGGCCTTTGACTGGGCGTTGGCGCAGGTCAAAGCCGAGGTCGAGGCGATCAAGCAGAAACCCGCGAGCTTCGAGAATACGATCGAGGGACTGGAATTTTCCGGCCAGGATCTGGGACGCGTCCGGGCAGTGTTGTCGTCGATGGCGCAGTCCAACACGACGGAAGCGCTCGACAAGCTGGAAGCCCAAATCGGCGGGGAAATCTCGGAGTATTACGCGCAGCAGGCCCAGGACGACGAATTGTTCGCCAAGGTCGAAGCGGTCTACAACGCACGCCACTCGCTCAATCTCGATTCCCAGCAAAAGCGCGTACTGGAGAAAGTGTACGACGGTTTCGTGCGCTCCGGCGCCCTGCTGCCGCCCGAAAAGAAGGAGCGCCTGCAGGCGATCGAAAAGGAGCTGACCGAGCTGGGCAGCAAGTTCAAATCCAACGCCAATAAATCCCGCGCGCAGTTCGGCCGCGAAATCTACGATGAAAGCGAACTGGCCGGCATCCCCGACGATGAAAAAGCTGTATTCCGCGAAGCATTCACCGAGCGCGCCGATGCGGCGAAGAAGATCATCGATGAAGGCAAGCTGAACGACGTGCCGGCGGAAACCCGCAATGCGGTCGTGCGCCAGGCCGCGCAGGCCGGCCAGCCGGGTTGGCTGGTCAAGCTGGTGCCGGATCCACTGATTATCCTTACACATGCCGATAACCGTGCGCTGCGCGAAGAAGTTGTCAAAGCGCGTATGAATATCGCCTGTACTGACGGGCCGTTCGACAACCGGCCGGTCATCCGCAAGATACTCGAGCTGCGATACGAGAAGGCGCAGCTTCTGGGCAAGGACAGCCACGCCGATTTCGTTCTTGAGGACCGCATGGCGCACAACAAGCAGACGGTCAATGCGCTGCTTGAGAAGAACCTGAAGGCGTACCAGCCGGCCGCGGCCGAACATCTCGAAAAGGTGAAGGAACTCGCCGCCACCGAGGGTGTCTCCGACCTGCGCCAGTGGGATTACCTTTACTACGAGCGCAAGCTGGCCGAGAAGGAGTTCAACGTCGACGAGCAAAAGCTCAAGCGCTATTTCGAGATCGAAAACGTCACCAAGGGTCTGCACCAGTTCGCCGAGGAATTCTTCGGCATCACGCTGACAGAAATGACAGACCGGTCCCAATATCCGGTGTACGCGGACGATATGAAAGTCTATGAGGTCCGCGAGAAGAGTGACGGCAGCCTGATCGGCCTGTTCTACGAGGATTACTACACGCGCGGCGACGCCAAGCGCGCGGGCGCTTGGATGGAGCAGCTTAACAGCCGCATTGAGAAGGACGGCAAGGTTGTCACGCCGGTCGTGATCAACAACTGCAATTTCAAAAAGGGTGCCGATGGCCAGCCGACGCTGCTGACCCATCGCGACGTTGAGACGATGTTCCACGAATTCGGTCACGGGCTGCACGGCCTCCTGACCAAGTCGCGCTATCCGTCCATCGGCGGCACCAACGTGAAATACGACTTCGTCGAGTTGCCGTCGCAGCTGCTTGAGAACTGGACGCTGGAGCCGGAGGTGCTGAACAAATTCGCCCATCACGCCGAGACCGGACAGCCGATTCCGGCGGAGGAAGTGCAGAAGATCGTCGATGCCAAGAACTTCAATGCCGGTTATGTCGGCCTGCGCCAGACGTTCTTCGGCCTGCTCGATATGGCCTATCACACGGTCGATCCCAAGACGATTCCTGACATTGAGGCGCTTGAGGACGGCGTTTGGTCGAAATGCATGCTGCTGCCCCGTGACGGTCAGTTCCAGTCGACCGGCTTCGGCCACCTGTTCGCAGACCCGGTCGGCTATTCCTCGGGTTACTATTGCTATAAATGGGCCGAGGTTCTGGATGCAGACGCATTCACGCGGTTCAAGGGCAACCTTTATGACCCGGCGGCGCGCAAACAGTTGCGGGATGTCATCTATGCCGGCGGGGATACGGAAGACCCGGCCGAGCTGTTCCGGCGCTTCATGGGCCGCGATAAGGATCCCGACGCCCTGTACCGGCGCGAAGGCATCATCAAAGTGCCGCCGGCGGTCAACCAGAACCAGCCGGAAGCGGGGGCGCAGGGGCCCAAGCTGCAGGCCGGATAATTATTTCCATAATCATACTAGAAAGCCCAGTTATCCACAGCTTTTTATGTTGACGTAAGGGCTTAAATGCCTATAATCCGCCGCGTCTCTCTATATAAGAGACTGCCGTTCGCGGCCTTGGAAGGTCTTGCTCCTGCAATGATTTTCCCGGCTTCCTGATCGGCTTGGTATACGAACCGGCCCCAAGCGAAGCGCAGCGTAGCGTCTTTCATTTGGTTTTACGGTTCGGTTTGAAATCGAAAAAAGGAGAAAAGTTAAGTGGCTCGTATCTCAGGCGTAAACGTACCCGACAATAAGCGCGCGGTCATAGCGCTTACCTACATCCACGGCATCGGCCGTCCGACGGCGAAGAAACTGATCAAGGCCGCAGGCATTGATGAGTCCCGCCGCATGAAAGATCTCACGGAAGATGAGCTCAACGCCATCCGCCGCGAAATCGAAAGTCACAGTCTTGTGATCGAAGGCGATCTGCGCCGCGAAGTGGCGATGAACATCAAGCGTCTGATGGACATGCGCGCGTATCGCGGCCTGCGTCACCGCGCCGGCCTGCCGGTCCGCGGCCAGCGCACGCAGACCAACGCGCGCACGCGCAAAGGCCCGGCGAAAGCGATCGCCGGCAAAAAACAAGCCCCGACCAAGAAATAAGAGATAAGGATCACGATCATGGCAAAACCTGCAGCAGCAGCGAAAGCTGACGAGACCGACAATAAAAAACCGGTCAAGGCAAAGAAAAAAGTGAAGAAGAACATCACGGCGGGCGTCGCCCACGTGAATGCTTCCTTCAACAACACGATGATCACAATCACCGACGCGCAAGGCAACGCTGTTGCTTGGTCGTCAGCCGGCACGATGGGCTTCAAGGGCTCGCGTAAATCGACGCCCTACGCGGCGCAAATGGCTGCCGAGGACGCGGGCCGCAAGGCGATGGAGCACGGGATGAAGGAACTCGAAGTTCTGGTTAAGGGTCCGGGCTCTGGCCGTGAATCTGCGTTGCGGGCACTTCAGGCCGTCGGATTCAATATCCGGAACATCACCGACATCACGCCGGTGCCGCACAACGGCTGCCGCCCGCGCAAGCGCCGGCGCGTCTAATCGAATTCGGCCGCACGGGCATGTGTTCGTGCGGCCATTAACCAGAGGCCGGCTAAGAACCGGATGACGTTAACAAGAAAGGACTACCAACGTGATACAGAAGAACTGGCAAGAGCTGATCAAACCCCAAAAGGTCGAGATCGAGCGCACTGAAAAAACCAAGAACGCCGGCAAAGTCGTCGCGGAACCGCTCGAGCGCGGCTTCGGCCTGACGCTGGGCAACGCCCTGCGCCGCATCCTGCTGTCCTCGCTGCAAGGCGCCGCCGTTACGGGCGTCCAGATTGAGGGCGTGCTGCATGAATTCTCGTCGATCGAAGGCGTTCGTGAAGATGTCACCGACATCATTCTGAACATCAAGGCCATTGCCGTTCGTATGTACGTCGAAGGACCCAAGAAAATGCGTCTGCACGCCGAAGGCCCGTGCGAAGTCACGGCCGGCATG
>DATJGZ010000053.1:0-8139 GCA_035494535.1 Patescibacteria group bacterium | reverse complement strand
GTTTCGCCCTTGCGATGGACACGAACGCGCACCACTCGCAGCAGCACGGGACCCGCGGGGAGATCGAGAGCAAGCACGTCCCCGGCCGCGAGCCCGCAGTGCGGCTGCGACGGGCGCCTGAGGCGTTTGCGGGCGGGCTGCGGCCCCGTAAGCTGGTCCCGCGCTTTGGCGAGCACCTGTTTTCGTTTCGCGACCAGCTTCGGGTTCTCCGCCGTCCAGAGGGCGAGATCGCCGCCGCTATCGATGACGGCCAGCGCGCGGTCCCGGACGGCAGGGTCAAGGCGGCCGATCTTGGACTGCGTCACCGCGAACGCCAGAAGGGCGGACGTGCCGTCGTCCGGGTCGTCGAACATCGGCCCATACTGCGCCATGATCTGCCGGGTCGCTTCCGCGTCGTCGACCCCGTCCTCGATCAGTTGCCGGTAATCGTCGCGTATGTCGCACGCGGTGTCGTTTGAAAACAGTCCGATGCCCCAAAAGCCCATAATGTCGATCTTAGCAAAAATTTCCCCAGCCCTCTGCCCCATTCACCTAATTTTGTGTAGAATGGCGTCAAAGACGATGGGGACAGCATGGCCAAAATATTGACGGCAAAAATTCTCGAGGCGTTGCACGATGGATCTTGACTGGCTAAATCTCGATTGGATTCTCCAAAACCCCTATACGACCATATTGATTTTGTGGGCCATCGCGGCGTTTCTTTCGAAACAGCCGGGAATAACTTTCTTTTTTCTCGCGCTTCCGCTAGGGGTTGTTGTGTACCTAATCACGAAACCCGCCCTTCCGCTTATCCCCGCTGGTACCAGCGTACAAGCAATTAACAATGCTCCTGAGCAAAAAAAGCTTCCGAATGATATTTTGTTCGAATACCACCAGCAGCATCATCTCAGGGCGCTAGCTACATACGTTATTACCGGCCGCGTACTTACTGAAAAACCATATTATGGAGAGATTGCCTCGTTTGACCTCATGCTCGGTTGGGGACAATTGTCGGATCCGGGCATTATATCGAAACTTATTTTTTCGCAGGACAATCATTTCTACCGTGTTTCCGCAATTGTTGAAGGACAATGGCCAATTCCTGAACAGCAAGTCAGAATAAACAGCTCAAATAATCATATACTGCCGGCCAGCTTCGTAGTGGAAAGTAAAATCGAAAAGCTGCGCAAAGGTCAGATCGTCAGTCTTGGCGGCTATCTGGTTGACATCGAAGATCCAAAAGGAACGCATCTGAAAACTTCATTGACGCGAGATGACACCGGCTCCAATTCGAGCGAGATATTTTACGTGCAGTCAATAAATGCGTTTTGAGGCGGCTCAAAATTGATCGGACATTAGGGTTAAAATTAGGGTTAAAATATCGAACCTCGAATCTCCAATCAAACCACTGTGAAAATATTCCTATTTGCGCTATGATGGCGACGGTGCGCTTTGATCGGTGCATCCGGGAGGCGGGATTGTCCCCTTCCGCGCGGAAAGATGTTTGGTTATGGCAAGAAAAAACAAGACAACAAAGCGGTGAACCGGCGTCGCGCGGGCAACCGCCTGTTTTTGGCACGAAATCGGGACGCGGGGCGTTCTAAAAACGACGAACAGACTGAACAGATTTTTCACCGCAAGGACCTGCGGCAAATGCGGCGAAAGCAGGGCATGTGGTTGACCACCGCGCCGCCTACCCCTAGGTTATATGCTGGCTTTATGACACCCTGCGCCTATCGGAGCAACAAATGCAAAAACGCGTATCTTTCCTGAGCCTTATTCCCGCCGCCGCCCTCGCCGTGACGCTGGGCCTGGCACCCGCTGCGCCCGCCCGCGCGGCCGTGCCCACGTTCAATGCGCCGAACAGCTTCGCCGACCTCGCGGCCCGGCTCGAGCCCGCGGTGGTCAATATATCGTCGACGCAGAAGGTCATGCCGGGCAGCGACGAGGATGACGACGGCAACGGCGCGCCGGCAATGCCGCACTTCCCGCCCGGCTCGCCGTTCGAGGATTTCTTCCAGCAATACATGCAGCGCTACGGTCAGCAGCAACAGCAAATGGCGCCGATCCCGATGGCCTCGCTCGGCTCGGGCTTCGTCATCGATGCCGACAAGGGTTACATCGTCACCAACGGCCATGTGGTCAAGGACGCCGAGGACGTGCGCGTCACCTTCCACGACGACACCACCGTCGACGCCGAAGTGGTCGGCAAGGACGACAAGATGGACCTCGCCGTGCTCAAGGTGAAGGTCGACAAGGATCATAAGCTCACCGCCGTGCCGTTCGGCGATTCCGACAAGATGCGCGTGGGCGATTGGGTGCTCGCCATCGGCAACCCGTTCGGCCTCGGCGGCACCGTTACCGCCGGCATCGTCTCGGCCCAGCAGCGCGACATCAACGCCGGACCCTATGACGACTTCATCCAGACCGACGCCTCGATCAACCGCGGCAACTCGGGCGGCCCGATGTTCAACATGAACGGCGACGTCATCGGCATCAACACGGCCATCTTCAGCCCTTCCGGCGGCTCGGTCGGCATCGGCTTCGCCATTCCCTCGAACCTCGCGAAACCGGTGATCCAGCAGCTCATCTCCTTCGGCCATACGCGCCGCGGCTGGCTCGGCGTGCGGATCCAGTCGGTGACGGACGAGATCGCGGAATCGCTCGGCAAGGGTACGCCGCACGGCGCGCTGGTCGCGAGCATTACGCCCAGCGGCCCGGCCGAGAAAGCCGGTCTGCAGCCCGGCGACATCATCACCGGCTTTGACGGCAAAAATATCAGTGAAATGCGCGAACTCCCGCGCATCGTCGCCGAGACATCCATAGGCTCCAAGGTCAAGCTGACCTACTGGCGCGACGGCAAGTCGAACGCCACGACCGTCGAGGTCGGCGAGCTTGAGAAGGCCGAGAAGGAAGGCCTGGTCAACGAAGCATCGGACGACGACCAGCAGCAGCAGCCCGCCGAGGTCGGCGTTGAGGTCAAGAGCGTCGGTCTGACGGTGCGCGAGATCAAGGCCGCGGACCGCGACCAGTACCGCATCCCCAACGACGTCGCGGGCGTTCTGGTGAGCGGGGTCGACCCGAGCAAGGAAGCCGCACTCAAGGGCCTGACGCCCGGCGACGTGATCGTCGAGGTCAACCAGCAGGCCGTCAAGGCGCCGGCCGACGTCGCGTCGTTCATGGATCAGGCGGAGAAAGCCGGCCGCAGCTCGGTCCTGCTGCTCATCAACCGTGCGGGCGACGTGCGGTTCGTGGCGCTGCGCGTCAAGCATGAGAAAGACAGCGACGCCGGCAGCACGAAGGCGCCGTCGCTGGACAAGGCGCCGCCGATGCCGGGCGCGAAGCGCTGAAACAGTCATCAGTAATCGGTAATCTGAATTTTCGATGACCGATCACAGAGTACCGATCACCGTAATAGCCGGCCCCACCGCCGGCGGGAAATCGGCCCGCGCCATGGCGCTGGCGACGGAGCGCAATGGCGTCATTATCAATGCGGACTCGCTACAGGTGTACGATACGCTGCCGATCCTGACCGCGCAGCCCTCAGACGATGACAAGAACAAGACCCCTCACTGTCTGTATGGCATCCTCGGCGCGCGCGACGGCTGCTCGGCGGCACAGTGGCGCCTGCTTGCGATGCGCGAGATCGACGCTGCGCATGCGGCGGGACAATTGCCGATCCTTTGCGGCGGCACGGGTTTTTACCTCAAGGCGCTGATGCACGGCCTCTCCCCCCTGCCTGATGTGCCGCCCGCCGTGCGTGCGCGGGTCATGGCGCGGCAGAAGGAATTGGGTAATCCGGCCTTCCATGCCGAACTCGCAAAACTCGACCCGGTCATGGGCGCGAAACTGAACCCGAACGACACGCAGCGCCTCGTGCGCGCGCGCGAGGTGCTCGAGGCCACCGGTAAAAGCCTTGCCGAATGGCAGGCTTTGCCGCCGGAAGGTCCACCCGCCCATTATAAATTTGCGCTTGAGCTCATCAGCCCGGAACGCGACGTGCTCTATGCGCGTTGTAACGCACGGTTCGATACGATGCTGAAATCCGGGGGCATCGAGGAAGTCGAGGCGCTCGACCGCCGCATCCAGGCGGGCGAAGTCTCCGCCGATGCACCGGTCACGCACGCGCTGGGCTTCCGGCCGTTGCAGGCCGCGCGGCGCGGGAGGATGCCGCTGATTGACGCCGTCGAGCGCGCCAAGGCGGAGACCCGGCAATATGCCAAACGGCAGGTGACCTGGTTCCGGCATCAGTTAAAGCCCGCCGAATCGGAACAAGTTGCATAAATTATAATTTTATTGCTTTTTTTGAAAGATTATTATTTTCAGGGTTTACTTGGCGCATCTTTATAACTAACGTGAACTCATCAACCGGACAAAGGGTGGTAATTGTAGGGTGCACCCAACAAGGCAAAAACCTTGCAAGGATTCCGGTTTGATCAGCTAAAAGTCCGCCTGTTGCACTCAGGCGGGCTTTTACTTTTTATGCCTTGCACGTTACCTTCGAGTATATTTCGGGGGATATCATGAGAAATACTTCAGCTCTTTTTATTGGCCTGTCATGCGCCCTGCTGCTGACCGGTTGCGTTTCGCGCGATGACGCCGATATGCAACTAGCCCATGCCTGCCGCGCCGGTGTGCAGACGCTGCTGCCGCAGAATCTTAAGATCGACCGCATCGTCGGCCGCGAGGCGTCCAAATCGCCCGAGGGACAGGACATGCGCTACATCAAGATCAAGACCGTGACCATCGATGGCATGCTCGAGGAGGACAAGGATTACGAGTGCATCTTCGAGGAGGATTTCGGCATGTTCGGCATGGGCTATACGGCCTCGGTCTATCAGGTGCGCACGGGCGACGCCATGTACGGAAGGTCAGGTAACGAGCTCAAGGGCGACGCCGAAATTTTCCTGAAGCTCACCGATGCCATGCGCAACGCGTTATACGAGCCGACGACTTATAACGACAGCGTCGGCGCCAATGGCGAGACCGGCGAAAAGAAAGAGCAAGACGACCTGAACGCCAGCCACGACGACGCGCCTACACCCACGCCTGCGCCCGCGGCCGGAGATAACAACCAGCCCGCATCCGGAACTGCCGGAAATCAGTAATTCCGCGAGTCAACGGCGGGCAGCGTTCTGTGCACGAAAATTAGAATCCACGACACCAGCGGGAACAGCAGGAAACTGGCCGCGGCGGTGCCGGCGAGCGGCGGCAACGGCGCCCAGCTTCTTTGCATGATGCCGAACAACAGCCATGTCAGCGCGCTTGCCAGCACGACAACCAGTCCGAATACCGCCCACAGGACCTTGTAGGGCTGCGCCATCAGAAAGCGCCGCTGGCCCCGCACCACCCATTGTACCGCCACCAGCACCAGCGCATTCACGCCGAGCGGCATGCCGGAAAGTATGTCCATCAACAACCCGGCGAGAAAGCACAGGAACGGCGGCACCAGCGTCGGCCTGAAAATCGCCCAGTAATAAACCGCCATCAGCACGAGGCACGGCCGCACCGACCCGGCATAGGGCAGCGGCAGCGACAGCACGCTCAGCAGTACCAGCCCCGCCAGCAAAAACTGCGGCAGCGCGAGGCGCGCCATGGTCTGCGGATTGAGCTGGCGGAAGGCCATCAGGGCTGCGAGGGACCTTCGTGCAGGCGTGGGTCGCCGCCGTTATTCACGATGCGCACGAAGGTGAGATGACCGGCGTCGGCGAACGTGCGGACGAACCAGCGTCCGCCCTTGCCCTTGACCGCTTCGCCCACCGGCAGGCCGTAAGGGAACATGCCGCCGTGGCCGGATGTGATAAGGCGCGCGCCGTCTTTGAGCTTCTTGCCGCGCGGCAGATAAAGCAGCTCGGGCATATCGCTGTTGGCGCCGCCAAGAACGGCGTTGATCTCGGTGCCCTCGACCAGCACGGGAATACGGGAGTTGAGGTCGGTCATCAGCAGCACGCGCGAGGTTTTCTTGCCGGATTCGATGACGCGGCCGACAACACCGTCGCCTGCGACCACAGCCTGCCCCTTCGTGACGCCGTCCTGCGTGCCCGCGAGCACGAGGGCGCTGCGCACATAATCATTGCCCGAGTCCCCGATGACGCGCGCGGTGACGAATGTCTTGTCCGGCGGCAGGCTGATGTTGAGCAGCTTGTGTAGCGACTCGTTCTCGGATTTGAGCATTACAGCCGTCTGGTACCATTCACGCAGTTTGGCATTCTCGGCGGCAAGACGCGCATTCTCTTGTTGCAGCGAGGCAAGGCCGCTGACAGCGCGGACATAATCAGCCGCGATCTGAACGGGACGATTGACCGTGGAAAGAACGGGCGCGAAGAAATCGGTGGTGCGGGTGCGAACCGTCTGCAGGCTGTCGGGACGGAGCGATGAAAATGTGAACAGGCCGAGCGCCAGAATGATAAACAGGAAAGACGAAAGGCCCGGCGTCCATCCCCCGGTGAGGACGCGGCTGATTCCCTTATTCTGGTAGCGCAGTTTCAAAACGGCCTCGCGAGGCGCAAAAGCGGTTCAATACAAAATTATAATAAGGCGTGGAGGTTAAAAAATTCCCCTCTTTTTATGATAATGAAAATCGGGGTGGTCAACAAGGCGGAATTTCACTTTTTCCGGGTTTAAAACCTTGAAAATGGCTCCAATTTTAGACAAATACTTGGGACAGCCCATAAGGAGCTCGTATTGCTTCAGGAGACCATGGTTCTCTGGGACGTTGACGGCGTCCTGATCTGGCATCACCCCACAGACCCGACTCAGGACTGGCGCTGCCCTCTGGCCGAACGAGGATACCTTAATCTGTGGGAGGATTTTCAACGGTCTGACCCATGGCTGACATGCCTGAGCGATCCGGCCCGTGACGTCCGGATAGCTTTCCCGGCGTTCCTGTCCGAAGCAGAGGTGTCAGGAGTGGATCACGAATGGATCATCCACTGCTGGCTGGAGGGCAATTTGCGGCCCCATAGGCCGGCAGTGGACTGCCTGAAAGCTATTGATAAGGCCGGTGTGCAATGCGGCATCGCCACCAATCAGGACGCCTTGCGGGCGACCCGGCTGCGGGAATGGCTGGCGGCAGAGGGGTTGGATCGCCCGCCCGTCTTCGCCAGCTGCGACATTGGTGCGGCGAAGCCTGACCATAAATTTTTTGAGACTCTCCAGGCTCGATTGGTTGGCAAGAAAATCACTTTCCTCGACGACCGGATCGAGAATATCGAGGCAGCACTGCGCGTAGGATGGGTGGCGCATCACGTGACAGCCGGTTTCAAGTGGGATGAATTTCATAGGGAACTGGTTCATGCATAACCCCGCTATCAGCATTGTTATGGCCGCGCGCAATGAGGAGCGTTATTTGCCGGCGACTCTGCAAAGCCTGCTGCGGCAGCGCGGCGCGGATTTCGAGCTGATTTGCATCGATGACGCGTCAGATGACGCGACAATAAAAATCCTGCGCGATTGTGCTGACCCGCGGCTGGTTGTCCTGCGCAACGACACGCCTCAGGGCGTGACCGTGTCTCTGAACAGGGGGTTGAAGCAGGCAATTGGTCGTTATATCGCGCGGGCGGACGCGGACGACCTGTACCATCCGGAGCGTCTGCGGCGGCAAATGGATTTCCTCGAGCGGAATGCAGATTACGCAGCGGTCAGCTGCGCCGCGACGTTCATCGACGAGGACGGCCGCCGCACGGGTCGCGAGTCGATGCCCGGAGACGACCTATCGGTGCGTTGGCGGGCGCTGTTCAATAGCCCCTTCATGCATCCGGCCGTGATGCTCCGCAAATCAGTCCTCGACCGTCATGGCCTCGCCTATGACGAGCGGCTGCCGGTGGCGCAGGATTATGAATTGTGGTCGCGGCTGCTGGCGCATGGCAAGGGCGCAAACCTGCGCCGGCACCTATATATCCGACGCGACCGCGGCAACAGCATCTCAGCGAAGCGGCTATCGGAACAGCACGCAGTGCGCGATACAGTATCAAGGAAGATGCTGGAACGGCAATTTCCCGGCGAGATTTTCGACAAGAAGCAGGTCGACCGGATGCGCGACTTGTTCGTCAACCGGACGGGTGCGCTTCCGCAACCCGCGGATATTGACGCTTACACCGGCTTGATAAGAAGATTCCTCATGCAGAACTGCCGCCACGCCGACATGCGCATGTTCTGCCG
>DATJGZ010000052.1:0-17543 GCA_035494535.1 Patescibacteria group bacterium | reverse complement strand
TGTATCTTTATGAGCTCCTGGATGAACTGGGAATGCCGCAGGCGGAAATACCGATATGGCTCGGCGACCGGCCCAGCTATATGGCCACGCTCGAAATGCTGACCAAAAAAATCTATCAGCGCCCGGAATTCTATGTCGAGCTCTATGAATCGCCGACCAACGTCAAGCGGCGGAGCGTGGCGATGCAGGCGATTAGCGTCATGATGGATAGGGATATATATCTGAGCTACGTCCGCGCCGAGCAGATCATGGCCGTGCTGCTCGAAACCAAACTGCTTCCGTATCAGGACCAAGTGGCAACAGAAATCAACCGTTTGAGCAACAAGGCGCCATGATGAAGGGGAAGAGCGAAAATAACCAAGGAGCAAAGCGCGTCAGGCTCTGGCTTGCCGTTCTGGTGACTCTGATTGCTCTGGCGTTCCCCTCCGGCGGCCGGGTTGCTCATGCGAGCGGATCGCCGCCGGCTTTGCCGCCGATGCCGCCGTCATTCCCGCCGAACGCGCCTTGGCCGCAGCCGGGCAACAATAACGACGACAAGTATTTCGGCGACGGTTATACGACGCTCGATGATACCGACTGGGATATCTGGCTCGACTGGGTGATTTACTTCCACTGGCTGCCGCCGCACATGAACATGGTCCAGCAACTGACCACTACGGTCGCCATGCAGACCATGATCGTCGGCACGATGTTCGATGCAAAGAACGAGCAGGAGACGCAACGGCTGATGCAACAGCTGGCGGCGGAGGCCCACCGGGACTATCAGCCCGACATGACGATGTGCACGTTCGGCACGAACGTACGCAGCCTCGCGTCAACCGAGGCGCTTTACCGAGAGAATACGAGATATCTCGACATTGCCCTGCAGAAGCGCGACAAACTGTCCGCGAACCTTGCGGGGGCTGACAGCATCGACGAGGATCTGAACGACCGCTTCAGGATGTTTACGAAAATCTATTGCGACGTAAACGACGCCAATGCGTATTTGAAGCCTATTTGCGGCGCCGGCCAGCCGCCTGCCCGGATAAACAACGACGTCGACTGGACTAAGACCATCGAGGACAAATATACGTTGAACGTCGACTTCTCAACCAATGTCGGTTTGGGCACGCCCGATCAGCAGGACGTCATGGCACTGGTCAAGAATCTCGTCGGCTATCGGCCGTTCGGCAAAATCGGCGATGCGTATCTAGGCCAGGAATTCTCAAAGGACACGTATCTCGATATGCGGTCGGTGGAGGCCATGCGCAGCGTGGCGCGCAACAGTCTCGCGCATATCATCGGCATGCGCACAGTAGGTCCGCCGATCGCAAAAAGCTCCGAGAAATTCATGCGCAAGGTGCTCGACCAGCTTCAGGTTCCGTTGCCGGAGATCGACAAGTTCCTCGGACAGCGGCCGAGTTATTACGCGCAGATGGATATCCTGACCCACAAGATATTCGAAAGCCCCGAGTTCTTCACGAACCTGTATACGACGCCGGCTAACGTGGAGCGGATCGGTGTGACGTTGCAGGCGCTGACCCTGATGCAGAACCGGGATCGTTACGAGAGCTCGCTACGCCGGGAAATGCTGTTGTCCCTGATCCTCGAACTCGGCATCCGGGAGCGCCAGGAGAAGGTCGTCAACGAAGTCCAGAACGCGTCGAACAACCTCCTCGGCCAGACCCCGTAATAGCCGGTTTCACAGCCTTTTGCCGTTTCTGGCATTCCCCTTGCATCGTCATGCCCAGGTAAACCGGCCATTGTGGCTGGAACGGGAGCACAATTATGGCATTAAGCGCCCTCGACAGTGCATTATCAGGTCTTCGTGCGGCCCAGCAGCAGCTGACGGTCATTTCCGGCAACGTTTCGAATGCCACTACCGATGGCTATACGCGGAAAATATTGCCGCAGGAGGCCCAGACCGTCGACGGCGTTACCATCGGCGTAACCACCGATGCCATCACGCGAAATGTCGACCTGGATCTGGAAAAGGAATTCTGGACCCAGCACAGCGGGGTCAGCGGGCTCGACACGCAAATCAGCTATCTGGACAAGATCCAGCAATTCAACGGTCCGCCCAACGCGGAAGCGTCTATTGCGGCAAAAATTTCCGCATTGCGCGATGCATTTTCCGGCCTTGCCGACAACCCCAGCAGCACGAGCTTGCAGGCGTCTGTGGTCAACGCGGCGAGCGCGGTTGCCACGAAAATGAACAATTTCAGCAATCTGATTGTCAATCTTCGTAACAATACCCAGTCGGACATGGCGTCGACGGTCAACGACATCAATAGCCTCCTGCAGCAGATCGCTACGGTCAACGGCCAGATCAAGTTCGACATCGCGGCCGGGAAAACGGTTGCCGCCCTTGATGACACCCGCGACCAGCTCATTAAAAATCTGTCGGCCAGCATCAATCTCAGCTTCTTTACGCGCGGCGACGGGGTCATGGTGGTGCAGACACCGCAAGGCGTCGAACTAGCGGGCGAAACCGCAAAAACCCTCAGCTTCAATCCGACGCAGTTGAATCCGACAAGCTATTATCCGCCGTCCGCGGCAGGCATCTTTGTCGGAAATCCAGCGACCGATCCGAGCGCCATCGATATCACCAGCGGTAATATCGGCGGCAAGCTCGGCGCGTTGATCACGTTGCGCGACACGAGCTTGCCGCAGCAGCAAGCCGCGCTCGATGAAATGGCCGAAAGACTGGCTGTCAGATTCGACCAGCAGGGCATGAGACTTTTTACAGACGCGAGCGGCAACATTCCCGCCGATACCGCGCCCAGCACGGTCGGGCCCACGCCCGTTCCTTACGTTGGCTTTGCCTCGAAAATTACCGTCAATCCGGCTGTTCTTCAGAACAACGCCCTGGTCCAGCAGGGCACCGTGCCGACGGATCAGCCCGTCCAGGCGGGCTCGGACGAGGTGGTTCGCCGCATTATCGACTTCACATTCGGCAAGACCGCATATGAGCAGGCGACCGGCTCGGTCGATCTGCGCGCCTCCACGGGGCCGACCGACTTGCAGCACTGGCTCGGCATATTCTCGAGCAACCAGATCACGGGATCGACAGCTGTTTCGAATTATTCAACCACCGCCGCGCTTATCGCCGCGGGCGGCACGACCTTCACGCCGAACGACCAGTTCACGCTGACGTTCTCCGAAACGCGGGGCGCTTCCCCGCCGGGAACCATGAGCGTCACCATTTCCCTGGCGCAGGCGAACATCGACTTCCCGCTCGGCGGGCCCATCACCAATGCGGCTGACCAGATCGCCGCCGAGATCAATCAACAGATAACCACGGCCGTCACGGGCACGCCCGCGTTTGCCGGCCTTGCAGCGCAGGCGAGCGTGAACTCCTATGGGCAGTTGGTGCTCAATTCACGCGGGGATATCGGTGTCGATGCTAGCGCTCCCGGCGGCATGGGACCGGCAGGACTGACCTATCTAGGACTGACTGCGGGGACGCAGATCACGACAGACCCCTATATCAACGTTCAGGTCGGTAACGATCCGTTGGTAAGAGTTTCAATTCTGCCAGGCGATGATGAGACGGATCTTGTAGCGGCGCTCGACAAAACCGGAGGCGCCGATCCCGGCGTTCCCGGCCTTGGCGTCAATCTCTCGGCCGGCGGCCTAATCACATTGCGTCCCGGGGACAGCACCGCGAATCCCGTTTTCGGCGGCGATCTGACCATTACAGGCGGGCCGTTCCAGGCCGATGGCACCGGCACAATCCCGGGCGGCATCACGGCGGGAACGACGCTCGTCGCTGCTCTGTTTGGAACAAATACGCCCGTTGCCGATGTGCCTTATTCATCCGCCAATGCATCCGGCCCAGCGACCCCCTTCCGGACCACCAATCTCGGTCCCGGTGCGGACATCAACACCGGCATCACGAGCGACGGATCGCTTATCGATTACAGCGCGCAAGTCATCAACGCGCAGGCGCTGCAATACAACAACCTGAAAACGCAGCAGACGGACGAGACGACATATCGCGACGCCCTGCAGAAAAATCTGCAAGACGAGTCGGGCGTGAATATCGACGCCGAGCTCTCGAACATGATCGTGGTGCAAACGGCCTACAGTGCGGCGGCCCGCGTTATCAGCGCCGTCGAGGAACAATTCAAGGATTTACTGGCGGCATTCTAGGAGAAAAGTCATGACATCGGTATCGACGATAGCCCAGTCCCAGACCCAGCTTGAGAACCTGCAAAAACTCCTGCTGGAATCGGGCATATTGCAGAATCAGGCTGCAAGCGGAAAGAAGGCCCAGACTTTTGCGGGGCTTGGCAGTGACGCGCTGAGTTCGCTTCAATCGCGAACAAGTCTGAACGCATTGACTGCCTATGATCAGAATATCACGAACGGGCAGACGCGACTCAATATCATGACGTCGGCCGTGACGTCTCTGAAGCAGCAGGCCCAGTCGATGATATCGGCCATGGAAGGGGAAATCCAGAACGGCAACTTCGACATGACGGCGCTGCATAGCCTCGCGGTCAATGCCCTTACGTTTATCAAGAACCTCCTCGACACGCAGGACGGAAGCCAATATGTCTTCGCGGGCGCTGACAACTCTTCATCGCCTTTCAACGACTCAGGCGCGCTCGATACTTACGCGCAAACCAGCATAGATAGCTGGGTCAACGGGACCATCACCACCGACCAGTTCATAAACACGTATCAGAGCCGAACGCAGCTGACCGATACAATCATGGGATTTTCCGCGCCGCTGGCGAGCGGACAGGCGAAGAACGTCTTTATCAAGGCGGACACCAGCGCGGAGATTGATTATACGGTGCTGGCCAACGATCCATCCCTGCGTGATCTTGTCGCGACCGCGACCATGCTGGTCAATATCACGGCTCCGCCCCCGGCCGGGCTCAGCCAAATCTCGGGAACGCCGGGCGATCCCAGTCAGCCGCCGGGCGCCACCACGGCGGACCAGAGCGCCAATTTTTACAAGGTCTTCAATAATCTCATCGCCACGATGAGCAAGGCCTCAAGCGGAATCGACCAGTTGAGCTCAAAGCTGGGCTATGCGCAGGCGAATCTCAAGACAATTCAGGAAGACCATACGCTGGACGAGAACGTACTGAAGACGAATATCAGCAACGCCGAAGACGTCGACCTGAATGAAGTTGCGACCAAGCTAAGCAGTCTTCAGACGCAATTGCAGGCGTCCTACCAGATTACGGCGTCGCTCTCGAAGTTCAGTCTCGCCTTCATCCTTCCGGTGTAGGCTTAGGCCCCCGAAGGGTTCTGAATGATCAGAATCGAAGGCCCGTTCGGCAGGTTCGGATGAAGCTGTCCCACCGGCCGCGGCGACGTCTTGTTGTACGTCGTCAGCAGCTTCATGACAGCTTCGGGGAACGTTCCGCTCACGCTGAGCTTCTGGTTGATTTTGTAGTCTTTGTGCGCTTCCCAGACCAGGTCGACATTCGAACGGTCGCACCACTCTTTAAGCGTATCATGCAGGCTCTTGCCTTTTTCAGCCTTCCAGCTCGAAACAGCGTTTACGTCGAGCGCTGACGGGGGCGGCGGCGGAGCGCCGGCGGCCGGCATCATGTTATTGTCCTGCTGCATATGGTCGGCGAGCGGCGTCGGTCCGCTTTGGGCGGAAGTTTCACCTACCGTCACTGAAGCGGGACTTGCGGCCGGCCCCGATGGCGGCATCGCTGCTTGAGCGCTGCTTTGAGGCGCGGCAGTGGCCGCTTTGCGGTCGCTATCCATCTTGCGCGGCGTGTGACGCGGGTAGGACGGATGATAGCCTTTGCTGTCTGCTCCGATCGCGGCCAGTTGGTCCGGCGTGTATTTTTGCTCGATCGGGCCCATCCACGCGCCTTCGGCGGCCATGGCGCCGCGCATCTGGTCGCCCGGGGTCATGCCGCCGGAGCGCTGAATGCTCACGGCATGATCGTTGATCATCGCCATTAGACCCGATGACTGCAATGAGTCGTTGAGAACAACGTTCCAGGGACGATCGCCTTGCCATGAGACCGATGTGTTGGGATCGACGCCGGGCGCTAGCGACCAGGAATATCCGGCGGGAACGATCTGATGCAGGGCCATCGATAGCGGAATGTCGCTACCGAATCCCTTGATGTCGGTGTATTCGGGCATCGCCATCTGCGGCGGCGCCGGGGGCGTCGCTGCGGGAGCGGGCATTGCAGCTGCGGGAGTGGCGGGTGTGGCCATAGCCACGGGCGCGGGTGCCGGTGCCGGCGCGGCTGATGCCGACGGCGCTTTATCGCCCTCGACCGGCAACAGCGGCGCTGCGGCCATATCCGGCGCTGCGGCCTTTTCTTTCGGCGGCGGCGCCGGCGGGGGCGTCCAGCTGAATCCGGCGTGCGCCGGCGTGGGCGCCAGCGTCAACATGGTGCCCGCCAGCAGGCAGAGCCCGAACATGCGGCTGAAGCGTTTTTGGTTGTACACAAACATTGAAGTCCCCCTTCTTATACGTCCACCCGCTTGCGCAAAAATGCGGCGAGCGGCCATGATCCTGAACTTACTGAAAATAAAACGGCTGCACTAAAATGACAAGGGGTTACACCCTGCAAACCCTTAATTTATGGCAGTTTTCAAAAGAATATCGGCGAACTGGGGGGCTATCCGAAATCGGAAACCCGGCGGCGCCGGATGCTCGACCAGCCGGGACGGGTCTTGCCGATGATCCAGACGCGAATGGCCCGCAGCGCGCAGGGGAATGTCAGCCCCATGCGCTCAAGCATATAAAAAAAGGCGGTAATGATGAGTGTGAATATGAGCGAATCAAGCCGTGCATAGACCAGCAGGATGCCAAAAGGCATCGCGGCGCGCGCATCGAGGTTAAAGAACCGCACAGGGCGCATAGTATTACGCCAGTGCCAGTTGGCTTTCTCAATATTGGTATCGTCTGCTGCTGATGCCATCGCAAGCCCCTCTGTACGGGTTATTCAGCCCATCTTTATATTATAGGCACTTATCCGGTTAAAAAACCTTTCATATTTGCTCGAAAATTCGTGAAAAATGTTCAATTAAGACAACAAGTTACCCGCCAGCGCCTGTCGCCGCCGCGAGCAGCAGGTAATGGCGGCGGTCGATCAGGCCTTTTTCGAAGGCGATCTGGGCCGATTTCCCCATTGTCTGACCGTAGTTGGGAATCCAGCGCTGCAAGTTCGGGCTCCACTCCTTGTAGTCCATATCCAGCAGACGTTCCCGGATTTCGTCCGGGAAACGCATCCACTCACGTACGCCCATACGGCCCCCGCCTACCTTCGGCACCAGCGCCTGCGTGCAGATCATGCGGATGGTTTCCATCAACGCGTAGGCCCGTTCGGCCCGCTCATCGGTGCCGAAAGTTGAGATCATACGCTGGACAGTCGATGCGACGCCCATTGTGTGGGTTGTCGTATAGACGCAGTGGCCGGTCTGTGCGGCCTCGATGGACGCGGAGATCGTTTCGCGGTCGCGAGCCTCACCGACCATGATGATCTCGGGTTTGCGGCGCAGACTGTTACGTACGCCACGGGCAAAATCCGGAAGGTGACGCGGAATTTCCGTTTGCGACACGAGCGAGCGCGGGCTTTTGACAGCGTCGTACACATATTCGATCGGCGCTTCGTAGGTCAGCATTTTTCCGCAGCCGTGCGGGCGCTCAAGCAGCATGCGGTTGCCGGCAGCGAGCAGCGTAGTTTTACCGGAACCGGTCGGGCCGGTGACGATAACAATCCCTTGGCGTGGCGCCCAGTGATGGACAATATCTTCCTCGATATTGAGATCTTTCATTCGCGGCGGCTCGTTGGGCAGAACCCGCATGGTGATCGATGCGGCATCGCGGCCTTTTGAGAGGATCGGCGTAATGTTGACGCGGAAGCGGATGCGCGTATAGCGATCCGGACGCACTTCGTAGGACAAGTCGAGGTCGGTACCCGACGCGAGGCGGGCCTGCGCTTCGTTGCCGTAGATCTTGCTCAGGAAGACGGCCATGTCGGCGGCGTCAAGCGGCCGGAAAATGGCAGGATAAAGAATGCCGTCCAGTTCGTGATAGACGGGGCGGTCGGTCTGGATGGTGATGTCCGAAGCGCCTTTTTTGACCGACCACTGGAGCATCGGATCGATAAGATCTTCGGTGAAACGGCCCGGCTCGTCGGGCCAGGTCGCACCCTTGTTGTCAGCGCCTTTAAGAAGGCTTATCGGCTTGCGGGTTGCCATGACTCGGTTCCCGTCACCAGTTCCGGCATGCCGGAAATCAGTACCTCGCGGTCACCGATCCGCATCATTTTGCCGCCGCCGGTAACGCCACGATCGTGTTGCGTGGCATAGGGCGGCGATACCATTCCCTGCGCAAGCAACATGCGATAGCGGATCATACCCTGGTAATCGGACGTCAACTCATTCAGGTCATCCTGAAAGATTTCGTCAGCCTGCGCCAGGCCACTCTTCCAGCCCTGCGCGACCCATGCCTTCCACTTTTTGCGCTCCTCCGCATTCGCGGGGCGCAGAAGATCGGGCGGCGGCGTAACTTTGCTCCAGTCACGCTCGAGGTAATTGCGCCAGGAATGAGGCGTACCGACGATCTTGGCCTGGACTGTGATGTTGTAGATGCGGTCCGCGACCGCGGCTTCCCGACCATGGGAGCTGATGATCATCGCCTTTTGCTGTTCGGAAATGACGGGCGGCTCGATCAGAAGTCCTGACGGCGCCGGTATCAGCAACTGGCGAAAGTCGAAAACCTTGTCCAGATAGCCAGCGCGCATTTCCAGTTCCTTGCGGATCTGGTATTCGCGCGCCGCCAAACCGCCGCGCGCGCCATACGAAAGCGCCGCCTGCTTCTGCGCATCGTTGCGCAGGTCGAACGGCATATTTCCTTTGCCCGGCATCTCTTTTCTGATGTTCTGCAGCGCTTCCAGCCTGTCAGGCGCATCGGGCAGAGGCATCGGTTCGGGTAATGTCGCCGCGTCGTCAACCGCCCGCGCCACGCCGCTGTATGATGTCAGGGACAGCAGAACCAGGGCCAGCATCGTAATAAGGCGGCGATTGCGCACTATGACTTACTCCCCTACGCCGGCATCGGGCGCATAATGAATTTCAACGATCTTGCGCTGGGCATCCACGCGGACGTCGCCGCGCATGCCCATTTGCAATCCGATATCTCTGAGCACTTCGATGACCGGCTTGTTCTCGACATTCAGCGAAACGACAGCCGCAACCGGCGGCGGATCGCCGAGAGTCTGGAATACATAGCTGGCGCGATCCGCGAGCATGCGGGTAACAGGCTCCACCGGGCCCGTCCACGAAACCGTGACGGCGCGCCGCAGTTCGGGCGGTGCGTTATCGATCGGCGCTACGGCGATGCCGGGCGAGCGGGCTTGTTCGACGGCCGCCAACGTCTGCAGGGACGTGGACGCCCGGTCAGCAGCCTGTGCCAGCATCGCGGAAACCTTATCGGGTTGCGTCGCGATTTGCGGCGAGGGCGGAAGCGAATTGCATCCGGCCAGCAATATGGTCGCCACGGCCAGTCCGGGAATCAATTTGTAACGGATCATGAGAAAAAACCCCGCAAGAATACGGCAAGCTGCCGTCTTAAATGCCAAATCTTACAACGCACAAGGTTAACCCGTCATATCGGCAAGAACAAGATGCCATTTTGCCCTTTTTAGACTTTCCAAGGGATTATTTTATGGAGAATTAACGGCCGTCGACCGTACGGATCAGGCCGTAACGCGTCATCGAGCTGATCACCTTCTCCTTGTACACCTGCCCATAGCCGGGCGTGTGCGAATGATAATAGGCAATAGCCTTGGCCAGATCATTGGTTTCATTGAGATTGGTGCGAAGAATCCATGCGGCAACCCCCACGTTTGTGCAAGGATCGTCGCGCACCCATTTCCGGGCGGTTGACACGCTGACGCCCCACCGCGCCGACAAACCGTTAAGCCAGGCGGTATTGATCTGCATGGGTCCGAGGTCATAAGTCCCGTTGATATTCGGTCCGACCTCCTGGCCGACTTGCCCGCCTTCGACCTGATAAATCCCAACCAAAACAGCCGGCGGAACCGAGTATGTCTGGGCGGCAAGAAACAGGCATGCGGCAAGAATCTTTCCCATGGTGCTATCCTTGCTGCCCCTGGCCGGTATCACTTTGCTTTTTTGCGCCCGGCTTAAAGAATGCCATCGGGTTATGCGGCTCATCTCCCGTGGGCTGCGGCGGGGCGGCGGCAGTCGGTGGGGGCACCGGCGGTGACGCCGGCTGAGCCTGGATCGGCGGGGCAGGCGGCGGTTGTTGGACGGGTGCGCGGGCATCGCCATTTCCGGCAGCAGCCGGCGCGCCTTGCATGACGCCAGAGCCTAGCATTTCGAGCATAGCGGCCTGCGATTCGAAGGCCTGCCAGACCGGATCCATTGGCAGTAATCCGCCATTCTGCTGCGCGGCCGCCGCTCTCTCCGCCTCGCTCATCGCCATCAGTTTCATTTTACCCGCTTCGTGACATGTCACGTAAAGCGCCACTAAACTGCGCAGGAGTCCAAGCTCCATCAATTTCGCCGTGCCGTCTTCGGTTACGGAAGGGGCCATCGCCTTGCGCATCGCCGTCGCGCGCGCACCGAGTCGCTGGCTGATTTCCTGCGCGAGGCTGCGCTCGGCCCGGCCAAAAGGGAATCCGGCAACCGCATTGATGACAGGCACGAGCGCGTTGATTGTCTGGATGCTGATCTGGTTGTCGTCAACCGGATAAGCGCCCTGCTCGATTCCCTTGAGGCGACCGGCAGCGGGCAGAAAATTGTCTCCGTAAGAAAGAATCGTCTCGAGCGCGCCGGTCAATCGCTTGGTTTCATTATCATCCGGCACTTTTCCCGTCTGGCGGCAATAACCTGCAATCAGACCGGCGGAAATGGCTGCCAAAGCAAGTTTTACAGAATCGGCCTGCGGATCGGCATCAGGCAGGTCCATCGCCTTCCCAAGCGCCAAAGCCGCCTGGATCGATTTACCCAACAATCCGGCTAGTTTTTCAGCGATTTGCGGACCTTCCGTCGCCATGACGCCACCGCCGGCCGCTGTGATCAGCGGCACGCCGAGTCGCTCGAGAACCTGAACCTGCATGAGGTGACGTTCCGTCATGGCTTCCAATATAGGTTGGGCTACCCGTTATGTACAGGATTTTAGCCGGCCGAAGCAAGGCGGACGGCTGATTTTTCCTCCGGTAACCGTAGCTTAGGGGGCACCCGCGGAAGGCGCTATGCTCGACTGCGACTGCGGGTTTTTGGCCAGATCGGCAACGATCTGGTCAAGATCCTTGGCCCGACCGCGCACGATCTTGATATTGCCGTTGGCGGCGCGGTAGACGGTGATCGGCGTAACATCGAAATGCCAAGACTGCATGATGGCCAGATTGCGCTGCACACCCTGCGTATTGATCTCCGGCTGAATGGGCAGGGCGGTTTTATCGCCCTCCAGGTGGCGGAACAGCGCATCCTGCGGATCGGGTGCCGCCAGAAGGAACGCCGCCTGCTCTATCGTCTCGTCCCGGAAACCGATGGGCAGAATCCGCACCTGCAGTTTGCCGCTCTCTATATATTTGTGCCGCAAATCCATCAGCATGTCGTGGCAGTGCGGGCACTGCGGATCGATGAACGTATAGATGAAGGGGGCCGACGGATTGCCGAGCGCAATCCAGTTGCCGTAGGTGACATTGTCGTAAAGCTGCTCCGACGGAGTCTTGAATTTGGTGAGCGTGGGCGCCAACGTGCTGTTGTTACCCAGTGTTTCTGTCGGGCTTTTGGTCTCGGCAATGCTGTCCAGCATCTTGCCGCTTTTCTGCTGGAGCGCTTTAACCTGACGGACGGTGATCAATTTTCCATTCTTGTCGAAAAGCAATCCCATCAACAGGGCGCTGCCGTCGGGGGTGGTATAGAAATATTCCTCTTTGCCGTTGCGTATCGCGATCCAGCCGTCAAATCCCAGCTCGCGGCCGAGGTAACGGACTTGTCCGCCCTGTTCGACCAGGGTCTTGATTGCGGGCGGCATGGGCGGTTCTTTCTGCGGCGGCGTCATGTCCGGCTGGTCGATCGGCGCCATGCTGCCGGGGCTCGGCAGATCGTTTCGGGTGTCCTGCGCGGCCGCGTTGTTCCACAGAACCGGTATGAGCCAGAACAGGCCCAAAGCGGTAACGACGGATAAAAATTTGCGCGCGCGTGTCATTGTAAGTCCCCATCAAATTGTGCCATCCATACTAGCCCGGATTGGGCTGAATTCAAAGGAACAGTATCAGAACAGCGGTGTATCCGTACAGACGGCTATTGGATATTTCGCCGGCGGCGTAGAAACCCGCCAGCGGCGCATCGCCGATAATCTCGCGCACCAGCTCCATCTCGCTACCCGGGCTGTCGGAAAATCCCTGCTGCATGCGCGCGACGCACGAAATATACAGCGCGCCGGCAGGAGCGAACGATCCACGTTCCCGCGTCAGCCGCGCCCGGAGGTCCGTCAGCATCCGCGAAAGATCGGCCCGCATCGTCTCTCCGTCCCGGTGAACGAACAGTAGCTTATCGCCATTTGCAACGGGCTGGGCGAGGGCAATCCAGCCGCGCTCCGGATCGACTCCGAGCGCGTTGCGGACCAGGTAATCGCGCTGATCGGAGCCCGAAACCGGAAAAGCGATGTGTACGTCGCCGCGAAATCTGCCGATCAGGCTCTCCGCATCGCATTCTTGCATACCTGCGCCGCCCAGGGCGCGCAAATCCTCGAGGAAGACATCGCTTGCGCGTTGGCCGTCGAGCTCCATGAGCACGTGGTCCTCACACCGGGTGACAGTATGGACGGGGCCCAGGGGCGCGCATCCTTGAGTGAGCGCCGTCGCGACGGCCACGTTCTGCGAGAAGACCGCCCCGGAGAATCCGCTGCCGTCCACGCCGTCGGCAAAAAGGACGGGTTTGCGCGACGAACTGATTCCACCCGCCAGAAATCCGCTTGTTCGGCGCTCGATCGCCGCCAGCGTACCCTGCGCATCCACATCGAAATCGGGCGCGCCGTGCACCAGGACCAGCATCGGGTAATGCGCCTCGAGCCACCGGTCGAGCGCGATTTCGTGCGCGTCCGAATCGAGGCTCGCGGCAGGCGAGACGCAGAAATCGTCCGCCGCTATATATCCGATCATCGCCGAGATCGCGGGCTGTCCGATGTGGCTTATACCCGTACCCAGTACGCCCGCTCCGGCCGCGCCCAGCCAGTGCTCCACTTTTGTAACCGATCGGAATAAATCGAGAATGCTGGCCGCTTCGTCGACGAGTTCGCCGGTTATATAAAGGAAGCCGATATTGGAAGCGGGCAGGCGGGCTTTTTCCAGCTGCTCAAGCACCCGGCGCGCGGCGTCGCGCCAATCCGTCCCCGCGGCGGAAGCGCTGGCAAAACGATTCGAGGCAAAGAGAGTCATTGAAAACCCGGCGTTATGAGCACAGCTTTTAACTATAACGCCGTGGACCGGGGTGCTACAATACGCCGGTATTTTTGGGAGGAGATGCTTATGAAATACGTCGGTATTGTCGTCGTCGTTGTCATACTTCTGGTGATCATGCTGTACAACCGGCTGGTCGCTCTGCGGCAGACGCGCAACAACGCCTTTTCTGACATCGACGTCCAGCTCAAGCAGCGCTACGACCTCATTCCCAATCTCGTCGAATCAGTCAAAGGCTATGCGGCGCACGAAAAAGGGGTTCTTGAAAACGTCACGGCTGCGCGCGCCAAGGTCGGGCAGGCGCAGGGTACGACAGGTGCGGACCGCATGCAGGCCGAAGGGATGCTCGGTGGCGCGCTCAGCCGGCTTTTGGTCGTCGCCGAGAACTATCCCGCGCTCAAAGCCGATGCCAATTTCCGCGAACTGATGGACGAGTTGACGGACATTGAGAACAAGATCGCGGCGTCTCGCCGATTCTTCAATAATGCGACCAACGAATACAACACAGCCGTTCAACAATTCCCGGCCAGCCTGTTCGCCGGTGCGTTCGGCTTCCATACCGAGCCGTTCTTCGAGGTTTCGACCGAAGAAAAACAGGCGATCGAGAAAGCGCCCGAGGTGAAGTTCGGGTAGGAAAAACTATCGGAGTATCTGACGATGGCCGCCGGACTGCAGACAGCGATCTGGAACAATAATCTCCGTTCCTTCATGCTGCTGGCTCTTTATCCGTTCATTCTGGCAGGAATTGTCTGGGTCATGGCCGTCCTGTTCGGCGCCATGATGGCAGGACAAAGCGGCGTGAACACCTGGCCGCGCGCCGAGCATTTCGGGACGGCGGTCGTCATTCAGTATGCGCCGATCATCGTCACGGCCGTTGCCATCTGGTTCCTGATCGCTTTTATGTTTCATTCGCACATGATCCGCCTGATGTCGCATGCGCGTTCGGTTGAGCGCAGCGAGGAGCCGAAGCTCTACAATTTGCTTGAGAACCTTTGTATCTCCCGCGGCCTGCCGATGCCGACGCTGCAAATCATCGACACGGATGTGCGCAATGCCTTCGCGAGCGGCATATCGAAGGGCAACTATTCGATCACAGTCACACGCGGCTTGATGGATACGCTGAAGGATGATGAGCTTGAAGCCGTGCTGGCGCACGAGCTCACGCACATCATCAATAACGATTCGCGTCTGATGGTGGTCTCGATCATCTTCATCGGCATGCTGGGCATCGCCGCGCAGCTGACCTGGAGCCAGATCCGCTACAATCTTTTTTACGGCCGCCGCCGGAGCCGTGATGACAACAATAGTGAAGGCCAATTTTTGCTATTCCTGCTGGCGGTTGAGGTTGTGCTTTGGGCGGGTTATCTCGTCACGGTGCTGACGCGCCTTGCGCTCTCGCGTCACCGCGAGACCATGGCGGATGAGGGCGCAGTGATGCTGACCAAGAATCCGGAAGCGATGATGCGCGCGCTGCTGCGCATCGACGGTCACAGTTTTCTGCAGCAGGCCGCGCCCGATATCCGCGGTATGGGCATCGATAATCCGCGGCCGTTCCTCGGCCTGTTCGCCGATCATCCGCCGATCCCGCAGCGCGTGGAGACTATATCCCGCCTGACAGGAACGCCGATTCCGGATCTGGGTACCGAGTCAGCCGCGATGATCAAGCCCCGCAACCCGTGGGCTAGCTAATATATTGACTTCACTATACTATTACGATGGGCCTATCATTTGGGGTAAAGCCGGCGTTAAGCCTCTGGCTTTGAAAATGTGATAAAATAACTTATATGTGTTGATGCGTATTTACGCCAACCAAAGGAGAACTGAATATGCCGACCGACAGAAATTTACCCCGCGCAAGGACAACGACCGTCCGCGATGCTGGGTTGCAGGCCTTCTTTCAGCGCATCTATCAGAATCTGGCCCTTGGTCTGACATTTACGGGCGTGGTGGCTTGGATGGTGGCAAGCTCTCCCGCGTTGCTGCACTTTTTCTTTGGCAACTTCATCATGATATTGGTGGTCCTGTTCGCGCCGATGTTTGTTATATCGATCGCTTTTTCGCCGCGCCGGATTGCAACCATGACTTCCGGCCAAATGGCGGCGGCATTTTACGGCATATCTGCCATCTTCGGCATTTCCTTCGCGATCATCTTTCTCGCCTATAGCGGCGAAAGTATCGCCCGGGTCTTTTTCATCACCGCGGGCACGTTTGCGGGCACGTCGGCGATCGGCTATTCGTCGAAGCGGGACCTATCGGGCGTGGGTGCATTTGGCATGATGGGTATGTGGGGTATCTTCCTCGCCTTCCTTGTCAATATGTTCATGCATTCACCAATGGTTATGTATGTCTCGTCGATGATCGGCGTCATCGCCTGCGTCTGCCTGATTGCGTGGAACACGCAGATGTTCAAGGAAATGTATAATCACGCCGCTGACCGGGAGAGCAATCAGAAGCTTGCTATCCTGGCGGCGCTCAACTTGTATATGAGCTTCATCAACCTGTTCCAGTTCCTGCTCAACCTCATGGGCAACCGGCGCTAGAGTTAGCCGACTGGAATTAAAAGCCCCGCTGATGCGGGGCTTTTTTATTCCGGCGTGAAGCCCGGCCGGAGCGGGAGTTTTTCCAGCACAGCCACGGGGTCCTCGAATATGCCGCGGCGATAGCCGTTGTAATAGAGGATATGAAGATCGCTGCGCCATTCCTGCGGGACGCGCCCGTCGCGGGAGAATTCAATGCCGCTGCGGAATCCCTCCCATTCGTCATGCAGGGGGAAGTCATGCAGGCTCCAGAAGGTATGGGGCAGCGCGAACCCGAACCAGCGCGGCAGCGTATTGCTGCGGTGGCTCTTGCCGAAATTGTCGCCGGGGCCGCGGTAGGGCCGGATTTCGTACATGATCTCGTCGCGCCAGCTATTCGCCTCCGCGGTGACCCAGAAGCCGGCATAAGCGGCATCCTTCTTCTGCGCGTCGCCGCTGACGGCGCGCGTGAACATCACCCGCAGCGCGGCGCGCTGCGTTTTTCCCTTCGATCCGGCATCGGGGAAAAATTCGACATCGGCGTGGGGGAACACGCGGCTGATATCCTCCCCCCAGGTGACAAGGCTCCTTACGGCCCGCCTAAAAGCGATTCGGGCCGCGCTTTCCGATTCGTTTGCGCGTTTCTCAGTCATTTGATCCGGTTTTGGCTGATGGCCGTAAACATAATACTGTCCGGCGCGGTTGTCAAAAAGTGGCGGCAATTTGAGTAATCCTGAAACGCCGTTGCTTTTTTTGCGCGGGGAAAAAATGTGTATAGGTGGTTTTGCATCAGTTTTTTCAGCCCGTTGGGGGTCCGAATTGCGGCGAAAACGTGGCCTATAGGAATAAGGTCTTAGGGATCATGAACACGATATCTAGTAGGGTTAAAATTGTGTTAACCGCTACGGATTGTGGTTTTCACCACAATCTTTCGCAACAGACAATCCAGTCTATTTTATATAACGAGCGTACCTAAGAGGGGGCCGAAAGCATGTTCGATGTCGCGCAGATGGAACGCGGGAACCGCGTCAGGATTGACCGGAGCCGAGATGCCAATTTAACAGAATTCGGAAAGGCCACGCTGACCGACCGCTATCTGCTGCCCGAGGAATCCTACCAGGACCTGTTCGCCCGGGTTGCCATGTACTACGGCGACGACTCGGAGCACGCGCAGCGCCTCTACGACTATATATCGAAGCTTTGGTTCATGCCCGCCACCCCGGTGCTGTCCAACGGCGGCACCAACCGCGGCCTGCCGATCTCCTGCTTTCTCAACGAATCCGGCGATTCGCTCGATAATATCGTCGAGCTGTGGAACGAGAATGTCTGGCTCGCCTCGCTCGGCGGCGGTATCGGTTCCTACTGGGGCAACGTCCGCTCGATCGGCGAGAAAGTCGGACGCAACGGCAAGACCTCGGGCATCATCCCCTTCATCCGCGTCATGGACAGCCTGACGTTGGCGATTAGCCAGGGTTCCTTGCGCCGCGGCTCGGCCGCCATCTATTTGCCGGTCTGGCACCCGGAGATCGAGGAATTCGTCGAGCTGCGCCGGCCGACCGGGGGCGACCCGAACCGCAAAGCGCTCAACCTGCACCACGGCATCCTCATCCCC
>DATJGZ010000051.1:0-13077 GCA_035494535.1 Patescibacteria group bacterium | reverse complement strand
CTGCGCGAAGGCGTGATCCTGAAAGGCGTCGTGAAAAATATCACGGACTACGGCGCGTTCATCGATCTCGGCGGCGTCGACGGTCTGCTCCACGTCACGGACATTTCGTGGAAGCGCGTCAACCATCCGTCGGAAGCCCTGTCGATCGGCCAGACGGTCGAGGTGCAGGTTATCCGCTACAACCAGGAAAACCAGCGCATCAGCCTCGGCATGAAGCAGCTGGAAAGCGACCCGTGGCAGGGCATCGCCCAGAAGTACCAGGTCGGCCAGGTCTACAAGGGCCGGGTCAATAACATCACCGACTACGGCGCATTCGTCGAGCTCGAGCCGGGGATCGAGGGCCTCGTCCACGTCTCGGAAATGTCCTGGACCAAGAAAAACATCCACCCGGGCAAGATCGTCTCGACCAGCCAGGAAGTGGACGTCATGGTCCTCGAAGTCGATCAGGAAAAGCGCCGCATTTCACTGGGCCTGAAACAGACGCAAGAATCGCCGTGGAAGAAATTTGCCGAAAGCCACAAGCCCGGCGAAGTTCTCGAAGGCGAGATTCGCAATATCACCGAGTTCGGCATGTTCGTGGGCCTGCCCGGCGACATCGACGGCATGGTCCATCTCTCGGACGTGTCGTGGACCGAATCCGGCGAAGCCGCGCTCAAGGCTTACAAGAAGGGCGATACCGTCAAGGTCAAAATCCTTGAAGTCGACCCGGCAAAAGAGCGCGTGGCTCTCGGCATCAAGCAACTCTCGGATGCTCCGAAGGGCGCCGTTACGTTCGAAGGCGTCAAGAAGGGCGATGTCGTCACCTGCACGATCACGGCCGTCAACGACCGCGGCGTGGACGTGATGGTCAACGACAGCATCCAGGGCTCGATCAAGAAGTCGGATCTCTCGCGCGAGCGGTCCGAGCAGCGTACCGACCGTTTCGCCGTGGGCGAAAAGGTCGACGCCAAGGTCGTCTCGACCGAAGGCCGCAAGCTGCAGCTCTCGATCAAGCAGCGCGAGATCGACGAGGACAAGGCCGCCCTCGAGGCGTTCGGCTCCTCCGACTCGGGTGCTTCGCTCGGCGACATCCTCGGCGCTGCCCTGAACAAGGACAAGGGCGCCGCGGCCGAAGCTCCGGAAGAAAAGCCGAAGAAAAAAGCCGCCAAGAAAGCCAAGAGCGAAGACGAAGCCGGCGAATAAGCCGCTTCGCGAAACGGAACAGAAAAGGCCGGGCTCAAGCCCGGCCTTTTTATTGAACAGACCCAGGTGCTGCCTCGTTATAGAAATCCTATATTAATTAACTCATTAGAATTTCTCTCCCGCGCCGCACGATTGCCGCCCCTGTACGCGAATGCTATTCTCCGCACAACTATAAAAACCATACAGGGACGGTTCAGAATGTGGTCTTTTCTTCAATCGCTGAGTCCGGCGTTTCGCCGGGCCAAGGCGCAGGGCCAGTTAATCGAGTCCATCCACAAAACGCTCGATGACGGACGCGTCGATGCAGCCGCCCACGGCGTCGGCATCCTCATCCGCGAATATCACCGCATGCCTTCGACCGTTCCCGCTGTGATCGAGATTGTCGACCGCGTCGATATGGGTGTGGCCTACAAAGCGCATCCCGAGCCCGGCGTATACACGGACAAGCTTTCGTTGGGCTATGAGGCGGCGCGTGAATCCCAGCGCAAGTTCGACAATTCCGGCTTCGGGAAATGGCTCAACGAAACCTTCGGCGATCCAGATTACAAGCCGACATACCACGACACCATGCTCAACGCGGTCTGTCATGGCGTGCATGACATTGTCATGAGCAACGAGCGCGATGCCTCGATTGCGCCGACGGTCGAAAAGCTTCTGCACCGGGTGATCCAGAGCGACCCCGAACGTGCATTGTCGACGGCGGAGTACATCGCCGACCTTGCCAGCCCGCATTGGCTCGGCTTCCGCGTGCCCGAGGACATTACCTTTACCGGTTATTACAAGGCCAAGCAGCCGCTCAAGAAGGTCGCGATTCAGGAACTCCTGCATATCTCTGATGAGGCGCATGCCCGCAAGAACCTCAAGCTTGCCTTCATGGCGGCAGCATCGGCTGAAAAGTTCACCTATCCCACGCCCGACTGGAAGGACATCCATCAAACGGCGGTGGACAAACGGGCCGAGATGGCCAGCAAATGGTTTTCGGGCATGGGGTACTATTAAGTGTCGTCGACCCGTTATTTGCCAGAATATATGAATTTTGCGGTCAAATAGGCGAGAAAAAGCCTTTATTATTCAATGACTTTAGCTTGACGACCCCCGGCGCTTTAGGGCATGCTTGCGCTATAAGCGTTTGATATGCACTATTTTTTGACGGTGATTTGACGAGGGGGAACGACGCGCATGACCAAATCCGAACTGATCCAGCGCCTGGCAGAAAGAAATCCGCACCTGTACATGCGCGATGTCGAGCGAATCGTCGACACCATCTTTGATGAAATCACTGCCGCGCTGGCCAAGGGCGACCGGGTCGAATTGCGCGGCTTCGGCGCCTTTTCGGTCAAAAAGCGCGAAGCGCGTACAGGCCGCAACCCGCGTACCGGCGAAAGCGTCACCGTTCAGGCCAAGTCCCTGCCTTTCTTCAAGACCGGCAAGGAACTGCGTGAGCGCCTGAATAACGGCAAGTCCGGCGAGGACGAACTCGGCTGATCATGAACGACCTCCTGCGCTGGATCACCGGCTTCGCCGTCACCATCGCAGCTGTTCTTTTTGCCGTTGCCAACCGCAACAGCGTTCCCATTGTCTGGAGCCTGTCCCATGCACCGCTCAACGTACCGTTGGGCGCCGCCATATTGGTCGGCGCGGCGGTCGGTTTCCTGTCGGGTGCGGCGTTCGTGTGGCTGAACGGCATCGGGCAGCGGGTCGAACACCGGCGGCACAAGAAAAAGCTGGCTACGCTCGAAAAACAACTGGAATCGTCTGCCGCGGTGAATGGAAATGAACAAGCCTGAAACCAGAACAGTTGCCGCGGCCGAACCGGCTTTGCCCAAGGTTTTCTGCGCTATAGATACCGCCGACCTGCAGGTCGCGCTCGGGCTGATCAAGATCGTCTCGCGCTCGGTCGGGATCAAGTTTGGGCTCGAGTTTTTTAACGCGCAGGGTCCGCAGGGAGTGCGCACTATACTGGCCGCCAACCCGGGTCTGCGGTACTTCCTCGATCTCAAGTATCACGACATCCCCAATACGGTCGCGCAGGCGGTCCGCGCGGTGGTGTCGTTGCAACCCACTTATATAAATGTCCACGCGTCGGGCGGCATCGCCATGATGAACGCCGCCCGCATGGCGGCGCACGACGAAGCCGACAGGCTCAACGTTCCTCCTCCGCGCATTCTCGGCGTGACCGTCCTGACCAGCCTCTCCGCGGGTGATCTCAAGGCGGCAGGCGTGGGCACCGACCTCGAATCGCAGGTTTGCCGCCTGACGGAGATGGTTTTACAGTGCCGCCTCGACGGCGTCGTCTGCTCGGCCCACGAGGCGGCGATGCTCCGCAAGCGTTTCGGCGCGGCGCCCGTCCTGATGGTTCCCGGCATTCGCCCCGCTGGCCACGCGCAGGGATCCGACGACCAGGCGCGCATAATGACCCCGCGTGAGGCGATGGAGGCCGGCGCTACGCATATAGTCATCGGACGTCCTATCACCGGAGCCCCGGACCCGGCCGAGGCCGTACGCGAGATTCTCGAGGAATTACGGTGACCAAGGTCAAGATTTGCGGCATTACGACGGCGGAAGCGCTGGCGGCCGCGGCAAGCGCCGATTTTGTCGGTTTTGTCTTCTATGCCAAATCACCGCGCGCATTGACCGCTTCTGCCGCCACGCCGCTGGCATTGGCTGCCGCATCCCGCTTGAAGAAGGTCGGTCTGTTCGTCGACCCCGATAACATGCAGCTTGAGCAGATATTGTCATCCGTGAAGCTGGACATGATCCAGTTGCATGGTAACGAAAATCCCGATCGTGTCCGGGATATTGCGGCCCGAACAAAATTGCCGGTGATGAAGGCCGTACGGGTGGCGATGGCGGCGGATGTCCAGAAGGCGAGAAGTTATGAAAGCGTGGCGCAATGGCTGCTATTTGACGCGAAAGTCGAGGGGCAGCAAGGTGGCACGGGACGAGCGTTCGACTGGAGCCTGCTAAAAGGTTTTCGCAGTCCTCTGCCATGGATGCTGTCCGGCGGCCTGAACGCCGCCAATGTCGAAGCCGCGCTCTCAGTTCTCGCGCCGAATGCTGTCGACGTCTCCAGCGGTGTCGAGACCGCGCCGGGCAAGAAGGATCCCAGCCTTATCCGCGAATTCATTGAAATCGTGAAGGGCCGTCAGGACAGCATCTCGTCCGGCGCCAGATAGCCGCCGTTGAAGGCTGAAATCACGTCCATGGCTTTGGCGTTCTCCGGCTGAATCATTTTCAGCCTGATACAGGTATCACCGCCACAGGCCACATGCCCCAGCCGATCGGTGATCGTCCCCGGCGGCTCGGTGAAGGTCTCGTCCACCAGTTCCGCGCCGATGATCTTCAGGCGCTTATCGTCGGCGGTCATGGTCCAGACTCCAGGCCACGGATTAAGGGCCCGGATCTGACGGTCGATCTCGGCGGCCGTCTGCCGCCAGTCGATCCGGCCGTGCTCCTTGGCCAGGAGCGGTGCGTAGGTCGCAGTTGAGTCGTCTTGCTTCTCCGGTGTCAGCTTCTTGCCCGCCGCGATCCGCTCCAGCACCTCGAGCATCAGCGCGGCGCCCAGCCCGGCCAGCTCGTCGTGCAGGCTCTGCGCCGTCGTCTCAGGCCGAATCGGAACCACGCGCTTGGCTAGCACCGGGCCGGTATCAAGGCCCTCCTCCATCTGCATGATCGAAATGCCACTCTCGGCATCCCCCGCCCAGATCGCGTGCTGGATCGGCGACGCACCGCGCCAGCGCGGCAGAAGTGAAGCATGCACATTCAGGCAACCGTACTTCGGCGCCTTCAGGACTTCGAGCGGCAACAGCAGCCCGTAGGCGGCCACTACGGCGACATCGGCCGTATGCGCGGCAAAAGCGACGCGCGCGGCTTCGTCTTTCCTGAGGCTCTTGGGCGTGAAAACCGGGATGTTGTGCGCGTCAGCGGCTTCGTGAACCGGCGAAGGCTGGACCTTCTGTCCCCGGCCCTTGGGCCGCGGTGGCTGTGTGTAGACCGCCACCACCTCATGCGGGCTGTCGATCAGCTCCTTAAGCGCGGGGACCGCGAAGTCGGGCGTGCCCATGAAGATGATGCGCAGGGAGTTTACAGTGGAGAGTTTAGAGTGAGGAGTCATGGAAGCGGCGCCTTTTTCACTGAATTACGTTCTGCACTCGCCACTCAGGACTCGGCACTCTTTTTTGCCTTTTCCATCTTGCGGATGATCATGTCGCGCCGCAGCTTGGAAAGATAATCGATGAACAGCACGCCGTTGAGATGGTCTATCTCGTGCTGCACGCAGTGCGCGAACAGGCCCTCGGCGGTCAGTTCCTGCGGCTGGCCGTGATAGTCGAGATATTTCACCTTCACTTCGGCGGGACGCACCACGTCGCCCCAGCTGCCGGGAATCGACAGGCAGCCTTCTTCGTAAATTGTGCGCTGCTCCGCCCGCCAGACAATCTCCGGATTGGCCATGAAGATCGGTTTGTTCAGGGGCTCCTCCGGATACTCCGGCTCAATGCGCGAGATTCGGGACACGCCGTTGTCGGCGTCGGCCAGCTGCCAGGTCGCGCCCATCAGGTCCATCACCAGCACACGGTTCAGGAGCCCGACCTGGTTGGCGGCGAGGCCGATGCCCTTGGCGTCGTACATCGTCGCCAGCATTTTGTCCATCTGCGCGCGCACCTTGTCGTCGACCTTGTCGACCGGTGCGGCCTCGGTCTTCAGCACCGGATCGGGGATTGTAATGATGCTGTATGTATTCATGTATATCTACTATATCTACGCACGTTTCTTGGATTTGGTTTCATCGTCATCCGCCGCCAGCAGTTCCGGCGCGGAAATAGCCTGCGGCACGGCCTCCAGCGCGGTCAGCTCCGGTATCTCCCTTCCGCCGGTCTGAACATGCAGTTCCTTGAACTTGCGGGCGCCGGGCAGGACCATGCGTTCAAGCGAGCCGACGGCGGAATTATAGGCACCGAGCGCCCGGCCGAGATTGTCGCCGATCTTCTGCATGTGTTCGCCGAACTTGCCGATACGGTTATATAGATCGGCGGCGAGGTCAGAGATGTTCTTCGCCTCGTCCGCGAGCTTTTGCTGCTGCCAGCCGTGCATAGCTACGCGCAGCAGGCCCATCAGCGTGGTGGGTGAGGCGAGGATGACGTTGGCGTTGGCCGCGTCTTCGATTAATGCCGGGTCGTTACTTACTGCCATACTGTACAGACCCTCGGTCGGCAGAAACATGACGACGAATTCGGGACTGCCGTCGAAATGCCGCCAGTATTCGCGGGATTTCAACTCCTTCAAATGATCGCGCAAGTGACGGCGGAATGTGCTGAGCGCGTCTGCTTGCGCCGCCTCGCTGGTCGCGCTGTCCATGGCGTTCCAGTAGGGCTCGACCGGCGTCTTGACGTCGATGATGATCTGCATGCCGCCGGGGAGCATGATGATGAAATCCGGGCGATGCCGTCCGCCCTCGGTCACGGCCGATTCCTGTTGTCGGTAATGCGTGCCCTCGATCATGCCGATGGTCTCGAAGGCACGCTGCAGCTGCATTTCGCCCCAGCGGCCGCGCGCGGCCGGGTTGCGGAGCGCCTGCACGAGGTTCTGTGTCTCCTGCCGCAGCAGACGCTGGTCTTCTGTGAAAGTCTTCAGCTGCGTTTCCAGTGTGACACCCGTCTTGCCCAGTCCCTCGACCTTCGCGTTCATCTCCTTGAGCGTCTTGCCTATCGGGTCGACCATCTCGCTGATCGCCTTCTGCCGCTTTTCAATATCGTGCGCGTTTTCGGTCTGCGCCTGTTTCAGCTTCTCCTGCGCCAGCGTCAAAAATTGCTCGTTGTTGCGCGCGAGCGCGTCCTGCGCCATCGCGGCGAAGGCGCTGCCCTGCTGGCTCAGCCGCTCGCGCAATGCCGCCATCCGTCCCCATGCGATCAGGCCGGCGATCACAATCCCGGCGATCAGTCCGGCGGTCAGCGATAGCGGGTCGAGGGTCATTTTTTTCGCCTTTGTCCTTATATAGAGCGTCATGTAACAATAGCATTGTCATGGGCGCAAACGGAAAACCTTTTATGTACAGAAATCAACAGGGCAACGCCTTGATTTATGTCCTTATCGTGATCGGGTTGTTTGCCGCCCTGACCTTCATCCTGTCGCGCCAGCGCGGCTCCGGCGAGACAAACACCATCAGCAATGAATCCGCCAATGTCGACGCCACCCAGATCATTCAGGTCTCCAACCAGGTCAAGCAGGCGGTCGACCAGATGCTCTATTCGGGCTCCAAGATCGACGATCTCGATTTCTGCCTGCCGGGGGAGGCTTGTTTCTCCTCGGCCGGCATCCATTCGGTCTTCGCGCCGCAGGGTGGCGGCGTGAGCATGCCGAACATACCGACCGGCGCCGTCAAGCAGGTCGACGCCAATCCAGTTCCCGGTTTTTACATGGGCGCGTTCAACAACGTCGAATGGACCGAGACAAACGGGACGGATGTCATTCTCGTGGCCCACCAGATCAGCCAGCCGGTGTGCGAGAAAATCGATGAAATTTTGACCGGCAATAAGCCGGCGACGATCCCGCCTGTCGGCGCGGCGCTGGCCACCGTTTTGATCGACGCCAGCCGCCATACCGCCGGCGCCAATGTCGATCTGGACAAAACCGTTTGTCCGCTGTGCGACGGACACGCCAGCCTGTGCGTGTCGGACGCCGGCGCCACCATGTTCAGCTTCTATAACGTGATCGAGCAGCGCTAGCCCGCGGTCGCGGCGATGATGGATTCCTGCAATTCCGCGATACCCTGCTTCTTCTCCGCGCTCGTAAACAGCGCCTCGGGCGACGCGGTGCGGTGGCGGTTGGCGGCGGCTTTGGCTTCGTGCGCCAGCCGGTCGCGATCCTCCGCCTTGTCCATCTTGGTGAAAACGATGCGACAGGGCACGGCGGCTTCGTCCAGCGCATCCATCAGCTCGTGATCGCTGTCTTTCAGCCCGTGCCGCGCGTCGATCAGGATGAACACGCAGCGCAATGTTTGCCGGTTGCACAGATATTCATGGATCAGCAAATCCCACGCTGCCTTGACGTCGCGCGAAACCTGGGCGTAGCCGTAACCCGGCATGTCGGCAATGTAAAAGCGCCCGCCGAGGTCGAAGAAATTGATCTGCTGCGTGCGGCCCGGCGTGCGCGAGGTGCGGGCGAGGTCTCGGCGGTTGACGACCGCGTTGATCAGGGACGATTTGCCCACGTTCGAGCGCCCGGCGAAAGCCACCTCGGGCAGCGTCGCCGGCGGCAGCTGTTCAGGCGTGGCCGCCCCGGCGCGGAAATCGCAGGGCCCCGAGAATACCGCCAGCGTGCTCATCTCTTTTTCTTCTTCTTCGGCTTGGGCGCGGAGATGCCGGTTGAAACCTGTTCTTCTTCAGCCTTTTCCGCGCCGTCTTCGGCCGGCTGATCATCGCCGAACAGCGCTTTCTCCAGGTCTTTTTCCGCTTTTATCAGCTCCGGGTGCACTTCCGGGCCTTTTTTGATCATCTCGCGCATTTCGCGCTTCTTGCGCGTGCGGGTCAGCAGATTCACCGGCGCGCCCATGGAACGCATGATGACGTATTGCTGAAGCACCGAGAGCGAGTTGCTGACCGCCCAGTAAATGACGAGCCCGGCCGGTGCCGCCGACATCAGCCATGTGATGAAAAACGGCATAAAGGCCATCTGCGCGTCCTGAATCTTGTCTTGCACGGGGGGGCTGAGCTGGCGTTGCGCCCACATGGCGCAGAACATCATGCATGACCAGCCGCCGATCATCAGCGTTTGCGGCGGCGTCCACGGGATCAGGCCGAACAGGTTGAAGATGCTGGTCGGATCGCGCGCCGACAGGTCGTGAATCCAGCCGAAGAACGGCGCATGCCGCATCTCGATCGTCACCGACAACACCTTGAACAGCGCGAGGAAGATCGGAAATTGCAGCAACAGCGGCATGCAACCCGACATCGGATTGACCTTCTCCTTCTCATACAGCTTGACCAGTTCCGCCTGCAGCTTCTGCCTGTCGTCTCCGTACTGCTTGCGCAACTCGGCCATTTGGGGCGAAAGTTTGCTCATCCCCGCGAAGGAGCGGAAGGACTTGCTGGCCAGCGGGAAGACGCAGGCGCGCACGCACAGCGTCAGCAAAATGATCGCGACGCCCATATTGCCGGTGAGCTTGCCGAAAATGTCGAGCACGTAGAAGAACGGCTTGGCGAGAAACCAGAACCAGCCCCAGTCGATAATGAGGTCGACGCGCGTTCCCTTCATCGTATCGGCGTAGGCCTGAAGTACCTTGGCCTCCTTGGCGCCGATGAACAGGTGCATCTTGTATTCGGCGCTGCCCTTGGCCGGCACCATGACGGTGTCGCCGGTCATGTCGGCCTGAAAATTGCCGAGACCCTTTTTATGCGCCTCCGGGTCGTCGGAGGGCGTGTAGATGAAGCGGAAGGTTTTGGCCTGCGTCTGGTCGGGGACGATGCCCGCGAACCAGTATTTCTGCGAGATGCCGGTCCAGCCGTTGACGCCCGCAAACGTTGGAAGCTTATTCTTAACTTGCGCGTTGATGACGTCGCTAAAGCTGAATTCCTGCGTCTTGCCGTCCAGCCAGGCCTGCAGGCCCTCGAATACACGGCCGCCGTTCTCCTTGAGATCCGAAGGCATGTTGTGCTCGGACACAAGTCCGTACGGATTGAGGTTGATGGGCTCGGCGCTGTTATTGATCACGCGCTGCGTGACGGTGATCATGTAACTGTTGTCGATTTCCATCCGGCGTTCGAAGACAAGGCCGTGGCCGTTATCCCAGCGCAGCGTGACCGGGTGGTCCGGCGACAGGACATTTCCCTCGGCCACTTGCCAGACCGTGTCGGGGCCGGGCAGGGCAACGCCGGAGTTATCCGACACCCAGCCATACTCGATATATTCCGGATATTCGGTGGCCGAGGGCGCCAGCAGCACGACGTGCTCGGTCTTCTCGAGCGTCGTGTAGTAATGCTGGAGGCTGATGTCGTCGATGCGCCCGCCCTTGAGTGCCAGCGAGCCGAACAGGCTGCCATTGTCGATTTTGACCCGCGTCGATTCCCCGAGCACGGACTCGCGCGGACGCGGTTTTTCTTCCGCGACCTTGTCGGCCGCCGGCATGGTGGCGATGCGCTGGGCCTCGAGCTCCTGCACATGGCGGATTTTCTCCAGCCGCGGCTGGAGAATGTAATGATTGAAGGCGATGTAGATTACAAAACACAGGACGCCGTAGATCAACAGGTTCCGGATGTCGTCCGGATGCATGTCGTCCTTGTTGTTCATATGTTTCACGGCACTGCTTCCCTGATTTGCAACAGGCTCTTATAGCCTACGAAGCGGTCTCGATCAAACACTTACGGCACGGGATCATGGCCGCAACCGCCCCATGGATGGCAGCGCAGGATGCGCCGCAGTGCCAGCCAAGAACCCTTAAACGCGCCGTGCTTTTCCAGCGCCGCAAGCGCATAGGCCGAACAGCTCGGCTGGAAGCGGCAGTTCGGCCCCGTCAACGGCGAGATAAAATACCGGTAAAGCCGCACCGGCAGTCGCAGCGCCCGGGCGGGCAGGCTCATTCCTTCATGAATCCGGTCTTCCGCAGGCACGTTTTTATATCCTCGCACAGAGCATCGTAAGCGCGGTCGGGTGTCTCGTGTCGGCCGATCAATACGTAGTCGGCCCCCGTCCGCGCATGGACTGACAATATGTCATAGCCCGCGGCCTTCAACCGGCGGCGCATGCGGTTGCGGCCCACGGCGGTTTTATCAAGCTTCTTGCTGACCGTCACGCCGAAGCGGATTTTGTCGCTATCGGCCATGGCGGCCTGCATGATGACGCCCGCTGCGGCCCATTTCTTCCCGGTTTTGTGGACGCGCAAAAAGTCCGCCCGGCGGAGCAGGCGGCTCACTGACTTCATTTGCTCGCGGGTGGTTTTCATCGGGAGTGCCGAGTTCAGAGTGGAGAGTTTAGAGCGAGGGGTCAGGTATAGCCCTTAACCCTTACTCTAAACCCTCCACTCTCCGCTCTGCACTAGGCAGAGAGCTTCTTGCGGCCCTTGGCGCGGCGGCGCGATAGGACCTTGGCGCCCTGTTTTGTGGCCATGCGGGCGCGGAAGCCGTGGCGGCGCGAACGGACCAGTCTGCTCGGTTGGTATGTTCTTTTGGTTGCCATTTTTAAACTCCGTTCACTTTTGTTCCATAATTCTACAGGGTGGTGTTTTATATACGGCGCAGGGGTCGCCTGTCAAACGTTTTGCACAGCACCGCGTTTTATTGTATTTTGGAGCGTTAAGGCTATATGGCTCATTTGATTAAGGTTTCCGTTGACGTCCCGCCCGTAAAAGCATAATTTCCCCCTAGGTTCAGAATAGAGAAGGACCGTTCATGTACGATGACGACAAGTGGAACCCGGTGTCCGGCGAGGAGCTCGAAGGCTTCCTCGAGCAGATCACGCCTGTCGACGGCAAGCACAAGACCAACCCGCAGACGACCAAGGTCGCGTGGCGGCAGCTGCCTTTTTATGAGCGCGTTGTCCTTATCCGCGTGCAGGACGCCGCGTGGACGCCGCGCAAGCTCAACATCTATTACCTGACGCTCGACGGTAACCTGTTCCGCCTCAACGGCACGTCGCCGCCGATCCATGAGGTCAACGCGACCGCGCCCATCAAGCTGAACGAGGAGAACATCCTCGATTACCTGCGCTTCTTCTGTTACTTCGTCCGCGGCGAGGAAGGGCCCTTCCTGATCGCCGAGCGCATGGACGATCCCGATCTGCCGCAGCAAATGGACGACAAGACGCGCGCCGTCGTCCAGGGCACCATCCGTGGTGCGACGTATGAGGGCAAGAACGAGCAGGGCTTCTATCTTTGCGACGGCGTCGTGTTCTACTCGAACGCGCTGTTCATTGCGAACTTCGCCGTTCAGCCGGGCGGCATGATCGAGATGCTCGACGACGAGCCGATCGCCGCCGACCTGCCGGTCAAAGTTGATTCGCCAATAGCATAAAGCGGTTAGCGCTGTGCATAACTCGGCCCCTGCCTTGCCGGGCAGGCGGGACGGGGGTATAATTTTATCGACTCGCTTCCCGGGGATTTCCTTCCCCTAATTCATCCGTTTTGCATGCGCGCCCTTCGCCGGTTTGCCATCGTCGTCTCGCTCCTGAGCCTTTGTGCCGCCGCGCCCGCGCTGGCGCAATCGAGCCGCCTTTATTTCGCGGGCTACCTCGGCCTCAACGTCATGCACGACGAGGATTTCAGCGAAAGCACAGCGGGCAACAGCGGCAGCCTCGGCTACAACAACGCGCCGAGTTTTGCCGGCGCGCTCGGTCTGCGCCTGACGCCCAACATCCGGGTGGAGGGGGAGTTAACATATCGCAATAACAGCGCGTCGCACATGAATTTCGCGAACGGCACCACGGCGCGGGCCGGCGGCGACCTGCGGGCCTACATGCTCATGCTGAACATGTACTACGACTTCAACTTTAATTGGCATAATGTCACACCCTATGTGACCGCAGGTGTCGGCGTCGCCAACTTCCGCGGCTCGGTCAGCAGCGGCGCACCGGCGCTCGCACCGAGCTCCGACGGCACCGACACCGTATTCGCATACCAGGCCGGCACCGGCCTGAAATACCGTGTTAGCCCCGACATGGCGCTGACCGGTGGCTACCGCTATGTCGGCACCACCGACGCCGACATCGGCAACTACAAGATTCACACCGGCGCGCACGAGTTCCGCCTCGGGCTCGAATACGACCTGCCGGTGGATTGGATGAAGTAGATTACGTCGGCGATTTAGCCAAAGCTGATAATTTTCGCTTTATATCTTCCGGCACGCTCGACCACTTACGAGATTGTCCGCAGTTGTAATTTACAACAAGCGCATTCGGTGCATCATTCGT
>DATJGZ010000050.1:0-4035 GCA_035494535.1 Patescibacteria group bacterium | reverse complement strand
TGCTCCCAGCACCAGCGCCGGCCCCGATGTGAAGTCGAATTCGGGCGCCGCTTCACGCACGCTCTCGGTGAAGCCGAACCAGTCGGTGTTCAGCCCTTCAATCCGCCCGTCACGGTCGACGGCAATGCAGTTGATGGCACCGATGCGCTTCGCGGTGTCGTCGACCACGTCGCAAAGATCCATCACGGCTTGCTTGTGGGGGATGGTGACGCTGAAACCTGTATATCCTTGCTCTATTAGCCTTGCGAGACCTTCTTTTAACTGTCCGGGCTGGATCTCCTGCGCATCATACCGCCCCTCGACCTGGTATTTCTTCAGCCAGTAATTATGGATGAGTGGAGAGAGGCTGTGACCGACCGGGCAGCCGATGACCGTGGCTTTCATGGCCCGTAACCCTGTGTTTGCAGGAAGGATAGCAGCTGCACCAGCGGCAGGCCTAGAATCGTGAAGTAATCGCCCTCGATTTTTTCGAATAGCCACGGCCCGAGACCCTCAAGCTCATAGCCCCCGACGGTGTTGAGGATGCCGTTACCTGCCGCCTTGATGTAGCTGTCGATAAATGCGTTGTCGAACTTTTTCATCGTGAGACTGGCGATATCGGCGTGACTCCAGAAAGTATTGCCCGCCTCGACGACGCAAACGGCGGAAATTAGCTGGTGCTTCTGACCGCGCAGAGCCCTCAGATCAATCGCGAGCTCTTCAGCGGATGCCGCCTTTTGGTATAGCTTGCCGCCGCAAGTCAAAATTTGGTCGCAGCCGATGACAAAGGCGAGCGGATCATCTTCCGAAATTGCGGCGGCCTTGCGCCGCGCCAGCTCGAGCGCAATCTCCGCGGCCGGGATTTTCTTTTGCAGGTCGGCGATGATCGACTTTTCATCGATGCTGGCGGGCCGCACTTCGAAGCTCAGGCCGGCCTGCTCGAGCAAGGCGCGGCGCGCCTTGCTGCCGGATGCGAGAACGATTTTCTTCACTGCCGCGTTCATAGCAGCTCGGCCTGATTCTTGTGATCGGTCTTGCGCCGCTGCAGCAGAATCTGAATTTCGGCGGCCGTTTCCTCCACCGAACGGCGGGTGACGTCGATCACCGGCCAGCCCTGCCGCGTAAAGAAGCGCCGTGCCTCGCGGATTTCTTCCTCGATCTTCTCGGGGTCGAGATACGAATTCTTGTCGTGGTGTTTGACCGCGCCGTCGGCCTTGAGGCGGTTGCGGCGAATATCGACGAGGCGCTCGGGCGACTCGGTCAGACCCACGAACAAGGGACCTTTTATTTTCAGCACCTTTTCAGGAAACGGCACGCCGGGCACGAATGGCACGTTCGCCGCCATAATGCCGCGGCGGGCAAGGAAGATGCAGGTCGGTGTTTTAGAGGTGCGCGAGACGCCGACCAGCACCACATCGGCCTGCTCGATGCCCTCGAGCGACTGGCCGTCGTCAAAAGACATCGCGAAATCGACCGCGTCGATGCGGTGGAAATAGGCGTCGTCCATCGCATGCTGCAGGCCGGGAATGCCCTTGGCCGGCGTGCCGAGATAGGCGGACAGACCGCGCAACAGCGGATCGAGCACGGGCAGGCAGGGAATCTTCATGTCCTGGCAACTTTTCTGCAAACGGCGACGCAGGCCCTGGTCGACCAGCGTGAATAGGACGGGGCCGGGATTGTCGGCGATGTCGCCAATGACGCGCTCGAGCTGGCGTTCAGTGCGCACCAGCGGCCAAAAGCGCTCGATCGGCTCGATATTGTCGAACTGGGCCAGGACCGCCTTGGCGAGACCCTGCAGCGTCGTGCCCGTCGCGTCGGACACAAGGTGCAAATAGAACTGGCGGGTGGGCGGCAAGTCGCTCATCGGGGACATAATACCCCTAAATTACAGGCCCGGCAAAGCGCGATACGCCAAGCCGGGCCGCTGGGTTTCGCGCCTTGTACCCCCGGTACATTTGGGATCCCCTGCTGAAATCGATTTGGGAATTAGTTCCAAGAAATCAAGGAAAGCGAGGTGAAAAAATTCGAAAAAACCCAGCGCGGTGGTCGGGCCGGCCCGCCCTTAACGCCACGTGCGGATATTTTCGGCGTTCGGGAAGATTTTACGGGCGAGGCGCGCATCACGGAACGGCACGTTGTTCACCATCGTGACTTCCATGTCGTAGATCAGGTGGAACAGGTGCGTCTGGTTGACCGGATCGCTCAAGCCCGCGAAGACCGGATCGGCCAGAACCGTGCGGCCGAGGCCGGCGAGATAGAATGAACCGTCAGGGAGGCTCGAGAGCGCCTCGACTTCTGTTGCCGGCAGTTGATCGGTGCCGAACGGATTGCGCATTTCCGCCGCCATCAAAATGGCATCGAGATTTTCCAGCGCCTGATGGTCGCAGGCATCGACCCGCGCCTGATCGGAATACCACTGGCGGAACGTGCAGGCGAGCGCCGCGCCGTCAAACTGCGCGCCCGGATCGCGCTCGAGATATCTTGTAAAGGTCAGGGCCATGTCGCCCTCTTCGGAGCCGAGAATGTGGCGCCAGATGTCGGTGAAGCCGGCGCCGCGCAGCTCCCAGCCGACCTGAATCGTAACGGTGTCGCAGTCGGCCGCGCGGATGCGCTCGAGCATCAGCACGTCTTCGGGCTTGTAATGCGAGGCGACCGAGGTGCCGCGCTGTTCGTGCCAGACGTCGCGCAGCGCGCGGATCAGCGTGGTAATGAAAGCGTTGCGGAAATAAACCGAGCGGCCGAGCATCGCCGGGCGCATCGAGAAATGATCCAGTAAAATATGTTTTTGCACGGTGTCGAGGTAGAAGCCGCCGCTGTGCAGGTCGGCGGTGCCGACAATCCAGTCATTTGCCGCCGCTTCCTCGAGCAGGCGGCCGGCGGTCGGGCTTTCGGCGAGGATCGACGCGCACCAGTCAAACAAGTCCTCTTCAGTCTGAAAGCGTCCGGGCAAGCTGGTGGTGATATTCACGTCGCCGGTGATGTGCAGGCCCGCGAGCGGGCGCAATGTCGGCGGCTCGTCCGCGGTCAGGTCGATCAGTTTCGGCGCATGCTTGTCCGCGGTCCTCTCGACCAGCGTCGTGTCCTCGTCGTCCTGCTCGTTCGTCAGGTCGAAGAAGCGTGCGCCGCCTTCGGTCGGGAGGGCGGCATGGCGCTTGAGGTGCGTTTTGCGGGAAAGACGGCCGGCTTTCATAGAGTCAAATTCCTCATTCTCATTCCTTGTCGGGGCCGCTGCGGAAAACGATGATCTTGGCCCCGCCCTGTGCGGCCTTGGCGCCGGTGAGGGGAGCGGTGTCCGTGAGCGATATGATTTCCGCGGTGTTTTCATTGTCCTTCTTGCCTTCGAGCACGCCCGACTTCTGGGTCTTGCTCTTCTGCAATTCCTGTTCCGTTTCGCGGAAGGAGCGCTCGAACTTGATAAACCACAGGAAATTCGCATTCGAGCGGTCGCGGACCTCGGTGAAGACAGCATCCGACGTGATTGTCTGGACATAAGGCGCGAGGTAATTCTTGCCGAAAGGCATGGAGCCCAGCGTTGCGATCAACTCGGCCGTGACGGCCTGGGAAGGCTGCTCGCCTTCGAAGACATAACCGCGATAATCCGAAAGCATCTGCTGGATCAGACGGCGGTCTTCCGAGCGGCAACGGTCGGAGAGGAACCACGTCTCGAACACGGCCGCTGCGGCGGTGCCGTTATTCAGCGTGCGGAAGTCCAGATACGACTCGCGGGCGAAAGCACGGGCCAGATCGCCCATCGACGACGCCTCGATGCGCTCCCACGCGCCCTTCTCGCCGGCCAACTGAAGTTCCCACGCGATGCGGACCATCGATACGGATAGGTCCGCAGCTTGCGCGCGATTCACCAGAATCGCCTGATCGGGATGGAAGGTCAGCGGGTGCAGACGGGCACCGTTGCGATGCTGCCAGAGGCGGCGCAGCTCGCGCGACGCCAGGATAATCTGGTCGGTTTCGTCGAGATCCGGGTTGAGCAGGATCGCGCCGCTTTCGCGGTCGTAGAACGCGCCGTCGATCTGGCGGCTGTGAATGAGGGAAAGCTTG
>DATJGZ010000049.1:0-2781 GCA_035494535.1 Patescibacteria group bacterium | reverse complement strand
GTGTAATCGACTTCGTAGACATAGTGGTCTTCGTTGACCACCATCATCGACATGAAGCGATTGCCCGCTTTCGGCAGGGTGATCCGCACCGGCCCCGCATCGAGATCGAACACCGCTTCCGAATAGAGTGTGTCACGGTTGGGACGCACAACGATGCTGTCGACCGGCAGCTCGCGCAGGTGGACAAACTTGCCGAGCGCGCCCTTCTTGACGACGCGCGCAAAATACATGTCGCTTTCGGCACGATTGAAATTGTCAGCCGTGACCGGAACGACGTTCTGCGCCTGCACAACTGCTGGCGCGGCAAGCGCCAGGACGCACAGCGCGAGCCTGAATTTCATAGTCCCCCCTTCTTTTTTTCTCAATTTACCGGCTGCGCCGCGGGAAATTTCCACTTGCCGTCCAGGATTGCCTCCCGCGGCCGATAGAGCCTCACGGTGTAGTTCCAACCGCTCATGGTCGGCAGGCAGTTCGGGATTTTACCATCGCAGCCGCCGAACTGGACGTCGACCGTGCCGTCCGGGCTTTTCTTCGCCGTGATGTTGTTGACCGAATAGGCGTTGTACTGGTTCTTCTGGAAAAAGCCTTCCGCATTGTAAAGGCTGATCGACCAGAACGCCTCGACCGGCACGTCCTTGACCTTGAGCTTGTAGACCGTTGTCCCGTCATTCTTGGCCGGTGTCACGGTCATGTAGGTCGCGTCCTTTGCCGGATTGCCGCCCCAGCCCACGGCGGTTGCGATCAGGTGATTGACCGGATCGACCTGGCCTTTGGGGCCGAAGGCGTTCTCGAACCCGCTGATTGTCGAGCCGAGAACCAGCAACGCATCGCGCACTTTCTTCTGCGAAGCCTGATCCCAGTTCGGCGCCTCGAATTTGCCGACGCTTTTCTGACTGACCTTGATTGCGTCCTGCAGCGCGTGAACCTCCTTCAGGTCGTTCGGATCGTTGGGATCGACCAATGTGCGGACTGCGGTCATCACGTAGCGCGTCCCGACATTGTTTTTGGTCAGAGTCACCGAAGCGGGCTGATAAACGACCATCGGAGCATAATGATCTTCGCTGATCGCCTGCAGCGACATGAAACGCTTGCCGGCTTTTGGCAATGTAATCGTCACCGGTCCGGCATCGAGGTCGAACACCGCCGACGAGTAAAGCGTATCGCGGTTCATGCGGATGACCTTCTGCTCGTCAATTTCCGTCGGCGTGCGATTGTGATCGAATTTGCCAAGCGCGCCATCTTTCACGGTCCTCCCCATATAGAGGTCCGATTCTGCACGGGGAAAGTTCTGGACGGTGACCGGGACGGCGTTCTGCGCCCACGCCGGCATGGCAGCAATCACGGCGGCCGCAGCAGCAAGGGTTCTCATTTCTTGTCTCCTTTTTTCACGACGCCCAGCTCTTCGTCCACTTCGTCCTCGAATGCGCGCTTCTTGCCGGCGATGAAGCGCCGGTAGCCTTCAGGGTCAATCCACGCCTTCACGCCTTCGGTCTGTGCCCGCTGCCGCTTGCTCTCGAGGTCGTAATATTCATTGTGCTGCGCCAGCCAGATGTCGGGCTTCAGCATCTCAAGCACGTGATGCGTGTTGCGGTAATCGTCATTGATACCCGGATATGAAGGATTCTTGGCCAGGCGATAGCCTGGATTGAATCCGGCGCCGTCCGGGAACACCACGACGTACGGTTTGCCGTCGACCACGAGGTTCGCGACCCACGTAGTCGCGCCGCGCGTGTGACCCGGCGTGTGATAAGCGGTGAGCAGCACGTCGCCCATTTTGATCGTGTCGCCGTCGCGCAGGATGCGATCGACCTTGACGGGCGGATAAACAAAGTCATTGGCGTACTTGAAGTCGTCTTTGTCGCCGCTCTCCATCGCGGCGATATCATCCTTCATGACCGCCAGTTGCGCGCCGAACTGCTGTTTCAGGAAGGCAAACGCGCCCGCATGATCGATATGCGCATGGCCATTGATCATGAGCTTGATGTCTTCGGGGCGGAAGCCGAGCTTGCGGATGGACTCCACAATCATCGGGCCCGACGAGGGCATGCCTGTGTTCATCAGGATGTGTCCCTCGGAGGTCGTGAAGAGAAAGACGCCAAGTCCCTTGGTGCCGACAAAATAGATAGGGCCGACAATTTTCACCGGCTCGGCCGGCTCTTCCCATTTCAGCGCTTTTTTAGCGAGCGCCATGAAAAGATTGTTGTCGTTGGCGAGCTGTTCCTTGCTCGGCAGATTCGGCGGCAATGTCTGCGCAAAGGCCTGCGTGGCAAAGCCGAGAGCGAGCGTGACAACAGCCATTCTTCTCATGACGCTCCTCGCCTTAATGAAAATCCAAAACCGCGGTTCTCGTCTTGCATTGCAAATAGTCTAAAATTGACGGTTTGCAGTCGATTGGACCGTGGTCCAACCGCGCAGCCGAGCGCCATCGCCCGTATTCTTTGTCGAGGCCCCGGGCAGGCCCGTCTTTGCTCCCCTCGAAAAACATCGAGGGGGATGGAGCACCGCGAGGCGCACCAGCCAAGTCCGCGCTTTGGGCGCGGCGTGCGTCCGGTAAGACGCACGCGCCCCGCGGCGCTCCATCGGCGGCTTTTCTGTCCCCGGCGCCGTGCTTCCGTGGAGCGCACCCTGCAGGCGTGAACCCGCAAGTCCAGGGCGGCTTCCGCTGCCCGTCGTCGCTCCATCGTCCAGCCATTAAAGGCAGCCGGTCATAGTGCCGGCGGACGACTGGCCGAGGCCTCCCGGCCCTGCGGTTACGAGCCGCAGCGGCGGGCGCCGCATCCT
>DATJGZ010000048.1:0-5897 GCA_035494535.1 Patescibacteria group bacterium | reverse complement strand
CGCGCCGTGAATTCGCTCAAAGGTATCTACATCACGGCCGAAGACAGCGGCACCGGTGAGAAGGACATGGAGATCATGTCCAAGGAAACGCCGTTCGTCGCCGGCATTCCCGGCCACGGCGCGGGTGACCTCGGCGGCAATCCGTCACCCGTAACCGCCTCCGGCGTCTATCGCGGCATCAAAGCGGCCGCACAAAAGCGCTACGGCAAGGATTCGCTCAAAGGCCTGACCGTTTCGGTGCAGGGCCTCGGCGCGGTCGGGTGGGCATTGTGTCAATTGCTGCACAGGGAAGGCGCGAAGATCACTGCGACTGATGTGCGCCAGAACGTGCTGGAGCAGGCGCAGAAGGAATTCCCGGGCATTCAAATTGTCGGCAAGGACGAAATCTTTACCGTCAAGGCGAACATCTTCGCGCCCTGTGCGCTCGGCGCCCAGTTAAACGACAAGACGGTGCCGGTTTTGAACGTCAACATCGTCGCCGGTGCCGCCAATAATCAGCTGGCGACTGCAAAAACGGGCGAGGAGCTGCGTGGCCGGAATATTCTTTACGTGCCGGACTACGTGATCAATGCGGGCGGCGTCATCGCAATCGCTTATGAATATTTCGCGCGCGCCGGTCACAATCCGTTCACCAACCCGCTCAGCCGTGACGCGATGACGGCACATGTCGAGCGTATCGGCCCGACTGTCACGCGTGTGCTGAATATCGCCGAGGCGAAGGGCAAGACGCCTGGGGCCGCCGCCGATGAACTGGCGGAAGCGATCTTCATGGGAAAGCAGCAATCCGCTAAGACCGGCTGATCAATCGGTAATCTCATTCCAGTGACGGACAATCTGGCGCGCCGAAAAGGGCTCCGTCAGGTCGTAGAGCGGTAGCGGATCGTCGATCGCAGCGCCGCTATCGCGCGTCAGCGGCCCAATACGCAGCCGCCCATCCGCACCTTTGGGAATATGACGTCTGTAATCAAGCGGAACGGTAATCGTAAAACCGGTGTATATGTGCGACGCGTGGCCAAACGTGTCGGTGTCCGCTCGATTTGTGACCGTCAAGTCAGCATTTATGGCGATGCCATCGTCCATGCGTTTTGCAAGCGCCAAAGTGCCGCCAAAATCCCTGGCCAAATAACGGCCGATGCTGGCCTTGAGCGTCAGATTGGAGTCTGGAAATTCGTAATAGCTAGTCAAAAATCCGGAGAAAGTTCGCGGGCCTTCAAACGCGATTGCATCGGCATGATCAGGGTCGCGCTTCCACAGCGACCATGCCTCCGCGCCTAGCGCATAAGTTTTGCCAAAAGGGCGCCAGAGAATTTCCGAGCCGATGCCTCCATACATTTCCTCGAGCATTCCGGCGTCAATCTTGAGATGAAAATCTCTCGCCGGCGAAGCCAACCACGCGCCAAAGAGCCTGTCCGTTTCGACTCTGATGCCGGCGAAGCGCCATACGTCACTACGGATGTCACTGGAGGACAGCGGCGCGGGTATGATGTCGTTCGAAGTGTTAAGTCGCAGCGCACCGCCGATCAGGAAATGATCGCCAAGCGTTTCCGTAGCAGTGCCGACAATTGACGAACGAGACAGAAGCACGCCCGATGAATCCATACTCATCTGGTTGTCCAGGACCAAATGGAAATCAGTATGAAATCGCGTGTATGGCAAGGCATGAGCTGTGCCCTTATCGATTGAAGAAACCCGCCAGATTTCCTGAGGACTTCCATTATGATTTTCCGCATCCCGAATTTCGGTTGCACTCAGTTCAATAACGGGTCCGCTCAGCCCATAGCGCCGTGGCACGATGTCAATTTCGGAAGCCGATGCAATCGATGTGACTTGCCGAGCCGCCTCACCCGCCTGCTTCGGTAATGATGCCCGGTCATTAACATCGACAATGGCGGCTACGCGGGCGGCATCATCTTCTCGCACAATATGCGCGGGCAGAGGCTTCGTCTTCTGCTTGCGGCGCGGCCACGTCTTTAGAGAATTGCGAATGGACAACATCGCAAGAATTTTGCTGCCGCCGACCAGCGCGGCGCCCAATGTCAGCCAGCGGCGGGCGCGGTAGGTAAGGCCGATTGACCACGGCTTAGACGGATTAAAATCGAAAGCGTCGCGTTCTGCCTGATAACCGTCACCGCCCCAGTCGGCCTTGAGTGAAAAGCTGTCGAGATACGGCGGAAAATATTCGAAGCCGCCGAACAGGCCGATCGTCTTGCCGGTAAACCAGTCGGAAGGTCCGGCAGATTCAAAACTCTCGGGCGGACGGTCCTGGCGGAAATGGTGACCGAGAAGGCCAAGGGGGTTTGGCAAGCGCATGGCACTGCCCGCCCTGCCCCAGCCGATTCCGCCGCTGAAATCGAGATCGCCCCATCGTTTCGAGAGCACAAGATACTCGCCGGCAAGCTGCCGGTCGCCGAATGCCGACTGCATCCCCAATGCGATGGCAGGTATATGCGGCCCCTCCTCACGCAGTCGCAACTTGAAGTCGGCACCCGGAAATAGGCCGCGCGACGGGTCGCGAAAACTTGATACCTCGGAGGTCTGCCGCAAGCCGATATAGAGCGGCGTTGCGATCTGCAAACCAAGCGATGCGTGAGCGAAAGGATCTAAGCTCGAGAAAGTAGCGCGGACCGTACCGGTCTCCTCCATGCGGGCACTGGGAACGGTGTTCAATCCAAGCGGTCCCATGAGCGATGAGGAAGGCATGGCCGCCAGGGCCGAACGCTGAAGCATCAGAACGATAACGGCTGATGCGACGGGCTTACGCAAAGACATGGACAAATACGCTATTCATGACAGGTTCAGTTTCAGCGGTAGCGACAGATGTGTCAAAATCGGATACGACCTAATACACAGTAATTATTGAAAAAATTGCAAATTCATTGCGGTATTCGCCAAACCTCTTCCCATACGCCGGGAGTTCATTTATATAAATCCTTCCCGTGTAACAGACGAAAGCTGAACGCATTTATGGCTAAAGAAGATCTGATGGAATTCAAGGGTGTGGTGACGGAAGTGCTTCCAAACGCCATGTTCCGCGTGAAGCTCGAGAAGGGTCACGAAATCCTGGCCCACACCGCCGGCAAAATGCGCAAGAACCGCATACGCGTCCTGCAGGGCGACACTGTCGTCGTCGAGATGACGCCCTACGATCTGAGCAAGGGCCGCATTATTTTCCGTGAAAAATAAACGGGCGTCTGCGCCGCTCATCCTCGCCTCCGCTTCGCCGCGGCGGCTGACACTGCTTGAGCAGATTGGCATCCGACCCGACAAGATCGCTCCGGCTGCGATCGATGAGACACCGCTTAAAGATGAATTGCCTCGCGAACACGCCTTGCGGCTGGCGAAGGAAAAAGCGCGGGCGATTGCCAAAGACTATCCTGACGCCTTTGTACTGGCTGCAGACACAGTTGTCGCCTGCGGCCGCCGTATTCTTGGCAAGGCCGCCAATGAATACGAAGCGAAAAAATTTCTCAGATTACTCTCCGGCCGGCGGCATCATGTCATTGGCGGCATCGCTTTATGTGCGCCAAAAGGCGTTTCTTTTTCTCGCATCGTCGAAACTACCGTCAGGTTCCGGCGTTTGACGGACGCGGATATCGATATGTACCTTAAATCCGGCGAATGGCGCGACAAGGCCGGCGCGTACGCCATCCAGGGCTCTGCCGGCGCGTGGGTGCCATTCATTGGCGGCTCCTATTCCAACGTGGTCGGACTTTCATTGTATGACACGGTGCAAATGCTGCGCGGAGCAGGTTTTCAGCCATTGCAATAAAATGTTGCCATAAACAAACGGACGTGGAGAGATTCCTTTCTTGTGCTACACTCTATCTAACTGAACGACTTCCCAATTCCCTCCCCGAGGCAAGTTTGAGTAAAGGCAAAAAAAGCGGCGGCGACAAGAAAGGCAGTGCCGGGAAAAAAACCGGAGCAACTGCCAAGTCCCGTCTGAAAGGTATGGAGATCCTGATCGAGGAGCTCGACGGCAGCATCTGGGTCGCCGCGATGAGCAACGGCGCTCTTGAAGGTCTCGAGGTCGACCCGTTCAACGAAGAAGTTCGGTGGGGCTCCATCTTCTGGGCCAAAGTCGCGCGCATAGACGCTGCGCGGGATGCAGCGTTTGTCAACCTAGACGGTGAGAACATCGGTATTCTCTATAATGCCGACGTGCGAACGCAACGCAAAGATGGCACATGGAAAAAGGGCGGCGACGTCGCTATCGGCAAAGTCCTGACGCCCGGCCAAATGATCGCCGTCCAATCCAAGAGCGGCTATCTGCCCAAAAAGGATGAGCGGTCGGAAGAGAAAAATCCGCGCGTCAGCATGAATGTGGTCCTGTCGGGCCGCTACCTGATCTACGCGCCAATGGAGAAGGAAAACAAGGTATCCCAGCGCATCCGCGATAAGGGTCTGCGCAAGCAGCTGATGTCCATGCTGAACGGCCTCGAGGGCGTGGAAGGATGTATCATGCGCTCGGCCGCCGCCGATACGCAGACCGACATCCTCGTTCGTGAATCAAAAATCCTTCGCCTGACGTGGGAGCAATTGGTTTCGCACCTCAAGGGCGAAGACCCGGCATTAATCATGCTGGGACCGGACGCGGTCCAGCGGATGCTGAGTGACAACGCCGGCAAGCAGATCGAGACCATCGAGCTTACGACCATGGAGCATTTCCAACACGCGGAGGAATGGTGCGAGGTATTCGCACCGGATCTTGTCACCAAGATCGTGCCGGTCGAGCTACCGGACCAGACGATCGAGCTCGGTCTTTTCGAGTACCGGGACATGATCCCGCGCATCGAGGAGCTGTTCCAGCCCTACGTTATCCTAAAAACGGGCGCATCGATCATCATTCAGGAAACGGCGGCATTGACCGCCATCGATGTCAACAGTGGCGCTGACAGCCGCTCCAACCTTGCCATCAACCTCGACGCGGCGCAGGAAATCGCGCGCCAGCTGCGCCTGCGCAATCTTGGCGGCGCCATCATCATCGATTTCCTGCGCATGGACAAAAAGGACTACGGCAAGCTGATCGAGGCGCTTGACGGGTTTTTCAACGAGAAAGACCCCTGCACGGTTCAGGTCCACGGCGTTACCAACGCCGGCTTCGTCGAAGTGACGCGTCAGCGACGCACGCCGCCGCTACTTGAGAGATTCCAAAGTACTGTCAGTCATTAACCGGAAGGGATAGAGAAAATGGACGTTTCATCCTCAAAATTAAGCGTATCGTCTGCGAAAATGAACAAAATCATGATCGGGGCCGGCGCACTCATTGTTGTCCTGATGATCGTAAGCTCGGTGTCAAACGGCATGCAGCGCAGAAAGATTGAAATGCAATGCAAGAATGGGGACATCGACATCTGCACTAAACTTATTGAGTCCAAGATTCTGAAACCTAAAGAACTGATCATGGCGCACGCATTTCGTGGCTACCACTACGACAAAAAAGGTCAGTATGATAAAGCACTCGACGATTACAACGAGGCGATAAAATTGAATGCGGAAGAACCGGCGCTTTATCTGCAGCGCGCGGGTGTTTATGCCGATAAGTCCGATTTAAACAACGCTATCCCCGACTTCAACACGACAATAAAGCTTTCAAGATCGCCGGGCGTGCTACTTGCGGCATATTGCGGAAGAGGTTTAGCGGAGATGACAAAAGGGGACGCTGCCTCCGCCCGCAACGACTTGCAGGAGGCCAAGAACATCGTGCGGGGAAATAAGGTAGATTGTGTAACCAAGCTTGAGCAGGGTCTTGGGCAGCCGCCAAACACCGCAACCCCATAACTTTGCTGGACAGGGCCATCCAATTGGCCTATAAGCCCTTTTGCGTGGCCAGGTAGCTCAGCTGGTAGAGCACGCGACTGAAAATCGCGGTGTCGCCGGTTCAATCCCGGCCCTGG
>DATJGZ010000047.1:0-7864 GCA_035494535.1 Patescibacteria group bacterium | reverse complement strand
GTCGCGAATGATGTATTTGCGCGGTATCTCGATGGGCGAGAGCTTGTCGGCAAGAAAAGCGTTCAGTTCATCGCCCGTGAGCGCCGCGCCGTCCTTGGTTTTGATCCAGGCCCAGACCGTCTCGCCGCGCTCGGCGTCCGGCACGCCGGCGACAATGCACTCGCCCACCGTGGGGTGGAGGTAGATCGCTTCCTCGATCTGGCGCGGGTAGACCTTGTAGCCGCGCACGATCACCATGTCCTTGAGGCGGTCGACGAGGAACAGGTAGCCGTCTTCATCGAGGTAGCCGACGTCGCCGGTGTGGAGGCGGCCGTTGCGGATGACCTGCGCCGTTTCCTCCGGCTTGTTGTAATAGCCCTTCATGACCTGCGGCCCGCGCACACAGACCTCGCCGGGCGCGCCGGGCGGCAGGACGGTGCGGCCGTCCTCGGTGCTGATGATTTCAACAATGGTGCCCGGAATGGGCACGCCGACCGAGCCGGTTTTGATCGATGCCGGAATGAGCGGGTTGCAGGTGACGACCGGCGACGTCTCGGTCTGGCCATAGGCTTCACCAACCGTGGCGCCGGTGCGCTGCTCGAAGCCGCGCTTGACCTCGTTCGGCAGGGGGGCGCCGCCCGAGAGGCAGAATTTCATGAACGAGAAGTCCGTCGCCGCCGATTGCGGCTGCATCAGGATGGCGTTGTAGATCGCGGGGACCGAGGGCAGGAAGCCGGGCTTTTTCTCGAGCATCAGCGGGATAAACGTCGCCGGGTCGAATTTGGAGAGCACGATGATCTCCATCCCCAGATGCAGCGCCATGTTCATCATGACCGTCATGGCGAAGACGTGGAACAGCGGCAGAACGCAGACGATCTTCTCCTGACCCGGCCTGGCGGCGGGCGCGTGCCAGCGCGCGATCTGCAGCGTGTTGGTATAAAGGTTCGTGTGAGTGAGCATCGCGCCCTTCGGCGTGCCGGTGGTGCCGCCGGTGTATTGCAGGACGGCGATGTCGTTGTCGGGGTCGATGGCCCCGGGCTCAAACCGGCCGTCGTTGGCGATGAGCGTGTCGTAGGCGATGTATTCATGCGGCGCAGCTGCCGCGCCCGCCGGGCAGACGATCAGGTTCTTCAACCGCGTGGACGCGAGGACGGCCTTCGCTTTTTCGAGAAGCGCGGGGGTGTCGAGCGTGACGAGATAATCGGTCTCGCTGTCCTCGATCTGGTTGCGCAGCTCGCGCTCGGCGTAAAGCGGGTTGTAGTTCACCACCGTCCCACCCGCCCGCAGGGTGCCGTAATGGAAGGCGATCAGATGCGGCGTGTTGGGCAGGAACAGGCCGACCTTGATTCCGCGGGTCACGCCGAGCGCATGGAGGCCGGTGGCGATTTTTGCGGCGAGCGCGTTGAGCTCGGCATAGCTGATGCGGCTGCCCTCGAAATCGATGGCGGTGCGGTTTTTATAGGCCTGCGCGGCCTGTTCGAGGATCTGCCAGACCGGCGCGCGCTGCGGCGCGATGTCCCACATGATGCCGGCGGGATATGATTTCTCCCACGGATAGCCGGGCTCGACGATTTTGGCCGCTGCGGTCTTCAAGTTCCTAAATCAATATGCCGGTCCCAAAGGAGCGCGGCACATAGTCCCTGTTCAAATTTGTTTATTATTAATTTTGACCAAGACTATTCAGCCGCGCGCGCGTTGTCCATAAGCCAAATATGACGCGGCGCAACAGGTTTTATGTAAGCTGAAAATATCGCCGAGCGCGCACAGGAACGAACGCCTGCGGCGGCGGTTAGGAAGGCACCAACCAAAAAAGGAGATACAAAATGAACGACCAGAACAGAAGGAACCAGAGCGGCAGCCAGAACCAGTCGGGCCGCCAGAGCGCCGACAAGCAGAAGAACAAGTCGGGTTCGATGGACCGCGACAATTCCGACGTCAGCGACACAAACGAGTAGACTAATCCATGCTCCCGGGAACGCCCTGCTCAAATGCGGGGTGTTCCTGCGGGGTTTGGAAATTAACGACCCAGCACAGGCAGCGCGGGCGCAACATCTTTTTGCACCGATCGTTCCTTCTGCGCGTTCAGAAAAGACGCTTTCAGAAAATCCGCCGCGGCGTTGAGCGAAATAGGATTCATATCGTGGCCGAGGCCGGCCGCCCAGAATTCATTGACGTGGATGCCCCGGCGCTGCAGCCGCCGGATGGCGTTCTCCGGTTTCACGAAGAACGACTTCATGGCCGAGTCGTTGTTGCAGAGCATGTCGTCGTCGTCGCCCGTGATCATCAGCACATCGGGCCTCGATTTCGCCGGCGCGAAGCCGAAAAACATGCCCGAATGGCTGACGACGCCGGCAACGGGCTTATCGCGCGCGATGGCCGCGTACAGCGAAATGGCGCCGCCCTGCGACATGCCAAAAAAGCCGAGGTCGCGGTCCTGCAACCCGTGCTTGTCGCGGTAATGGTCGGCCAGCGCGTTGACCTGATGCACGACCGGCAGGCTGTTGAACAGAAGCCGCAGCGAGAGCAAAGGCCAGCCGCTGGTTTCGGTGGCGAACCACGCGCGCGCTTTGTCGGGGTCGAAGCCGGGATCGTAGCGCTCGCGGATGCGCGCGACCTTCTCCGCGCTGTATTCGATCGGCAACGGCGCCTGCGGCATGACCACGAGCGTGCCGGGCATTTTCTCGGTGAAAGCACGGGCAGCCCTTTCCATGTAGCCGGGATGCTGGCCCATCCCATGCAGCGCCATGATAATGCGCTTAGGATTCTGTGTTTCGCCGAAAAGCGTATGCTCGATGAGATTCGACATATATCTTTAACTATGCTTGCGGAAAATATATGTCCGGTGACGGGATTACGTCAAGCATTAAGAGGGCCGCAGGCGGTTCGTCTGCGGGCGCCTAGAACTCATCGGCCTCCAGCAGCGCCTCCCACGGGATTACGTAGGCATCCGGGGGCAGACGCGGCACGGCGTCGCGGAAGCGGACATATATATCGGTCCGCAGCAGCGGCCGGTCCAGCGCGTCGCGATAGTCCATGAACTCAATGTGCTCGATCAACTCGAGCGCGATTTGCTCCAGCGTTTCCATACATATTCAACGATTGAGGCCGGGTTCGGTTCGGGCGGGCAGGACCTATGAGGTCTTGGCGTCGCCGTCGCCGTTGCGCGGCAGCAGCGCGAGCTCGAACCAGTAGCCCTTCAGGCGCTTGAGCGCGTCGATCAGCCCGTCGAAGCTCACCGGCTTCTGGATGTAGGAATTGGCGCCAGCCTGATACGTGCTATCGACATCGCGCTCGTCGCCCGAAGTGGTCAGGATGATCACCGGGATCCATTTGAGCGCCGGGTCGTCCTTGATGATCTGCAGAGTCTGCCGCCCGTCGAGCCCGGACATGTTGAGGTCGAGCAGCACCATGCCGGGCTTGAGGGGCTCGCCGCCGTCCTTACCCCGGAGTTGCTCGAGCGCTTCCTCGCCCGACTGGCTCCAGACGACGGGGTTGCTCATGTTCGCCCGGCGCAGCGCGCGGACGGTGGCTTCGTGGTCGTCGGGGTTGTCCTCGACCAGCAGGATGGTCTGGGGCCGGGGGCTGAGGTCAGGCTGCATCGGGGATGCTCCGTTCGGGCAGGGTGAAATAGAAGGTGGTGCCGTCGCCGGGAACGGAGTCGACCCAGATGCGGCCGCCGTGGCGCTCGACGATTTTCTTGACGAAGGTCAGACCGACGCCGGTGCCGGCTTCCTCGCCCGCCGGTTGCTTGAGGCGCCGGAAGATGCGGAAGATGTCCTTGTGGAATTTCGGATCGATGCCGACGCCGTTGTCGCGGACGTAGAAAACATTTTGCTCCGGCCCTTCCGGCCTCTGGGCGTGCTCAAGAAACCCGATCTCGATCACCCGCTCCGCCTTGTCATTGTATTTGGCGGCGTTGGTGATGAGGTTGCGGAAGGCCTCGGTGATCCGCGTGCGGTCGCAGGTAATGACGGGCAGCGGCTTGGGGACCTCGATGCGCGCGTTGCGTTCGCGCAAATAGCCCTCCATGAGGTGCCCGATATCGGCCACGACCGTGTTGAGGTCGGTTTCCTGAAAGGCCAGGTCCGCGCGGCCGAGGCGAGAGAAGTAAAGCAGGTCGTTGATCAGCACCTCCATGCGCTGCGTGAGCTCCGAGAGGCGCTTGAGCCGCCGCACGCCGTCCTCGTCCATCACGCCCTGATAGTCCTCGATCAGGAATGTCGCGTGGTTGTGCAGGCCGCGCAGCGGCTCCTTGAGGTCGTGGGAGGCGATATAGGCGAAGTCGTCGAGCTCCTGGTTGCTGCGCTCGAGCTCGCGCGTATAGGCCAGCAGCCGCTCCTCCGCCTCCTTCTGCGCGGTGATGTCGCGCGCGACCTTCGACGCGCCTATGATGACGCCGCGGTCGTCGCGGATGGGAGAGATGGTGACAGAGAGATTCACCCGCCGCCCGTCCTTGGCCACGCGGACGGTCTCGAAGTGGTCGACGCGCTGCCCGGCCTTCAGGCGCGCGATGATGTCCGCCTCCTCCGCCTGCCGCTCCGGCGGGATAATCATCAGGATGGACTGGCCGACGGCCTCGTCCGCGGTGTAGCCGAAAATGCGCTGCGCCGCCCGGTTCCACGAGGTGATGATTCCATTCAGGTTCTTGCTAATGATGGCGTCGTCGGATGAATCGACGATCGCGGCCAGATAGGCCGTCGGCTGTGACAGCCTGGTGATGGGCGGCTCGGTGACGGGCGCGATTGTATCCATGCAAACCTGCAATACCGTCAAACGCGCAGGACACGCGCGGCGTTCCAATTAGTTATGAAGGGGATTAGCTCGGCTGCGCCGCGCCGGCGCGATGAGTGTTTGATTTTGCGGCGTGCGTGCACGCGCGCACGCCGTATGGAATCGCTGGCCGTCAAACCCGTGCCGGGTTCGCATTCTCATAGAGGCTAAAAACAAAAGAAGCCCCAATGGGGCTTCATTTGATTATGGCGTCCCCTACGGGATTCGAACCCGTGTTACCTCCGTGAAAGGGAGGTGTCCTAGGCCTCTAGACGAAGGGGACGTTTTAAGGCCCACAACTTATAAAGAATCGGGGCCGTCGGAATCAAGTTTTCTTTCAGCTTTACCGAACTTTAGGCGGTTTTCGCGAGGTGCGGCCGCAATATTTTACATAGTTTTCAGCCGCTTCGCATCAGGAGAGGCTGATCCGGCCGAATTCCTTCTGGCGCTGTTTGAACCCGAGGAAGGCTTCGCGCACCGCCTCTTGGCCCTGCCGCCGGATGATGTCGCGGAAGATGCGATATTTCTCGCGCTGATGATCGTTGCGCAGGTGATCGTAACGGCGCGCGTCGTCGTCGAGGTCGTCGTACCCCATCCGCGATACCATGTCGTACATTTCGTGCTCGCGTATCAGGTCAACGAGCGTCGCTTTTTCGGCGTCGTGCGCGCAGGCGCGAAGAAAGTCGGGCTTGATGCTGCGGGTCTCGCGGCTCCAGTGCCGCTCCCAGTCGAAGCCGCGCTCCACCGCGGCGATGAATTCCTTCGTCAGTGAAAAGCTGTACCGGAAGTCGAACTCCATATTGCCGGCGCGGCAGCCGCCGGCGGTAAGCTCACAACCGGCTTCGGCCAGTGTTTCCTCCCGCCCGCGCTTGCCGGGCTGCAGCTGGTAGCCGTAGTCGCGCAGGCGTCCGCCCGACATGGCGTCGAGCCGGTGCGCCGCCATGAATTCCAATGAGTCCGAAAAGCCGGTGGCGGCGTCGAAGGCGTGGAAGGCCTCGTGCGGGACGACGTAATGCGGGTCGTTCATCGGCAGGTATTTGTCACGCTTGCGGTCCCACGATTCCTCGGCCACTACGAACAGGCCGCCGTCATTGGTGTAAAAACCTTCGACCTCCGCCGGGGCGCGTTTGTAGAAATCACCCTCATCGCGCTCGCGGGCGCCGCGGCCGATGTCGTCGGGCCGGTGCGTGACGACCAGTTTCTTGCCGGTAAGCGCCAGAATCTCGCGCACGGTTTCGTTCAGCCGGCGCATGGCGCCGATGCACCGCCCGGTGAAGTCCTCGGAAGTGCCAGGGACCTCATAGCATTTCACGGCCGCGCCGCTCATGCCCGCGGTGTATTCGATGATAAAATCGGCCTTGCTGAGAATCGGCCCTGCTTCACGCCATCTGCTCATGGGTCCGGATAATATGTTATTATGGAAATAATATCAAGTTTATAATTACTGGCGTCAGGCCGGAGAACATGTCCCGCCCATCGCCCTGATGAGATCCGCTTCCAGCTCCTTTTGCCGGCGCACCGCGCGCGCGGCAGGGTTCTCGTTCTGCCGCTCGACCATCTGGCTGACGACAAAGCGCCGTTCCTGCCGCCCGCTTATGCTCGGACGATCGGGTAACCTTTCTTTTTTGCTGCCGGAGATCAGGTCTCGAAATTCTGGATTCATCTCCAATTGGCGTAGCAACATCTTCTCCGCCTCGCCGCGCGCGGCAGCGATGAAATCGCCGCTCAGAATACATGTTGAAAAACGCTCCATATGGCGCTGCCAGTCAAAATCGCGCTCCAGGACCTCGACAAATGCCTTGGTGAGCGCGAATGTGTGGGGAAATGCCGAAGACATCCGCCCGGCCGTGCGGCAGCCGCCGGCACTCAGCTCACAGCCGGCTTCGGCCAGAGCTTCCTTGCGGCCGCGCGCGCCGGGTTGCAGCAAATAGCCGTAGCCCGGCAGCGACTGCGCCGTGAACACGTCGAGCGCATAGGCATCCTTGAATTCCGCGGAGTCCGAAAAACCGGTCGCGGCGTCGAAGGCGTGGAAGGCCTCGTGCGGGACCACATAATGGGGATCCCTCATAGGCACATAGGTATCGGTACTCCGGTCCCAGGACTCCTCGGACACGACGAACAGCCCGCCGTCGGCAGTATAGAAACCTCCGACCTCAGCCGTGGCGCGCTTGAAATAGTCGCTGTCGTTGCGCTCCCGCGACCCGCGGCCGATGTCATCAGGCCGGCGCGCGATGACAAGTTTCTTGCCAGTAAGCGCCAGAATCTCGCGCACCGCCGGATTCAGCCTGAACAACGCTCCGCAGGCTGCGCTATTAAAAACGCGCGAGACACCCGGCACCGCCCAGGCCTGCACCGCCGCGCCGCTGCCGCCCGACGGATATTCGATCGTAAACCCCGCCTTGCGGAGAATAGGTGCCTGCCACTCGGAAGCGACGATGTTCATGTAATTGTCCATGCCGGAGTATGGATAATTATGTAAAAATATTCAAGTCATTTTGAATTTTTTCGCATTCCGGTTCAATCCGACCATGTAATTTCTCTTGCTTTTGTTCTATTGTACTACTACATTAGTACAAACGAAACACGGCGGGTGCGTGACAACATGAAGCAGCGCAGGCTCAATGAGGCCGAGCGCCGGGCCCTCGATAACCGGCTTTACGAGGCGATCCTGCGCCTCGAGACGGTGGACGAGTGCCGCAATTTCTTCGTCGATCTGTGCACGCCGGCGGAGATCGAGGCCCTGTCGGACCGGTGGGAGGTGGTGCGGATGCTCATGAAAAAAGAGTCTTACCGCGCCATCGCCGAGCGGACCGGCGTCAGCCTGACGACGATCGGCCGCGTCGCGCGGTTCCTGCACGGGCCGCATGAGGGTTATAAAAGCGTACTGATGAAAACCGGAGAGTGGAAAGATGACTGATCCCGCGCGCCTGCGCATCGCCATACAAAAATCCGGCCGGCTGGCCGAGCCTTCGCTCGACCTGCTGCGCCGCTGCGGCATACGCTTCCAGCGCAGCAAGGACCAGTTGTTCTGCCAGGCGAAGAATTTCCCGGCCGACCTGCTGATGCTGCGCGACGACGACATCCCCGAGCTGGTGAACGAGGGCTCGTGCGACCT
>DATJGZ010000046.1:0-3067 GCA_035494535.1 Patescibacteria group bacterium | reverse complement strand
CAGTCTGGAGAGGGCCTGGTTGAGCAAAGATGCCCGGGCAGAATGGTGAACTTCCTTGCTGAATTTCATGTCTATTCCTGTTTTTTTATTCAACATGTTATCGGCTATGTTGTAAACTTTACCAAGTTCGTTATGAAATTTACCATCTATTATGTAATATGTCCAATTATTCCTCTTTCAGGGGGAGAAAATAAAATATCCATTTCAATTAATTGCCGTAGACGCAGTGGACGCGGCCGGTAACCGCGCGATAAAGGCAGGATCTCTGTGACGAATTCAATCTACTGAAGCAGTTTCAATCCGGGATTGGCCGCCACCAGCAGCTGTTGCGCGGGGTCGGGCTTGTTCTGCCGATAATGTTCATCGATAAAATTCTCCAATCCTGCCGCGATGGTTTGCGCGGCCGGGCCGGGGTCGCGCATGATGCGCCGGAAGGCGGCGATGTCGGGACCCCATGTGATGTCGCCCGTCTCGAGCAGCGCGGCGGCGCCGTCAACCTTGGGACAGGTGCGGCGCGCGGCCGTGAAGCTGCGCAGCATGCGGTTGTCGAACCGTCCGCGGCCCTCGTAAAGCAACGCGCCGGGATTCACATGCGCACCCTCGGCGCCGATGCGGTAGGTCTCGGCGATATCCTCGGCCAGTTCCCGCGACAGCGCGTCGGCTTGCCCGTCGGGCGCGTTCTGCACATAGACCGAGCCGCCCGCGCGGCCGTTGTCGACATGGATGCTCAGCAGCACGACCGGACGGTCGGTTTGCTCGGATAAATATGCGGGCAGAAGGCCGCGCACCGACAGCGAAGCGACATAGTTGCCGCGGGTGTGGGGCATCGGCTCGTGCGGGTTGCGGGTCAGCACGACATCGTGCCCGCGGCCGCGCAGGATATTGGCCAGCCTTCCGCCGATCGCATCGACGATATCGGCCTCGACCAGCCCCGCTTTTTTATTCACCGTGCCGGAATCGACCAGGCCCTCGGCGGTTTCGAACCGGTGGCCGAGATCGATGACGATGATCGGCGGCGCGTTCTTTTCGGCCACGGTGACGGTGTCGGAATGCCGGCACGGCGGCGGATTGTCGTCGGCGATGGCGAGCGCCGAATCCCAGGCGCGCCGCAACTGCTCGGGCGTCAGGGTTATGGTCGTCTGTTTTTCTTCCGGATCGTCGCCTTTGGCCGCGCGGCTGAAGCTATGGCCGAGGTCCTTGGGCTCGCTCGATTCGGGCGGCGCGCTGCCCGCGATCGGCCCCCCTGCCGCGATGGGCAGCGTGGCCAGGAAAATCTGGGCGGCAATGACCTTGTCGAGTCTTGACATGTCCTTGACTTCGTTCGTTTTTGCTCTGATTTTAGATTTTCCAGAATACGCTCACAGGCGGCGGGATGCAAGAAAAAAAGCGCCCGCAGGCGCTTTTTTTATCGAGAGACGGGCTACTGCCCGTAGACGCGGCGGAAGCCGTCGGTGACCTGCGCGATAAAGGCGGGGTCCTTGTCGCGCCAGTAGCGCGGGTCGCGCATCATCGCGCGCAGGTCGCTGCCGTTTGTGGCCGGGGCGGGCGCATCGGTGCGGGCCTGCGATCCCGGCTCTTGCGCCTTCATCATGTTATACAGCGCCATGACGCCGTCATAGGAATTGGAGAGGCTTTCCAGCGCCTGCGGCGGGAGGTTCTTCTGCCCCCATGCCAGCAGCTGGCGCGAGACTTCGTGCCATTTCTCCGGCCCGCCGAATTCGTCGGCGAGCTTGTCGACCTCGCGCTCGGCCGCGAACTGCTGCGCGATCTCGCGCACGACGGGCACGAGCTTGCGCGCGGCGAGATCATAGACCGCCTGCGCCTGGTCCTGCGTCATGCCGTTCTGGTGCAGGTGCGCGTTGACTTCGGGGTCGACGGTGAACAGGCCGTGGCTGACATCGATCTCGTAGTCGTCGGGCGACTCCGGCACGATGGGCCGCGAAGAAAGCTTCTTCTCCAGCTCCAGATAGGAATTGAGCAGCGCGTCGAGGCGCGGGGCTCCGGTTTCGGGGTCGCGGAATTTCTCCGGCAAATGCGCGGCGAAGTCGGTGGTTTCGGTTTTTTGTTCGGTCGTGTCGGTCATTTGTTTCTCCTTTCGATAAAAAATTTCTTTCACCGCAGAGGCGCAGAGAACGCAGAGTTTTTTACGCTGTCATCCTGAGCGAAGCGAAGGATCTATTTTAAAATCAGATCCTTCGGTCGCGTGCACTCCCTCAGGATGACAAAATATTTAACCCTGCGCTCTCTGCGCTTCTGCGGTTTGATCGCCTAATTCCTCCCGCGTTCGATCAGGCGCAGCATGGATGCCAGCAACGCGCGCTGCCCCTCCATGTGGCGCAGCAGATTGTCCGGCGCGTCGATTCCGGCGGTGCGCATGAAGGTGACGGCGTTCAGATGCGCCAGAACCTTTTTTCCGTCGGTGGTCGCGAACAGGCGGGCATAGGCCTTCTCGACCTCGCGGATGTCCATGCGCGGCTGCGGCACCTCGGCGGATTCAAATTCAGGCTTGCGGCGGGTGACGATCATATGCCCCACTCCTCAAACCGGTGCTCCAGCGCCTGCAGGTCGGCCTTCAGCCGCGCCTCCAGCCGCACGAGCGGTTGCAGCAGGCGCAGCAGCAACGCCTTCGCCTTCATTTTCAATTTGCGGAACATGTTTTTTCTCCTTTTGCGGGACGGTGATAGGGACGGGGTTGCGGATGAGGTCGGCGGGCACGCCGAGCGCCTGTCCGAGAAACCGCGCGGCCGCGGGTGCATTGATCGCTTCCGCAGCACCAGCGCCCATCGCGGATACGGATTCGATCCACGACAGCACGTTCTGGATGTTGCGCTGGCCCTGCGCTAATGCGAGCGGCGTGCGCCAGTCGACCTGCACGAAGCGGCCGTCGAGATTGACGTCCGGAACCTCGCCGCGGCGTCTCAAGATTGCAAACGCGCGCTTGATCAGCGGCGTCATGAGCTCGGTCTGCAAACGGCCATAGGTCGCGCCGATCAGCAGCGCCATGTCGCCCGCGCGCTCCAGCACTTCGGTCGCGGTCATGCGCGGGCTTTGCACCGGTGCCAGCTTA
>DATJGZ010000045.1:0-9167 GCA_035494535.1 Patescibacteria group bacterium | reverse complement strand
ACTTCGCGTGCGATCAGGCCGTAGGAAACATATGAAACGCCTGGACACCCATAGCCGTCGAGCGGCGCGCCGAGCAGGCCGAGTGCGCCCATCTCGCGCATGATTTCAATGTGAAACTTTTCATGGCGGTTGCCTTCGATGACGCGAGGGAGGAGCTTGCCCTGCGCGTAGTCGCGCGCGGTGTCGCGCACCATGCGTTCTTCCTCGGTCAGGAGTTCCTCGAGATAGAGCGGATCCTCCCACTGGAATTCCGGTTTATGGGATTTTTTCATTTTGGGTTGCGCCGTCATACAGAACCTCTTCGCGGAAATGACAACCTGTCAGTGGATAGATATACTTGCAAACCGGAAGGGTTGCCATGACTGAAAATCCATTGCAGGGCCGGGAAGTGATTTTTGAATTCCAGTCGATCGGGCAATATGTAAAAGTGATGGCGATGGATACGGCGACCATGACAGAGATCACCATCCAGGGGCCGGTCACTGCATCGGAGGCCGTGCTGAAATCCAATGCCGCAAAAAAACTGGAATATGTATTGAAGAAAAAAGGACTGATCTAGTCCTTCGGTTCGGAAATTAGTTTCACAAGAAATCCGGACGCTAGCCAGATTGGAAGCGTGAGCAGTACGCCGGCATAGCCGTCGACGGCGTAATGCCACCCCAGATGCACGGACCCGAACAGAATGCAAAGGAAGAAAACGGCATAGAGCGGCCAGAGCCGGGATTTCTGTTTCAACGACAGCAACAGGAACAGCAGGGCGGTCGAGACATGCACGCTCGGCATCGCCGATATTCCGCCGCCGATCATGGATTTGCTGCTTTTATAGCTGTCCCAAAGTGCGCGCTGTGTGTTTAGAGCCCAGATTTTGTAATGGTCGTTCGCCTGCTGAAGATATTTCATGAGCGGCGCGTAGTAATCGCCGCCGGTGACGTCGTGGTAATAACAGGGACCCGCAGACGAGAATACGATCGCCAGAAACGTGCCGTTGATCGCCCAGGTCAGGATGAAGGCATAAAAGAACTGCATCCGGGTCTGCGGCTCTTTAAGACTGAACAACTGCCAATACAACGTAATAAAAACTGCCGGCAGCCAGAAATTATACGCGACATTGACGATGAATGTGACCAGCGGAAATCCCAGCAACGGCTGAAGAATTCGCCACGGGTCATGTCCGAAGTGGATTGCATGATCCATCGCTGCGAATGTTGGGTCCCATGTGAAGGGGTGAATTGCCGGGATCATCATCTTCATGCTGCTGAAAATCGAGAAGATGACGATGAAGGCCGGGAAGACCGGCAGCGCCTGAATGAGGCGGTCGCGATTGAACGGGCCGCGTTTCAGGTCATCTAGCAGCCACGCAGCGAGCTTTGGCGGTCGTACGAAAATCATCACCCAGTAAACGCGCAGGATGAGGTAGGCGACATACAGGATTGCGAAGGCAAGACTAAAGAGGGCCGCCGTGCCCAGATAGGTTACCGGTTTGAAATGAGATGCAACGCCGTGGAAATAACTGACGACGAAACTTGCCAGCCCATAAGCAGTGACCAGTGCCCAGAGAACAACCGAGCTTTTCAGGAAGAATCGATTTTGCGGTTCGGAATCTGCGGGCATCAGTGGATCGTTTCAGGAGGGAACACGTTAATCCAGAACAACAAGAATTCCATCCTTTGACAAGGGCTTGGACGCCGGTGAGGGATTGCAAAATAGCCTTTGCGCCCGTGGGATGACCACTATATATTGTGTTGCGCAATGCGATAAAACTAGGGATTGGGTTCAAATGGCCGGTAAAACCAAGATCGCCATAGCCTCCGATCACGGAGGATACGACCTGAAGGAAGCCCTCAAGAAGCTCTTTGCCGACAAATATGAGTGGCTCGATCTTGGGACGGACTCGCCCGCCTCCTGTAACTATGCCGATTTCGGGCACGCGCTGTCGGAGGCGGTTCTGGACAAAAAGGCGGAACGGGGCATCGCCATCTGCGGCTCCGGTATCGGCATTTCGATGGCGGCGAACCGTCATAAGGGAATCCGCGCGGCGCTTTGCACAGACATGACTATGGCGCGGCTGTCGCGCCTGCATAACGACGCCAACGTGCTGGTGCTCGGCGGCCGGATTATCGGCCTATCGGTGGCGGCCGATTGCGTGGAGGCATTTATGGCGACCGCGTACGAAGGCGGACGCCACATGGAACGGGTTCAGAAGATCGACGCGATTTAACGGGTAAGCAAAGGAAAGCAACACATGGCCAAGGCACAACTGAAGGAACAGAACATGGGCAGCGGCTTTTTCTCCGAGGATCTGGCAACACACGATCCGGAAATCTTCCATGCAGTCGAGGAGGAACTCGATCGCCAGCAGACGCAAATCGAACTGATCGCATCCGAGAACATCGTCTCCAAGGCCGTTTTGCAGGCACAGGGCACGGTGCTTACGAACAAGTATGCCGAAGGCTATCCGGCCAAGCGCTACTACGGCGGCTGCGAGTTCGTCGACAAGTCGGAGCAATTGGCGATAGACCGCGCGAAGAAACTATTCAATTGCTCTTTCGCCAACGTGCAACCGCATTCAGGCGCACAGGCCAACCAGGGCGTGATGATGGCGCTGGTCAAGCCGGGCGACACCATCCTCGGTATGGCGCTGGCATCGGGTGGACACCTCACGCACGGCGCTGCGCCGAACCAGTCCGGCAAGTGGTTCAACGCCATCCAGTACGGCGTGCGCAAGGAGGATGCACTGATCGACTACGATCAGGTCGCCGACCTTGCCCAGCAGCACAAGCCGAAGATGATCATTGCGGGCGCCTCGGCTTACCCCCGCGTCATCGACTGGAAGAAATTCCGCGAGATTGCGGATTCCGTCGGCGCGTTCCTGTTCGTCGACATGGCGCACTATGCCGGTCTCGTCGCCGGCGGCGTCTATCCGTCGCCGCTGCCGCATGCGCACGTTACAACCACCACGACGCACAAGACATTGCGCGGCCCACGCGGCGGACTGATTCTTTCGAACGACGAGGAGATCGGCAAGAAGATCAACTCGTCCATCTTCCCCGGCCTGCAGGGCGGGCCGCTCGAGCATGTCATTGCCGCTAAGGCCGTCTGCTTCGGTGAGGCGCTCAAGCCCGAGTTCAGGACTTACGCCGCGGCGGTCGCGAAGAATGCGAAGGTGTTGGCCGAGGTTCTGGTGAAGGGCGGGCTGGATATCGTCTCCGGCGGCACCGACAGCCATATTGTATTGGTCGATCTGCGGCCGAAGAAGCTGACCGGCAATGTGGTCGAGAAGGCGCTCGAGCGCGCGGGCATGACCTGCAACAAGAACGCCGTGCCGTACGATCCGGAAAAACCGATGGTCACGAGCGGCGTGCGCCTCGGCACCCCGGCCGCCACGACGCGCGGCTTCGGCGAAGCCGAGTGGCGTCAGACCGGCCAGATGATCGTGAAGGTGCTCGACGGTCTCGCCAAGGACGGCGAGGCGGGCAACGCCGCGCTTGAGCAAGCCGTACGCAAGGATGTCCGCGCGCTATGTGCCCGGTTCCCGATCTATGAAGGCCTGCTGTCATGAGATGCCCATTTTGCAACCATGAAGACACACAGGTGAAGGACTCGCGTCCGGCCGAGGAGTCGGTCGCGATCCGGCGCCGGCGCGAATGTACGGAATGCAACGCGCGGTTCACAACCTTCGAGCGCATACAACTGCGCGATATGACGGTGATCAAGTCAGGTGAGCGACGCCAGCCCTTCGACCGCGACAAGATCAGCCGCTCGATGCAGATCGCGCTGCGCAAGCGTCCGGTCAGCGTCGAGGAGATCGAAAAAACGGTGAGCCACATCGTCCGCCAGCTCGAAAGCCATGGTGAGCCGGAGATCAAGGCAGCCCAGATCGGCGAACTGGTGATGCGGGCGCTGGCCAAGCTCGACACCGTGGGCTACATCCGCTATGCCTCGGTCTACAAGGACTTCTGCCAGCCCGAGGATTTCAAGGATTTCCTCGAGGAGATGAAGCACCTGCGTAAAGGGCCGGATCGGGAAGCGGCAGAATAGCGGTACCGCGCTATATAAATATGTAAATAATAAGAGGTGCGCCAAACTTTTATGGCGAAAAACCCGCTTTATCCCATATAAAGCAGGGAGGAGTAGCGAACTGATGCCCGCCACCACAGTTAAACCGCAGAAGCCATCAAAGACGGCCCGCCTCAGTGCGGCGCGGCTGGCGGCTGCGCAGGCCGTCTACCAGATGATGGCCAACCAGCAGAAGGCCGCGGCGGTCGTTCAGGACTTCCGTACGCACCGCTTCGGCAAGCCGGTCGACGGCCAGGTGATGGTTATGCCGGACGAGGATCTTTTTGAATCCATAGTCGTGGGTGTTGAAGACCGGAGCAAGGAGATCGAGGCGATCATCGTGAAGCCAGGCCAGGCCGTGCCGGCGGAGCCGCTGCTGCGCGCGATCATGCTGTGCGCAGTGTGGGAGCTGACGGCCACGCAGACTGATACGCCGCTAGTCATCGCCGAATATCTGAACGTCACGCATGCATTTTTTGACAAGGGGGAGTCGCGCCTTATTAACGGCGTGCTCGACCGCGTCGCCAAGGAAGCGAGGGGATCATGAGCAAGCATATCGTTATCAAGCGCAAGACGATCCGCGATATCGCGGCGATGAAGACGGCAAAATTGCCAATCGTCTGCCTGACTGCTTATACCGCGCCCGTCGCGCGCCTTGCTGATCAACACGCGGATCTTATTCTCGTCGGCGACAGTCTCGGCAACGTTATCTACGGCTTCGATAGTACGATCCCGGTGACGATGGATATTATGGTCGCGCACGGGCGTGCCGTCGTGAACGCAACCTCTCAGGCGCTGGTCGTCGTCGACATGCCGTTCGGCTCCTATCAGGAATCGCCGGGCCAGGCTTTTTCGAATGCGGCGCGGCTGCTGAAGGAAACCGGCTGCCAGGCGGTGAAATTCGAGGGCGGTTCCGAAATGGCGGAGACGATCAAATTCCTCGTTGAACGCGGCATTCCGGTGATGGGGCATATCGGCTTGCAGCCGCAGTCGGTTCACGGTGCGGGCGGCTATCATGTTACCGGCCGAGCGGTCGCCGAACGCGTGAAGCTGATGGAAGACGCCAAGGCAGTAGCGGCAGCGGGCGCATTTTCACTCGTCCTTGAATGTATGGACTCAAGCCTGGCTGCGCAGGTGACGAACGTGATTAAAACGCCGACTATCGGCATCGGCGCCGGACCGGATTGCGACGGCCAGATTCTGGTTTGCGATGACATGTTGGGTCTCTCGGAAGGCCCTCTGCCGAAGTTTGTCAAAACCTATGGAACGGTCGGCCGGGGCATTGATGACGCCTTTGCGCAATATTCTTCTGAGGTCAGGAATCGACGATTCCCCGATGCGGGCCACAGTTACGGCGATGCAGCCAAAAAAAAGCTGCGGGCTGTGGATTAAATCCGTCACTTAGAATCAGCTAATTCAATACCAATTCTTTGTTATTGCAGGTTAATTGCTTGTAACAAAGTTACCTTGCCTTCGCCTAAAATAGATAAAAGTAGTGTGATTTATAATACAATGTTAAGCGGTCAGGCATACTATGGAAAGATAGGGGACTGGGTATAGAAAAAAGGGGGAAAACCCTTCATGAAGATGGTTTTAATGGCCATTGTGGTCTTGGGACTGCTTGGCGGCGGCGGTGCCGGCGCTTATTACTATTTCCAACATCCCGCGCTGGCGTCGATCGGCTCGGATGGGGAGGTCGTGAAGGAATCGCGCGCGAAACAGGAGCGGTCGGGCGAGCCCAAATACGTGAATCTCGATCCCTTGAGCCTGCCTATCATCGACGACAAAGGGGTAACCTCCAACGTGAGCATCGTTGTGGCCCTGCAGGTCGAGGACGAAAAGAGCGTCAATGAAATCAAGAAGCAGATGCCGCGCTTGATCGACGCCTACATACAGAATATGTACGGCATGCTGAATAAGCGCGAGGCCCTCAAGGGCGGCGTCGTGCAGGTCGGGCTGGTTAAGGATCGCCTGAATCAGATCACCAAAAAGGTCCTTGGCGATGACATGGTCGACGACGTCCTGCTCCAGGTCGTGTCCCAGCGGGCCATGTAACATCGATGAAATGCAATAAAGACGGGCCCGGCCGCAATGCCGGGCTTTTTTAATCTGTAAATAACCGGTTTACCCAATACCGGTCTTGCCATGCGGCAAATAATTGTGCATTTTCAGCCCCTACGAGTACGTAATTCATACAGGGGACTGAAATGCTATCGATCGATATCTACATAATGGTGTTGTGCACGGGCGTTCTCGCCATGATCTTCGGACAACTCAATGTCAGCCGGATCATGAAATTGAGTGCCGGAAACGAGCGCATGCAGGAAATCGCGGGCGCGGTGCAGGAAGGCGCAGCGGCCTATCTCAATCGTCAGTACACCACCATCGGTATGGTCGGCGCAGTTGTCGCGGTCGTGTTGGCGGCGGCGTTGGGCTGGCATGTGGCGCTCGGCTTCGTCATCGGCGCGATTCTCTCGGGCGTTGCCGGTTTCATCGGCATGAATGTCTCCGTTCGCGCGAACGTACGCACGGCGCAGGCGGCGACTGAAGGGCTGCCGCAAGCGCTCGACGTCTCGTTCAAGGCGGGCGCGGTCACCGGTTTGCTGGTGGTTGGCCTCGGCTTGCTCGGCGTCGGCATGTATTCATGGTTCCTCGATCGCCATTTCGGCATTAACAATCGCAGCATCCTTGAGGGCCTCGTCGGTCTTTCCTTCGGTGCCTCGCTGATCTCGATCTTCGCGCGTCTGGGCGGCGGCATCTTCACCAAGGGCGCCGATGTGGGCGCCGACCTCGTCGGTAAGGTCGAGGCCGGAATCCCCGAGGACGATCCGCGCAACCCGGCGACCATCGCCGACAACGTTGGCGACAACGTCGGCGACTGCGCCGGCATGGCTGCCGACCTGTTCGAGACCTATGTCGTGACCGTCGTGGCGACGATGCTGATTGCTGCTTCGCAGTTCGACGTGAAATTCGTCAAGATCATGATGCTGCTGCCGCTGATCATCGGCTCGCTCGGCGTCATCGCGTCGATCTGCGGCACGTTCTTCGTACGCCTGACTGGCGACGACAAGAACATCATGCGCGCCCTTTACCGGGGCGTCTGGGCCAGCGCCGTTTTCGCCGGCATCGCGATCTTCCTGACCATCGCGCGCATGAACGCCTACTTCCCGATTCCGCTCGCCAATCACGCCGGCACGGTCGAAGCCAAGCACATTTTCGTGTGCGCCATGGTCGGCCTTGCCGTCACCGGCCTGCTGGTCTGGATTACCGAATACTATACGTCCACGCGCTACCGTCCAGTGCGCGTGATCGCCAAGGCGTCGGAAACAGGCCATGGTACCAACGTCATCCAGGGTCTCGCGATCTCGATGGAATCGACCGCCTTGCCGGTAATCGTTATCTGCGCCGGTATCTTCTTCGCGTTCCACAACGCGGGCCTGTACGGCATCGCCATCGCGGCGACGACCATGCTCTCGCTCGCCGGGATGATCGTTGCGCTCGACGCCTACGGTCCGGTGACCGACAACGCCGGTGGCATCGCCGAGATGTCGAAACTACCGAAGGAAGTCCGCGTTACGACCGACGCGCTCGACGCCGTCGGCAACACGACCAAGGCGGTGACTAAGGGCTACGCTATCGGCTCGGCCGGCCTTGCAGCGCTTGTGCTGTTCGCCGCCTACACGCAGGAGATCGAGCACTATATGCCCGGCCTCAACGTGCAGTTCCCGCTGCAGGACCCGTTTGTCGTGATCGGACTGTTTATCGGCGGCGCGCTGCCGTACCTGTTTGGCGCATGGTCGATGACGGCCGTCGGTCGCGCGGCCGGCAGCGTCGTGATCGAGGTCCGGCGCCAGTTCGCCGAAATCAAGGGCATCATGGAAGGCACGGCGAAGCCGGAATACGGCCGCGCCGTCGACTTGCTGACCAAGGCGGCCATCCGCGAGATGATCGTGCCTTCGCTGCTCCCCGTGGCGGCACCGGTGCTGCTGTTCATCGTCGTGAAATGGGCGAGCCACAGCACGGCCGAAGCCTTCGCCGCGCTCGGCGCTATGCTGCTGGGCACGATCGTGACCGGCATCTTCGTCGCCATCTCGATGACCTCGGGCGGCGGCGCGTGGGACAACGCCAAGAAGTTCATTGAGGAAGGGAATTTCGGCGGCAAGGGCTCCGAGGCCCACAAAGCCGCCGTGACGGGCGACACCGTCGGTGATCCGTATAAAGACACCGCCGGTCCGGCCGTCAACCCCCTCATCAAGATCGCGAACATCGTGGCGATCCTGCTAGTGGCGATTGTCGCCAACGTCATGCAGCACTGGCACTAATACTGCCAGATACGCGAATGCAAAAAGCCCCGTGATGCGGGGCTTTTTCATTTTCTAGGTTTGCGCTGCGGATCGGGAAGAGTGCCGGGCAAAACGGCGTGGTTTTCGACCGTTATCGATTCAACACCCGGAAGATCGATATAACAGCTGCCGACTTCAAAAAGCGCCGGATGTTTTTTGACATCGGGGTGGCTTAAAATCTCTTCAATTGAAAGCTCGTCCGTCGGGCAGAAAACAAGCGCGCTCATTTTCAGGTCCCCGAGATAACGTTCCGGATCTTGCCATGCGGACGGATAGGTTCTGTGTATCTGATTTCCCTGTTCATCGTAATAAACGGCGCCGCCGACTTTCTTGGCGGCGACAAGGGCTTTACGCTGCGAATAATATGGAATGGCGCTGTTCCAACTCATACCGTAGACGACGATAGCGCTGTCGGACGGGGTATAGCGGCGAACGACGTCGCTGACCGCCAGAACCGTTGAATTGGCAGGCGTAAGCGCCGCTTTAGCCAGAGGCTCAAAGGTCTTCGTAAAGAAAGCCAGATTCCAGAACACGAACAGCGCCATTATGATCGGGGCAAGAGCCGGAACAGGCAGCTTCGGCAGACCCATGACGATAGCGAAAGCCAAAGCGGCGATGATGAATACTTCTGATGCCGACTGATAATAGTCATGTATTCTGTATAGGTTGGCGAACATGAAAAACGGCAGCGCGAACAGGGCAAGGCTGACGAGCAGGAATATCCTGGTGCGGCCGTCCCCCCAGATCAACGCTCCCGCCAACAAAAAC
>DATJGZ010000044.1:0-13479 GCA_035494535.1 Patescibacteria group bacterium | reverse complement strand
ATCATCGCTGGCCCGCGCTTCGGTCGCGTCGGTCGGCTTCGGCGTCCGCTCCACGATCGACGAGGTCACAAGCCTCGGACTGATGGTCGGCTTCCCGCTGACCAAGACCGTGGGCACGGAAGGCGACAACGATCCGCGCGTGTTCTTCGGTCTGTTCAGGAAGTTCTGATATCGGATCAGGTGCGGCCGTCGCTGGAGGCCATGATTTCCATCAGCTTGTCGTCAAGGCCGTATTGCGCAACCTTGTCGAAGAAGCGCGGGCGGAAACCCGTGGTCTTGAATTCGCCATAGAAGCGGCCGTTCTCCTCGCCCTTGAGCTTGAAGACCATCAGATCCTGCGTCAGAGCGACGTCGTTTTCCATCCCGACGAGTTCGGTGATGTGCGTCACTTTCCGCGAGCCGTCCTTCAAGCGCTGGACCTGAATGATCACGTCGATGGCCGAGGCGATCTGCTCACGCACCGCATTCGCGGGGATGTTGAGGTCGGCCATGGCGATCATGTTCTCGAGGCGCGCGATGGCGTCGCGCGGGTTGTTCGCGTGCAGCGTGCCCATCGAGCCGTCATGGCCCGTGTTCATCGCCTGCAGCAGATCGAACGCTTCGGGTCCACGGACCTCGCCGACGATAATCCGTTCCGGGCGCATCCTCAGGCAATTGCGCACCAGATCGCGCATGTTGACCTCGCCGGCGCCTTCGATACTGGCGGTGCGGGTTTCGAGCGTGACGACGTGGGGCTGCTGGAGTTGCAGTTCCGCAGCGTCTTCGCAGGTAATAACGCGCTCGCCGGGATCGATATATTTTGTCAGGCAATTCAAGAGCGTCGTCTTACCGCTACCCGTACCGCCAGATACAAGCACGTTAATGCGGCTGGTGGCGATGATCTGCAAAAGTTCGGCGCATCTTTCGTCGAGCGATCCAAAAGCAATCAGCTTGTCGAGCGTCAGCTTTTCGCGCTTGAATTTCCTGATCGTGAGAATGGGGCCTTTCAGCGACAGCGGAGGGATAATGACATTGACCCGCGATCCGTCTTCTAGGCGTGCGTCGCAGATGGGCGAAGATTCGTCGACGCGACGGCCGATGCGACCGACGATCCGCGTACAGACGTTCATCAGGCTTTGGTTGTTGCGGAAACGAATCGGCGATTTCTCGATCCGGCCATTGACCTCGATGAAAACTTCGTCGGGGCCGTTGACCATGATGTCAGCGATGTCGTCGCGTTCAAGCAGGCATTCGAGCGGGCCTAGACCCAGTACTTCGTTCGTAATGTTGCGAATGATGCCTTCGACCTCGTTCGGCGACAAAAGGTAATTCCGGTGCTCGATGATGGTCTGGATGCCGGCCCTGATCTCAGACCGGGCCGTCGCATCGTCTGCCGCGGCGAACAACCGGACGTCGAGCGCCTCCCACAGGCTTTTGGCGATCGAATCGGTATAGATGCGAAGCTCCAGTTCGCGCGGTGACAGCGGCGCCGGCTCCTTCGGCATCTCTCGTACCGGCGCGGGACTTACGGCAATCGGCTTGTTTTCGTTGGTAGCAACAATATTGACAGCTATTTCTTTGGGCAGTTCGGGTGCGGGGGCCGGTCGAAGGACTTCCGCAGCTTTGCGACCGAAACCTTTACGCGATGTGTCTGACGTATTCATGCCCGCCCCAATTTACAGATTCAATTGCTATAATGCTTGGCTTATAGCATGAGCCCTCGAGAATTTACAAGCTTTGAATGAGTGAATGTTTTTACGCGCTTGTGGATAAAAAATCAATTCCCTTTATTTATTAAATAGTTATGGATTCTTTTTGCGGCGCGCAAAAGATCGCAGCTAAATAGGGCCTTGAAATAGATGATGGATTAGCGGGGATGCCGGCCGGTCTCGATCGCGCGTTGATATGCTTCCGGCGCGGTTTGCGGCTCGAACGGCTGCTCTTCAGAAGAAGTCATTGGCTGCTGCGATTCTTGTACGATCGACTCTTCTCCTCCGGCGGCGGGCTCAATTTGAGCGGCCTGCATGGCTTCCTGCGAGGCGTCAGCATTGAGCTGTTCGGGCGCCTGATCGCGCACACAGCGTATATTGACTGCAACAGTCTTGCCCACGTTGTACCAGGATCCGTCGGTAAACCTTTTCATCCCGGCGGTGAAAAAACGCTGCCCCGAGGACCAGTGCCAGCTGCCAACACCTTCGCTGGTGGTATTAAAGCCGCCGATGGCCGAGCGATGCGCGTAAAGGTCATCCAGTTCATTTGTAGTCGGCAAACGCCAGTTGCCATTATCATATTGCGTAAGTCTCATGCATAATTCCCGGGCCTTAAAGAACGGCATGAACTCATCCACATCTTCCTTGGTCGTGAAATACGGTTTCTTTGTATCCGGTGAAAAACCTGCAAAGATGGTTCCATCCGGCATGATCATTCCGATCTGCAGCGGCGCATTCGGTGTCCACCGCGGATGTGATTCCGCTTGTTCCGCGACGGCGCGTCGGTATTCCTCCGAGAATGGATTCGGCACATCATTCCCAGCGGTCATATACCGGGTGAACATCATCACCATCTGCATGGCGGCCAAGCCTGCAAGAAACATATAGACGTTCATGATATTCAGCTTTTTCATCGACGAAGACTTTATCCCTGCAATTCCTCAATTTCCACTGCGTAGGCGGGAGTGTACATAATTATTATGAAAAATGCAAGATTTCCTCTGTCGGGAAAAACGCAAACTAAAACAGTTATTTAAACTGAAAAATTTAGTGGTGACCGCGGCGGGATTCGAACCCGCGACCCCCTGATTAAAAGTCAGATGCTCTACCGGCTGAGCTACGCGGTCATGGGGACCTAAAAGGCTGATGCACAATATGTATCCCCCGGGGCTTCGTCAAGTTTTTCCTAATGGAAAGGTAATCAGCCGCTTGGACGTGCGGGGATCTTTGCTTTGAGGCGCGCATCAGTCGACGGCGTTACGAATTCAGACACGTCGCCACCAAGGCTATGCACTTCCTTGACGAAGTTGCTCGACACGAACTGCCACTTGTCCGCCGCCATCAGGAACACGGTCTCGATATCAGGGTCGAGCTTCGCGTTCATACCCGTCATCTGGAACTCGAAATCGAAATCCGAAACGGCGCGCAGCCCGCGAAAAATGCAGGCCGCTTTGCACTCACGCGCAAAATGAATGAGCAGCTTGTCGAAACCTCTCACCTCCACATCGCAGTATTTTTCGTACATATTCGAGATGTCCATGCGCACCATCTCGATGCGCTCTTTCTGGCTGAACATAGGTTGTTTACGCGGATTCGGAGCGACGCCGACGATCAGATGATCGACTAGCTTGCTGGCGCGCTTGATAAGATGCAGATGGCCTTTGGTAACCGGATCGAATGTGCCGGGATAAATGCCGATCCTGTGCTTACCGCTCTTGGTCATGAGGCCGAGTTGTTACTCGTTTAGAGCATAGTCGTTCCCGCAACGTACATGCTCGCTCTTCGGATTCCAGTTCCAGTAGCGAATGCGGCCGGTATCGACATGGATGAAATTATCGTAGGCGTAATAGCCGACCCCGCCCGCATGCAAGCACCAGGCGGTATTGCGCAGTTCAGAAAGGTCGATACCCGGGACACGGATGTCAATCGCTTTACCTTCGATATGCTGGGAATGCTTGGCCTGCGCCCCGCCGGCCGCGCGCAACAGTTCATTCGTGTGGGACGAACGGTAGCCCGAAATAACATTGAAACGCACATCAAGACCCGGATGACGTGCCTGCAGCGCCCGCTTCAGCCCGAACAGGACGTCGAGGAGACGAGCATCCATCTGGCGCACGCTGCCCGTCCGGTAATCGCGCAGGAAATCATTGACCTTAGTAAGCGCCGAGGGGTGATAGAAGGTTGAGTCGCGATATTCGACGTTCAGATTCTCATGGGTGTGGAGGTTGTAGAATGCCAGCTCGTAAGCGGGCTGCTGAAACTGGCGTTCCATAAACGTGGTCAACCCGGATGCCGACCCGGTGCCTAAAAAACAGAAAAAGGCGATTGCCCCCGCCCCCCAAGCCGCTACCGCGGCCAAACCATTTCGCCTTCCTGTACGCATCGGGGAAAAAGCTAGACCGATTCATACGCCCGATCAAGGCGGAAGGAGATTAATAGGTAAAGTTATGCGCAACCGACTGAACAATAGCGCATAATTATTTTACGAAATATTACCGGTCGTCGCCGGCTCCATTCGGCGTCTCCATACTAAATGTTTCGGTGACAGGGACGTTCCGGTTCGCCACAAATTCCTGCCGGGTGATCTTGCTATCCCGGTTACCGTCCAGAGCGCGAAAACGATCTGAAACCGACACGTCGCCCGCATCGGCGTAAAGATCGTTGTAAGCTGCCCCGTATTCATCCTTGGAAATCACACCGTCATCGTTGAGGTCCATCGCCTTGAATTTATTGATGGCCTGGGCCTCTGTAACACCGCGCGTTGTCGTCGAGCTGTATAGAGTAGGCGTCTGTTCACCCATCATGCCGAAGAATAGGCCCTGCGCTTGCCCGGCCGGAATTCTTGCCACTAGCACAATGAGGCTCGCAAGCACCGCTTGCAGGATTGTTGAGCTTCTCATGGTCTCCTCCCTCAGTGGTTCATCAGAGAACCAACGAGCTGAAGATGCGAAAGGTTCCTCTACCTCGATGTTTGCAATCTACCGAAAACCAGCGCGCCCGCTTCGACCAGCAGCATCGCCCCGAGAATTAAAGCACAGCCAGACCAGCCCATGGGTGTCAGCCTCTCTCCGAGCAATAAGACCCCAAACAACGATGCGAACAGGGATTCGCCGGACATGATGATCGCGGCGTCCGCGGGCGGCGTATGCTGCTGTGCAACCGCCTGCAAGGTATATGCAATGCCACCGGATATTACGCCCGCGAAGAATATCTGCGGGAGATTTGCGTTGATTGCTTGCGCGCTAATTCCTTCATGAAAGAAAGCGACCATTAAGCCCAGTACTGTGCAGAAAGAATACTGCATGGCCACGAAAGCCAGAGGACGGCCCGTCCGTTGTACAAGCAGCCCGAGCAGCGGGACCTGAACAGCAAAGCTCAGAGCGCAGATGAGCATAAGCCAGTCCCCGGTTTTAAATGCCGACAGCGACGCGCCGTTGAGCAACCAGGCTCCCATAAATGCCATGACACAGGCCGGGGCGATGATCCAGTGCGGGCGTTTTCCGAACAGGAACAACGCAACCACGGGGGTTAGAACTGCATAAAGACCCGTCAAAAAACCGGCATTGGTGACGGTCGTGGTCAGCATTCCAACCTGCTGAACGACAACGCCGATAAAAAAAACGGAGCAAAGAATGATTCCCTGCAACAGATCACGACGCGTCAAGGGCCTCCCGCTGCGGGCCTCCTTGATCGCGAATGGCAGGACGACGAGAAGCGAAAGCAGGAATCGCGAGCCGTTAAAACCGTATGGCCCCAGCCCTTTCATTCCCGTCTTCTGTGCGATGAAGGCGGCGCCCCAAATGACGGCGACAAGAAGCAGGAGCAAATCTGCGCGCAGGCGGGACATGGCGATACAACAAATGAAGAAAGGGCGGAAACGGTTATAGCCGTTTCCGCCCACAAATTTCAAGGGAGATGCGTCGGGCCTAGTTGACCGTCGGCGAGCCAATCGAAGGATCCTGACGGAACGGCAGGATCGGCGGCGCATCATGCGGGCGCACGGCACGCACTACCGGGTTACGGGGCTGCTTGATCTCATCGATCACGCCCCATTTCTTGGCGTCGATGGGCGACATATAATTGTCGCGCTCAAAGAGGTCGACAATTTCCCGCTCGGTCAATCCTGTGTGCTTGCCTAAAAGTTCGACCATCACCGCGCGCAGGCGTTCCATCTCGGCCATTTGCCGTTTCATGTCGGGATAGGTCCCTTCGGCGCCGCCGCTCGGACCATGCACCATCACAGTGGCGTTGGGTGTGGCGAAGCGCTTGCCCGGCGTCCCCGCCGCCAGCAATATAGCAGCCATGGAAGCGGCACGGCCTTCACAAACGGTGCGGATATCGCAGTTAAGATCGCGCATCGCGTCATAGATCGCCAAGCCCGCGGTCACGCTTCCGCCCGGTGAGTTGATCCGCAGCTCGATTTCCTTCCCCGGCTCGAGATCTTCGAGGAAATGCATCATGGATATGACATTCGTCGCCATCTCATCGTCGATGACGCCGATAATGCGAATCACCCGCTTGTCCACAAGCTCATGAGCCATGGGACTTGGTTGGGTGACCTTCGTAAATTCGCCTTTGAGTGATTTTCCGCCGGGAATTCCGCCCGGGCCAGCGGCCCCTGCCGCTTCCGGTCCGAAGATTCCGCCAAGATCGATATGTTCCGGAGGCTCGAGAAAGCCCTGCACGTCTGACATGTTCGTCTCCCTTGTTAAGTTTGAAGTCCCTGTTGTAGTTTTTTATTGTCGTTTTTTTTGTACGGGTAATTCTTTATTTCGTGATTTCATCGTACCACGAAATAAAATGCCAAACCCGTTAAAAAACCATTAACGGGAATTAGGGAAAAAATATTCGTGAATATCGAAAACAAAACGCGCCTTTCGGGTTCAAAAACCGAAAAGGCGCGTTGGAATGATTCACTCAGTTATGAGCGTCTTCCTTGTGGCCGTTCGGCACCCAGCGCATCCAGTAGTTTTCCGTCAGCGGCGCCGAATGCCCCGCGATGAATTCCTTCTCCGAAACGAGACCATTATTGTCCGTGTCCATGGCACCGAAATGCTGGCTCAGCGGCGCAGGATCATCACCCGTAACGTAGTAGTGATGATAGGCATACGAGAATTCCCCGAAGCTGATATATCCGTCGCGGTTGCGATCGAAATCGAGAAAGTTCTGATGCAGGTCGGAACTGATCTTCGGTGTGAAGACAGGGAAGTTATCCTTCTTTGCACCGGCTGCAAATGCTGCTGATGACATCCAGATTGCTACCATAGCTCCTAAAGCCAATCCTTTTTTCATTACTGCTCCCCTTGGTCATTGTTGACATCGCCCGTCGCGACGGTTTCGTCTTCATCTTCTTCGATCAACCATGCCACTGAGACGACTTCTTCACCCTCCGCGACCTTGAAGAGCGTCACGCCCTGCGCGGAACGGCCGGTGAACCGAACGCCGCTGACCGGAATGCGGATCAACTGACCGCCGTCCGTGACCAGCATAATCTGATGGTTGTCCGTGACCGGAAATGCGCCGACAACCGCGCCGCCATTCTTCTTCGTCAGCCCCATGCTGGTAATGCCCTGCCCGCTGCGGCCCGAAACGCGGTATTCATACGAAGAGGTGCGTTTGCCGAAACCACCGTTGGTCACGGTGAGCACGAACTGTTCCTTCTCCTGCAATTCCTTGAATCGCTCGGCAGACAGGTCGATGGCGCCGCCTTCCTCGAACTCGGCTCCTTCTTCGTCCGCGCCGCGTAGCTTGTTAGCAGCCCTGAGGTAGGCGTTGCGTTCTTCGGGCGTCGCTTCCACATGCGTCAATACCGACATGGCAATAACTTCGTCGCCCTCAGCCAGTTTGATGCCGCGCACGCCCGTTGAGGTGCGGCCTGCAAATACACGAACATCGTTGACCGGGAAACGGATCGCCTTGCCCTTATGGCTGTTGAGCATGATGTCTTCGTCTTCCGTGCATATCTTGACAGAGACGAGTTTCTCGCCTTCCTCGAGCTTCATAGCGATGAGGCCGTTGGCGCGAATGTTCTTGAAGTCAGACAGCTTGTTCCGACGCACACTGCCGTGCGAGGTTGCGAACATGATGTCAAGCTTGTCCCAGACCTCCTCGTTCTCGGGCAAACGCAGATAGACAGACACGTTCTCGCCCTCGGTCAGTGGCATAAGATTGATCAGCGCCTTGCCTCGCGTCTGCGGTCCGCCCAGCGGCAACTGCCAGACCTTGAGCTTGTGCACCAATCCCTTGCTCGTGAAGAACAGGATCGGCGTGTGTGTAGAGGCCACGAACAGATCGGTGACGAAATCCTCTTCCTTCAATGCTGTACCGGTGCGGCCCTTGCCGCCGCGCTTCTGCGCCCGGTAAGTGTCGAGTGGCACGCGCTTGATGTAGCCGCCATTAGTCACCGTAATAACCATGTCCTCGCGTTGGATCAGTTCCTCGACGTCCTGCTCGAACTCGTTCTCCAGCAGAACTGTGCGACGCGGCGTGCCGAAACGGTCCTTGACCTCCTTCAGTTCATCGCGCATGACGCCCAACAGCTTCTCTCTGCTGGCAAGGATGGAGAGAAATTCGGAAATCTTGTCCGTAATGGCTTTCAGCTCCTCGCCAATTTTCTCGCGCTCCAGGCCCGTCAGGCGATGCAGGCGCAGGTCAAGAATCTGCTTCACCTGCTCCTCGGACAATTTGTAATTGCCGCTGTCGTCGACCCTGTATTCCGGATCGTCAATCAGGTCGATCAGCGGTTTCACGTCCTTTGCAGGCCATGTCCGGGCAAGCAAGCCATCGCGCGCCTCCGCAGGAGACTTGGCATTACGGATTATTTTGATTACTTCATCGACGTTGGCGACCGCGACCGCGAGACCCGCCAAGACGTGCGCACGTTCCCGCGCCTTGCCAAGATCAAAGATCGTCCGGCGGGTGATGACTTCCTCGCGGAACTTGACGAACGCGCTAATGAAGTCGCGCAGCAGCAGCGTTTCCGGTCGACCATGGTTAAGCGCCACCATATTGCACGGGAAAGACGTCTGCAAAGCCGTGTGCTTGTAAAGCTGGTTCAGCACGACATCGGCGTTGGCGCTCTTTTTGAGTTCGATGACGATACGCACGCCTTCGCGGTCGGACTCGTCGCGTATCTCGGAGATATCCTCGACGATCTTATCGCGGCCGACTTCGCCGAGGCGCTCAAGCAGCTTGCCCTTGTTCACTTGGTACGGAATCTCGTGAACGATAATCGCCTCGCGCTTGTCGCGCATGTCCTCGATGCTGCATTTGGCACGGACAGTAATCGAGCCGTTTCCGGTATGATACGCCGTGCGGATTCCGACACGGCCGAGAATCTCACCGCCGGTCGGGAAATCCGGACCCGGGATCAGCGTCGTCAACTCTTCGGTTGTGATGGCGGGATTGTCGATGTAGGCGAGACAACCGTCGATGACCTCGCCGAGATTGTGTGGCGGAATGTTGGTCGCCATACCGACGGCGATGCCGCCGGCGCCGTTGACGAGCAGGTTGGGAATACGGGTCGGCAAAACAACCGGCTCCATCTCCTTCTCGTCGTAGTTCGGACGGAAATCGACAGTATCCTTATCTAGATCCTCAAGCAGCCCTTCCCCGGCCACTGCCAGACGGGCCTCAGTATAACGATCGGCCGCCGGCGGATCGCCGTCCATCGAGCCGAAGTTTCCCTGACCGTCGATCAACGGCAGCCGCATGGAGAAATCCTGCGCCATCCGCACCAGCGCGTCATAAATCGCCAGGTTGCCGTGCGGGTGATATTTACCCATGACGTCACCGACGATACGGGCGCATTTGCGATACTGCTTGTCAGACGTAAAGCCGCCCTCTTTCATGCCGAACAGAATCCGGCGGTGCACGGGTTTGAGCCCATCGCGCACATCAGGTAGCGCCCGGCTCACGATCACGCTCATGGCGTAATCGAGGTAAGACTTCTTCATCTCGTCTTCGAGAGAGATGGTGGGCAGGGCTTCGTTAAATGACGCGGAATCGCTCATGTTTTTCGGTCCAAATTACTCGATAATTCAGCCTGAATCAGACCCTGATTATGTAGCAGGATTCACTCCTGCAAACAATGTAAAAACGCCCGGAAAAGCAGGCTTTCCCGGGCTGTTTTTTACATGAATTCAGCAGCTTTAGGCTACTGAACTGGATTGGCCGGTGTATCGTCCACCGGCGCGGAGCCGGCCGCCGGATTCTGTTCTTGCGGCGAAGGCAGTTTCTCGCCGGGGGCCCCGGTACGCTCCTTCATAACCGCTGCATCCATCATGCGGAATATCTCCGGTTGAACCAGTTGCTGGTAAATCGGCATTTTCTCCGCGATCGAACGAGCCTCAGGCGTGCTGAAGTAATCGACCATATGTTGCAGTTCGGCAGCGGTGAAGGTGCGCGCCATCGCGTCGATCGAAACCTGCTCAAGCTTCTTGTTGTCGATTGCACCGGAAATACGCTGCACGAAGGCCGCGCGGTCGTTGGCCGGCACTTGCTGAGCAAGTGATTTGATTGCCTGGTCCACTTGCTGGCTGGCCGGCTGAATTTCGGCCATTTTCTTCGCCAGAGCCTGCCGCTGCGGCCAGTCGGCGGACTTGGGCGCATCCAGAATATTCGGTGCGGCCGGTGCTGCGGTCGCCTGTGCTGCTTGGGACGGTGCGGGCGCGGCCGGCGTGGCGGCAGCGGCGGTTGCATCCGTTTTGGCGGGCGCTTCATTAGCATTTTGAGCCTGCGCAGGCATTGCGAGAAGGCAAGCCACCACGAGCACGAATTTCGTCCAATGTTTCATAGAATTCTCCAGATCGGTCAGAATGGAATCTCGTCTTCGAGCGCATCGACAGGCGCAGAATTATTGGCAGGAGCCGGCCCGGATTCATACGACGGGGCGCCGCTATCCCGGAATGACCCACCTTCTCCGCCGCGGGAATCGAGCATTGTGAGCTCCCCGCGAAATGGGCGTAGTACGACCTCAGTCGTGTATTTATCCACGCCATTGCTATCTGTGTATTTGCGCGTCTCGAGCTGGCCCTCGAGATAAACCTTGGAGCCTTTTTTTATGTAGCGCTCCACGATCGTTACAAGGCCCTGATTCCAGATCACGACGTTGTGCCACTGGGTCTTTTCCTTGCGCTCGCCGGAGGCTTTGTCCTTCCAGCTTTCGGAGGTGGCAATGGAGAAATTGGCAACCTTGTCGCCCGACTGCATAGTGCGGATTTCGGGATCCTTGCCCAGATTTCCGACCAGAATGACCTTATTAACGCTGCCTGCCACTGGCTTTCCCCCTTGCTGAAGAATTTCGATGAATGTGGAGTTATATATAAACAAGTATCGCGGGTTGTAAACGCCAATTTCCCGGAAAATCGGCCGCCAATTCCTTTGTTCGAATTAAAAATTTCCAGGTTTCTAAAATAAATGTTGACATTGTCATATCGAAAAGAAATTATGGCTAATTGTTGCCACCAAAGAATTTACGAAACTTGCAGCCTAGCGGGGTGGCGCGAAATAAAGTTTCCGAGTTCTCAAGGGGAGAAGGAGTTATTCAAATGCCACTAGTCAAGTTCATGATCCCGGATCCACGTGTTGCCGATCGCGAAATCGGACAGTTTCTCGATCATCTGGCGAGGCTGTCGCAGAAAAAAATAATAAAGGACGCCATTGCTGCGTCGCCGCGCCCGCTTCACCAGGATCGCAGCTTCATGAAGATTGCGATGGATGACTGCATGCATTTCCTCGAAATGGTGAGCGTCGCCGCAAAGAAAAACGATATGGAATTCGGCGATGACCGCCTTCCAACCGATCTCTATGAGGTCTTCCTGAAGGAAAAGCTAGGCAAGGGTTCCCTAGAAGAAGGAGAAGCGCAAAAGACGTTCTCCGAGGCCGTCAGCGCCAGACAGAAGGCACCGGTAATGCCGCTGGTTCCCGATTTCATGAAGGTCCTGCTGAACAGCCGCGATAACAGCGACGTGGCGGCCATCGTTGACGACCTGCAGGGCCAATGGTCCAAATTCCTTAATAACACGATCCCGTTCTTCCGTGACAAGTCGGATTTCGGCGTTTGCTACAGCGTCGGCGATGCTTTTTCGAGTCTGCTGCAAGAGCAAATCAGCGCGGCGAAGGAAGATAAGGAAATCAAGTTTGAATCGAGCAATATCGATCAGCCGGCAAAATCCGCGCAAGGCATTGACGAGGAAGTCGCCAAACGCGTTCAGCAGGAAATGCAGAAATCGCAGCAGATTTATTTCCTCCGCACGAAACTGGAAATTCTTGATGAAGTTAAAACCGACACGCGAAATGCCCTGAAGGCGCTTGGCGAGGAAGTCGAGGGGGAATCTGAAATCGAAAAATTCGAGGCGCTCATTGCGAAGAAGCAACTCCCTCCGGATGTCCTTGACCGGGTAAAATCGGAGCTGGATCGTCTGAAAACGCCAGGTTCGGGCGCCGAGCAGACCGTATCTCGCAACTGGCTAAATGAAGTGCTGAAGCTGCCGTGGGGCGCAATGTCGAAGACAAATTCCGACATCCCGCACGCCAAACAGGTTCTGGATGAGACGCATTACGGTCTCGAAAAGGTAAAAGAACGCGTTCTGGAATCTCTCGCGGTGCTCAGCCGTCAAGGTGCTTCTACTAAGGGCGGCACACTTATATTTGACGGTCCGGCAGGCACCGGCAAAACGTCCATCGGTGAGTCCATTGCTAAGGCAACTGGCAGGAATTTTGTGCTGGTTTCGCTCGGCGGCGGCAGCGATGCCCATGCCATTAAGGGCCACTCAAGAACATATATCGGAGCCGCAAGGGGCAAAATCATAAAAGCCCTCCAAGATGCTGGTACGGACAACTGCGTCATCATGCTGGACGAGATCGAGAAGCTGGCCACGAATTCGGCGCAAGGGGATCCGATGGCGGCTCTGCTTGCGGTTCTGGATCCCGAGCAGAACAAGGCATTCGTCGACGACTATCTCGACATCCCTTATGACCTCTCAAAGGTTCTGTTCATTGCGAACAGCAACAGTCTGGAGCCATTATCCTTCCCGCTTCTGAACAGAATGGAAGTCGTCAAGTTCGAAGGATATGGCAAGGACGAAAAGCAGGTCATCGCGAAAAAGTACCTGCTTCCCAAGCAAATGAAGGACAAGGCACTGAGCGCGAACGAGTTCAGCGTAAGCGACGATGCTCTTACAAAAATCATTGATGATTACACCCAGGAAATGGGCGTGAGATCGATCGACAAGGCGATTGCAAAGCTTGCCAGAAAGGCCGCTCTCAAAATGGCGACCGGAGAGGCGGCAAAAGTCGATGTTACGGCCAGTAATCTTGAGGATTTTCTGGGCAGCGATACGGTTGAGCATCCGAAAATCCCGGACGAAGATGAGGTCGGCCACACCAATGGTATGGCGTGGACGCAAGTCGGCGGCGATTTGCTTGCTGTCGAATGTTCTATAAATCCGAACACCAATCGTGGCGTTCAGATCACTGCGACCGGACATTTGGGACAGGATATGACCGAGTCCGGCTCGAAGGCTGTCACCGCGATCAGAAATTTCCTGGACAAACACAGCGAACTGAAGGACAGAGTCAAGCGCCCGCTCGATAACGCTGACGTTCATATTGATGCCCCGACGGTTGTCCCTAAGGACGGACCCTCTGCCGGCATAACGATGTCGACTTGCCTGCTCTCCAAGGTGTTCGACATCGCGGTCAGACGCACCGTCAGCATGACCGGTGAAATCACGACGCTCGGCAAGGTTCTTCCGATTGGCGGACTTGACCGCAAGATTCCCGCGGCAAT
>DATJGZ010000043.1:0-2963 GCA_035494535.1 Patescibacteria group bacterium | reverse complement strand
GCTAACGGAGGCGATGGATGAGAAACCGGCCGCGGAATGGACGAGGCCTTTGCGCCCCCTTCACCTTCTTCCCGCGCCCGAGCCGATCGATGTCATGGCGCCGGTGCCGGACTATCCACCCCTGCTTTTCCGGCGCAACGGAAAACTCCATAAAATCCGTCGCGCCGACGGTCCGGAGCGGGTCGAGCCCGAATGGTGGATCGCAAAGGGCACGGCGCGAGACTATTACCGGCTGGAGGATGAGGACGGCAACCGCTACTGGATCTATCGCGCCGGTTCATACCAGCCGGAAAAACCCTCCGCGTGGTTCCTGCACGGATATTTCGCATGAGCGATTACGTCGAGCTGCAGGTCACCAGCAATTTCAGCTTCCTGCGCGGCGGCTCGCATCCTGAGGAGCTGATGAAGCAGGCGCACGCTTACGGCTACAAGACTATCGCCATGACCGACCGCAATAGCTTGGCCGGCGTCGTGCGCGGGCATTGCGTGGCGCGGGATAATAAGATGCGTTTGATTGTGGGATCCCGCCTCGACCTGCAGGACGGCCTCAGCCTTCTCGCCTACCCGACCGACCGCACCGCCTATGCCCGCCTGTCGACCCTGCTGACCGTGGGCAAGCTGCGCGCGCCCAAGGGCGAATGCCACCTCAGGCGCTCCGATGTCTACGAACACTCCAAGGGATTGAAATTCATAGCGATAATACCGCCGGATTCGCAAAAATATGACGAACGGACTGAACAGAATTTGCGGGAGTACCGGCAGGCTTTCGGTCGCGACCTCTATCTCGCCGCCACACATTATTATATAGGCGACGACGCCAGGCGGCTGGCCGCGCTGGCACGGTTGGCGGACCGCCTGCGTATCCCGCTGGTGGCGACCAACGATGTTCATTACCACCACCCCCGCCGCCGCCAGCTGCAGGACGTCCTGACCTGCATCCGCGAGAAATGCACCATCGACACGGCGGGTTTCCGGCTGCACCTGAACGCCGAACGGCACCTCAAGCCCGCCACCGAAATGGCGCGCCTGTTCAAGGACTACCCCGACGCCATCCGCCGCACGCGCGAGATCGCCGATTCCTGCCGCTTCTCGCTCGAGGAGCTGCGCTACGAATACCCGCACGAGATCACCAGCGATGGCCGCACGCCACAGGAGGAACTGGTGCATCTGACCTGGGAGGGCGCGAAGTGGCGTTTCCCCAAAGGCATTCCGGAAAAAATAAAAGACACTATCGATAAAGAGCTGGCCTTTATTGCACAGGTCAATTACGCGCCATACTTCCTGACCGTCCATGACATCGTCCGCTTCGCGCGCAGTCAGGACATCCTCTGCCAGGGCCGCGGCTCGGCCGCCAATTCGGTCGTCTGCTATTGCCTCGGCATCACTTCTGTCGATCCGTTGGAGATCGATCTGCTGTTCGAGCGATTCATCTCGGCCTCGCGCAACGAGCCGCCCGACATCGATGTCGACTTCGAGCACGAGCGGCGCGAAGAAGTGATGCAGTACATCTACGAAAAATACGGCCGCGACCGCGCCGGCATCGTCGCCACCGTGGTCGAATACCGCAGCAAGGGCGCGCTGCGCGATGTCGGTAAGGCCATGGGCCTGTCGGTCGATACGATCAGCCGCCTCGCCGACGCCGTCTTCCGCTCCGACGACTGGTTCGACGGCGACGCCATCCGCCAGCAGGGTCTCGACCCCGCCGACCGGCGGCTGCGGCAGACCGTGGCGCTGGCCGACGATCTGCGCGGCTTTCCGCGTCATCTGTCGCAGCATACGGGCGGGTTCGTCATTACCCGCGGCGCGCTGTCCGAGCTCTGCCCGATCATGAATGCAGCGATGGAGAAGCGCACCTGCATCGAATGGAACAAGGACGACATCGACGCGCTCGGCATGCTCAAGGTCGACGTGCTGGCGCTTGGAATGCTGACCTGCCTCAAGAAATGCTTCACACTGGCGAAAAATCATTACCGCCGCGACCTGACGCTGGCCGATATCCCCCAGAATGACAAGCCGACCTACGACATGATCTGCAAGGCCGACACGATTGGCGTGTTCCAGATCGAGAGCCGCGCGCAGATGAGCATGCTGCCGCGCCTCAAGCCTAAAAAATTCTATGATCTTGTGATCGAGGTTGCCATCGTCCGTCCCGGCCCCATTCAGGGCGACATGGTGCATCCCTATCTGCGCCGTCGGAATGGCGAGGAAACGCCGGAATATCCCAAGCCTGAACTGCAGCAGATTCTTGAGAAGACTCTCGGCGTGCCGCTCTTTCAGGAGCAGGCGATGAACATCGCCATCGTCGCCGCCGGCTTCGAGCCCGCCGACGCCGACAAGCTGCGTCGCTCGATGGCCACGTTCAAGTCGGTCGGCACGATCAACGAGTTCGAGAACAAGCTCAAGACCGGCATGGTCCGCAACGGCTACACGCCCGAATACGCCGCGCGCATATACAAGCAGCTCGAGGGCTTCGGCAGCTATGGTTTCCCTGAAAGCCACGCGGCCTCTTTCGCGCAACTCGCCTATGTGTCCTCATGGCTCAAGTGCCATTATCCAGACGTCTTCGCCTGCGCCCTGCTCAACAGCCAGCCGATGGGTTTCTACGCCCCGGCGCAGATCATCCGCGACGCGCGCGACCATAATGTCGAAGTGCGGGAGGTGGATATCAATTATTCCGACTGGGATGCGCTGCTGGAGGAACGGCGGGAGGGCGAATTCTGTCCACTACGTCTCGGTTTCCGTGAAGCGAAAGGCCTTCCTGAAAAAGAGATGCGGCAATTGGTCGATCTGCGCGGCAATGGCTACCGGGACATTCCCGGCCTGTGGCAGCGTGCGGGCCTGTCGCTGTCGACGCTGGAGACGCTGGCCAAGGCCGACGCCTTCCGCTCCATCGGCCTCGACCGCCGTCAGGCGCTGTGGGAGGTCAAGGCGCTGGCCGACAGGCCGTCCGCGCTGGCGGAGGA
>DATJGZ010000042.1:0-17293 GCA_035494535.1 Patescibacteria group bacterium | reverse complement strand
CGCCGCGCGCTTCAGACGCGCATCGAACTTCGTCGCCTCGTCGTTGCGCAGGCCGTTCCACAGGAAATAGCACTGGACCCAGCCCGCCATGCCGGTGGCGAAAGAAATGCCGGCCACGTCGATGAATCGCGTCATGAAAAGCGCTACGGCGATATTGACGATCGCCATGGTGGCGGAGATGCGCACCGGCGTCTTTGTGTCCTGCCGCGACCAGTAGGCGGAGGAAAAGATTTTAACCGCGACATAGGCGGGCAGGCCGGAGGCGAGAAAGAACAGCGCGGGCGCGGTGCGGTGCGCGTTCTCCATTGTGTATTGCCCATGGACGAACAGCACATGAATGAGCTCGGTGCGCGCCACCATGAGGGCGGTCGCGGCCGGAACGGTGAAGAACAGGCAGTATTCCAGCGCGCGATTGAATAGATCGCGCGCCTGTTTCGTGTCGCCCGCCGCCAGCGCCTTGGTCAGCATCGGCAGCAGCGCCGTGCCGACCGCGATGCCGACGACGCCGAGCGGCAGCTGAAACAGCCGGTCCGCATAATAAAGCGCGGCGATGCCTCCCACGGGCAGCAGCGAGGCGATGACAATGTCCGCGAACAGGTTGATGTGGATAATCCCGGCGCCCATGACGCCCGGCACCATCAGGTTGAACAATTTTTTTACGCGTTCGGTAACGTGCGGCTTCGCAATCGCAAGCGGGATTTTGTACTTGCGCAGATACCACAGCAGGCGCACGAGTTGGATGACGCCGGAGATCGTGACGCTCCATGCCAGCGCCATTCCCGGATCGTGGAGATATTTCACCCACACCAGCAGCAGCACGAAGATCTGGCACAGGTTGAAATAGATCGAGGTCGAGGCGAAGGGGCCGAACTTCTCGTGCGCGTTCAGCATTCCGCCCACGAGCGAAACCAGCGAGATCAGCAGCAGGTAGAAAAACGTCACGCGCGTATAGGAAACCGCGAGATCGTAGCGCAGCGTATGGTGCTCGAAGCCCGGCGCTATCAGGAACATCAGATAGGGCATGAACACGACGACCAGCGCTGAGAATACCGAGAGCGCCGTCGCCATCACCGAAAACGCCTGGCCCGCGAATTTCGATGCCGCCTGTTCGCCCTCCTTGTGCAGCGTTTCCGTGTAGAGCGGCACGAAGGAAACGCTGAATGCGCCCTCGGCCGTCACGTTGCGGAAGAAGTTGGGTAGTTTCAGCGCCACGACGAATGCGTCCGCCACCGGCCCGCCGCCGAGGAATGCCGCGGTCAGGATGTCGCGCACGAATCCCGCCATCCGCGACACCGCGGTCAGCCCGCCCACTGTCGCCATGGCCCGGATCAGACTCATGCTTATTTATACAGGCAGTCAGGAGGGGTGGCGAGGGGGATTGCGTGGAATCTGAACAACTTAATACCGATTGCGGGTCGCTGAGCGCGAGATGCATGAAAGCGGTGACGCGGCAGCCGTAGTCGTCGAGCGCGGATAACAGTTCGCCCCGTTGTTTTTTGGTCAGCATCCCTGATTCATCAAGCTTTATCCAGACGCGCAGCGTGCGGCGGTATTGATCCTGCGCCTTCAGAGCCAAAGTGATCGCCCGATGTTCATCATTCTCGCCATATCCGTTCAGTTTGCTGCGGGATTTGCCTTTGGCCGTGCGCGGACCCGTGGATTTTTCCCACGGCCGGTGGCGGCGCGCGACTTCGGCCTGCCTCCGTCGGGCTTCCGGGGTCCAGTTACGCATAGCGGCCCCGACGCGCCATCCCGGCGCATGCCGGTATCTTTCGGGCATTAATCGGGGAGAGCCCGGCGTTCACCGGGATGACGGCTGGGGTAGATTTAATTTTCGTAATCAAAACTCAATTCTCCTTCCGTAAAACGCTGCGCGTTTTGCGGTTCTTGTCAAAAACACCAGCTTCACCATAGCACGGAAAGGACCAAAATCCTATCTTTTAACGCGGCGCGAAAGCGATTTGACCTGCTTATAAAAATTATGCTACGCCTATGAAAATTTTGGTGGCGGAATAGGGAAACACCAGTGACTGACAAGGACGATCTCCAGGCCAGCACAAGTTTGAGCAGCGGGACACCGGGGCCGCTAGCGGGCATTTCCGAGCATCTGAATTCCGGATCGACACCGATGTCGGTCGACGAGCTTTCCCGGTTCATGCGGGAGCTGGGGACGCCGGTGGACGCGGCCGCGGTTCCCGAGCGCAAACTGAAATCGCCTCTATCTCAAGCGGCCTTTTACAACGCCGTGCAGAAGGGCGTGACCGACGCTGAGAAAATCAAAGCGCAATTCATTGCCCTGCGTGACGAGGCAAAAAAAGAACAAGGTTTCCTCGCGAAGGCATTCGGCGTTTTCTCGCGCGAGAAGCCGATGGAAAAAGTTCTCGAGGATCTCAGGACATTCGAGAAGTATTGCCACAAGAACGGCATCACCTTTGATGAAGTCGCGGGGCAAATGGTGGCGGGGCCGAAACCCAAGACTGTCCTGGACAAGATGCGCGAATTCCGCTTCCTGATCGCCGCGGCGGGAGGCACAGCCCTCGGGCTGGCCGGCATTAATCCCATGGGCATGAGCCATATCGTGCAGGAACTGCCGGGCCTGTTCTTCCAGGGACTGCCCTATGTCGCTGTCCCCTTTATCGGGCTCAATCTTTTCAACGCCTTTACTAAAAAGAGCGTCAAGGAGGAAGTCGGCACCTTCGCCCGTTTCGCCACGATGATGCTGGGCGGCTTTCTGGTCGGCGTCGCTGCCACGACGATGATGGCGGGACATCTTCCCCATCTGGAAGCCGTGAAGGACGCCGTTGTGGCGACGGGCGCGCATAAGGGACACTTCAGCCCGTTCGAGTACGTCATGCATGTCATGGCGGGTGGCGTCGCCGCCGCCGGCCTCTACAAAATGGCCAAGGCCAGAGTGAAATCCGCGGCCGAACAATCCGGGGACGCGGTGAAAACCGGACTGTCAAAATTCTTCGACAAGGCCAGCGGCGCCGTGGTCAAGGCCGGGCACTGGGCGGAGACAACGGCGTCCGATGTGACCCACAAGCTTTTCACCAACTATATGAACTACGCGGGCGCGCCGGCCATCGCGCTCATGATGGCGAACACGTTCAGCAAGGGACTCTTAGGACCACTCGAGGCTTATGCCGGCTATTACGAGACTGTGCTGCTGGGAATGGGCATCTGCGCGGCGGGACTGTCGACGGCGCTCTATGGCTACGGCGTGCGTGACTGGAAGGGCATTAAGGCCGTCGCCAAGAACATCGGCACGGCGTTCAGCACGTCGTCCGGCGTCGCCACCATCCCGACCACGCTGGAAACTCTGAAGACGCTGGGCGTGTCGCGCAAGACCCGCGAGTCGGTTACGTCGCTGAGCGCCAACTTCAACATGCTGGGCACGTCGCAATACCTCGGCACGACCGTGTTCGCGGCCAACCGGATGTTCGGCTACAACATGGGCATCGCGCGCACGGTCGCCGTCGGCGCGATGATCGCGCTGCACGGCTATGGCGTGCCGGGCGAACCGGCGTCGAATCTCACGCTGCTGGCGCCCGTCCTCGGCCTGACCGGCCTTGCGACCGGGGCGATTCAGGAAGTTTACAATATGGTGACGCCGGGCGACCGGCTGCTGGATATGCTGCAGACGTCGATCAATGTCTGGGGCGACATTGTCGTGGCGCTCGGCAAGCACCGCCGCGAGGTGGTCAACCGCGCCAAGCACATCAAGAGCATCCGCGAGGCGAAAGCGGACGGGGCCGTGGCGGAAGCGGGCGAGATTATCGACGCCGAAGTCGTGCCGGACGGCTCACAGCCGATCGAGGTTCCCGCCAGGCTGTTGCCCGCGCCGAAGGAGAACGTTGAAGCGACGCCTGAAGTCGCTGAGGCCGTGCTGGACGAAGAAAAGAAACAGCCGCCGCCGACCTCCACGCCGCCGCCAACCCCGCCGACGATGTAAGTATCTTTTTTTCGGCGTTTCGTGCTAGAAAGCGTCATGCAAAACCCTGAACGCGAATGGTTCGGTACACGCAAGGTTTCGGCGCGCGAGAAAACCGATCTCGTGCGCGGCGTGTTCGATTCCGTCGCCGACAAATACGATCTGATGAACGATCTGATGTCGGGCGGGCGGCACCGCCTGTGGAAGGACCGCTTCGTGCGCCAGATCCGGCCGCGGCCGGGCATGAAGTGTCTCGACGTCGCAGGTGGCACCGGGGATATAGCGTTTCGTCTCAAGCGCAAAGGCGCGCAGGTCACCGTTTCGGACATCAACGAAGAGATGCTGCGCGTGGGGCGCGACCGCGCCATCGACCGCGGTTGGCTCGCCCTTGAATGGGTGCCGGCGAACGCAGAAGATCTGCCGTTCGACGACGAAAGTTTCGATCTCTATACGATTGCCTTTGGGCTGCGGAACGTCACGCACATCGACAAGGCGCTGGCCGAGGCCGCTCGCGTATTGAAGCCGGGCGGAAAATTCTTCTGCCTCGAATTCTCCCGCGTCGAGGAACCGTTCATCGCGAAGATATATGACGCGTGGTCGTTCAATGTGATCCCACGGATTGGCGCGGCGGTGGCGAAGGATCGCGAGAGCTACCAATATCTTGTCGAGAGCATCCGCAAGTTCCCGCCGCAAAAGCAGCTGGTACGGCGCATGGCGGCGGCGGGCCTGTCGCAGTGCCGCTACACGAACCTCGATTTCGGCGTCGTCGCCATCCATCAGGGCGTGAAGGTGTAGAAAAGATATGGCGAAGAACAATTCAGACAGGAAGATGAAACTGGCGGCGGTATTCACCGCTGTCGCCGGGGTGCTATTCGCCGCCGGCGCGCTGACGCATAATTCCGGCGGCGTGATCCTGATCGAAAACGGCCATCCGCAGGCGGGCCTGAAGGTGATCGACATCTTCGGCGCCGAGAAAACCGGCCTCAACGCGGAGCTGTTCGCGCAGGTTTACGCGGGGGACGCGGAGATGACCAAGGCGCTGCTCGACCGCGGCGCGAAGTTCGACTGGACCACCGGCGGCGCCGCCATCGTGCAGCAACATCCTGAGATACTGAGCCTGCTGCTCGACAAGGATTCATCGCAGGTCCAGAGCTATCTGATCGGCGGCATCATCAACAAGGAAGGTACGGTCGAAATCCTCGAAGTGGCCAAGGCGCACGGCGCGAAGGTCGGTTTCGAGGCGCTGGTGGACGCGGCGCGCGGCCGGCCCGACCTTCTGCCCTGGGTGATCGAGCACGGATCGTTCGCGCCGACGGATGTGATGCAGGCGCAGAAAGCCGCGGTCAGCAACGACCACCTTGAGAGCTTTATGCGGTTGCGGGCGCTGGCCGAACCGGACGAGGCGACGAAGGCGGGCCTGCTCGCGCTGGCGGTCCATAACGCGGCAACGGTCGATGAGCTGCTGAAAACGGTGCCCTTTGGCGAGGCTGCCCTGCGGGCGGGGCTGGTGGAGGCGCTGGATCGCGGCCAGGAGACGTCGTTCAATCTGCTGAAGGCGCGGCTGCCGCAGTCCACGGTCAGCGAGGTCATCCGCGCGACGCTGGCGAACCGGGATGAGCCGACCCAGTTATTGGTCCGTGAAGCTGCGAAACTCCCTGTGCCGCAGACGTTCGCGCCGACGCCGCGCCGCTGACTAAATATCGCAAAAACTTGCCAAATACCCCCATTTCGCCCTAAATTATAATAGCCGGATGAGAATCCGGCTTTTGGACTCTTACCCGTGAGGTTCGTTATGAGTGAGAAATTCAAGCAGCGCTTTGGAATCCTTGTGAAAAGCGTTATGCCGGCGGTAGCGGTCATGGTGACCGGCCTGATCGCCACTTATATTCTTTATGGAAACCATCCGCGTGCGCAGGCTGAGGGCGCTCAATTCAGCGCTAACGCCGTCAGCGGCGTCGAGCCGGCAGCCGGCACCCCGGCGGCGGCTCCGGCCGAAGCAAAAGTCGCCCCGGCACCGACGGACGAGAAGGCGATGCCCCCGGATGCCGGCACCGGCACCACAATCATGAAGGACGAGGGCGAGGACTCGGGTGAAACCGGTTCCAGCACGGACAACACCATGTCCAGCGGCGCCACTCCGGATACGGGTACGACCGGCGGTGAACCGGCTCCAGCCCCAGCCCCGGCGCCTTCACCGGCTCAGTAACCGCTATTTTGTTAACAATCATGCGGCCCCGGTGTATAACACCGGGGCTTGCTTTTTGAGGGAAGGCGCATGGGCGCACTGAACGGAAAATCGGTTCTGCTGATTATTTCCGGCGGCATCGCGGCGTATAAGGCGCTCGAGCTGATCCGCCTGATCCGCCGCGACGGCGGGAAGGTTCGCTGCATCCTCACCGACGGCGGCGCGCAGTTCGTCACGGCTCTGAGCGTGGCTTCCCTTTCCAACGAGCCCGTCTACACCGACCTGTTCTCGCTCAAGGATGAGGCGGAGATGGGGCATATCCGCCTCTCGCGTGAGGCTGACCTCGTGGTCGTCGTACCTGCGAGCGCCGACATCATCGCCAAGATGGCGGCGGGGATGGCCAACGACCTCGCCACCACGACGCTGTTAGCTACCGACAAGAAGGTGATGATCGCGCCCGCGATGAACCCGATGATGTGGGAGCACCTGGCGACGCAGGCCAACATCGCGACGCTGCAACAACGCGGCGTATTGCAGATCGGCCCCGCGCCCGGCGACATGGCCTGCGGCGAGACCGGCATGGGCCGCATGGCGGAAGCCGAAGACATCTTCGCCGCGATCTCCGATTTTTTTTTGCAAAACCGAAAACTCGCCGGGCTTAAGGCGCTTGTGACCAGCGGCCCGACCTTCGAGCCGCTCGACCCGGTGCGTTTCATCGGCAACCGCTCGTCGGGCAAACAGGGACATGCCATCGCCGAGGCGCTGTGCGCGCGTGGCGCGGAGGTAACGCTCGTCACCGGGCCGGTAAATATCCCCGATCCTGCGGGCGTTAATGTCATTCATGTGGAGACCGCGGCGCAGATGCTGGCGGTGTGCCAGAAGCAACTGCCTGTGGATATCTTTGTGGGCGCCGCGGCGGTGTCGGACTGGGCGGCGGCCGACGTTGCGGAAAAAAAGATCAAGAAGTCCGGCGCGCCACCATCTTTGAAACTGAAAGAAAATCCCGACATCCTCGCCACTCTGTCAAAGCCGGGAAAAAAACGCCCGCAACTTGTCATAGGCTTCGCCGCCGAGACTGGCGACCTGTTGAAAAACGCGAGAGCGAAAATGAAATCAAAGGGGTGCGACTGGATAATCGCCAACGAGGTAGCGGGCGCCAAAAAAATATTTGGCAGCGACGAGAATCATGTTTACCTGTTGGAAAATCAAAAACAGGGGGAACTACAATGGCAGGGCACAAAGCGTCATATCGCCGGACTGTTGGCGGACCACATCGCCTTATGGCTGACCAGCGGCGCGTCCAGCAGGGCAGCGGAGTAAAGAAAGATGAGCACGAAGACCCTTACAGTCCCGGTAACGACGACGACGAATGGGCAGGGATTGGACTTCCCATCCTACGCGACCGCGCACGCGGCGGGGATGGATCTGATCGCGGCGGTTAAGGACCCGCTTGTCCTCAAACCGGGCGACCGCGCGCTGATTCCGGCGGGCATCTCGATCGCCTTGCCGCCGGGATACGAGGCCCAGGTGCGCCCGCGCTCGGGCCTGGCACTCAAGCACGGCATCACGGTTCTGAATTCACCCGGCACCATCGACGCCGACTATCGCGGCGAGGTCGGCGTCATTCTCATCAATCACGGCCGGGATAATTTCACCGTCGAGCGCGGTATGCGCGTGGCTCAAATGGTCATCGCGCCCTACACGCAGGTGAAATGGCAGGAAGCCGCGAATCTCGACGAGACCGCGCGCGGCAAGGGCGGGTTTGGTTCGACCGGCACGGGCTGACGATCATAGTTGCGCGCGACGAAGTTGGATATTCTTGAAGTTCCGCCTGAATCTATCCTGATAGTATTTGACCCCTGAAATTCCGCCTCGCACAGTGCGGCGAAACGTCGCGCAATGCGGAGGCAGGCATGCATTTCTTCAAGGCATCGATCGACAGCAACGGCCTGACACTGACGCCGAAAGAGGTCGAGGGGTTTCCCACCGCGCCGGCGACGCTGACGATTGCGTTCAGCGAGGCTGCGAAGATCGAAACCATCCTGCAGCTGGGCGAGCCCGACATGGTGCTGCTTGACATCAACGATCCGTCCAAGCCGGGCGCCGACGACAGCATGATCGTCGAAGGTCTGACACTGGCGGACTACAAGGCGCGGCTGCCGGGGCTGGCCGATGTGCCGACCTTCATGGTGTCGGCGCAGATCCGGAAATTTGACGATCCCATCGAAATCTTCGCGCCCGAGCTCGTGCCGCCGCCCGCGCTTGCCGCCGCGCTGAAGGGAAAGTCCGACATTCTGGACGCATCCGATACCGAAGGGCTGCTCAACCCGGCGATCGTTACGAAGGTCGAAGACAAGGGCCTGTACCGCGACATCTACTTCAGGGACAGATTCAATACCGAGGCCGCCTGCCACACGAAGCTGACGGTCGAGCAGCTCGCAGCGCGCGGCGTGCAGGTGCCCAAAGGGCCCGCACCCGCGCCGTAACCGCAACTATATTAATACTTAAACGTCAGCTTCTCGCGCAGCTTGTCGGTATCCAGCGAGCGGTATGTTCCGCCTCTTTCCTCGATGCTGAAGCTGTTGCCGCGCCAGAGGTTGTCGCACGCCGACTGGTAAAGCCGGACGGCCAGTGTCGCCGCCTGCCGGTCCGAGCCGAGATTGAAGGCCTTACGGATCGTGGCAAGCCTGCCGAGGTCGCGCTGCGACACGTCGACCGCGACCGTACCGGTGAGGTAAGCGGTGCGCTCCTTTTGCCTCGCGATCTCAAGCGCCTTCGCTTTGTCGAGGAACGTGTCCGATCCATGGACGCTGCCGACGTCGATCGTGTTTCCCTGTTTGACCTCATTGGTCAGCGAAAGAGCAAAGTCGATCGCCTGCGTCAGCGAGGCGCGGACGCGGCGATAGGGCCGCGCGCCGCTGTTGATGTTGAAGCGTTCGGCGACGCTGAGCGCGCGCGTGTAATCGCCGGTCAGAAGTTCGATCGATTTTTGATAGGGCATTTCAATCTCCTTAAAAAAACGGAGAATAGGACTAAATCCGCGAATACGTCAAATTTAGATCTCGCGAATATTTGTGACGCGGATCACAATTGCTAATGCTCTCAACGTCTTGGCGGGGAACCGGTCGTGCGCTCACCGCGTTGGAACCCCATAATCAACAAAAAACAGGGTAGGTAACATCATGGCACGATCAATCTATTCAGGAAGGGATTCCATCGATAAGGCGGAGCGCAGGATCGCGGCCGCCGCGCGGCGAAAGGGACTGGCACCCTACCAGATGGCGCAGGAATTCCTGAATGAATGCATTGCCCTCAATGATCCGGAAGGCATGAAATTCTGGCGCACCGTCTGGGTGCGCCTGATGGCGAATGAGTACGTGACGCCGCCGGATAACATGAAACCCGGCAAATGGAATTCCCGCGGCAGCAGCCGGACCGCCTAGCGCAAATTGTTATTGATCTTGAATAGCCGATAGCGCTCAACCCAGTCATCGGTGGTGCTGTCGGACTGCTTTTTGAATCGCGGGGGGGTTATATTCACAGTATCCGCAGTCGGTACATCGAGAAAGCGCAGAACGTTGCGAACCGTCTCCTCATAGTTCTCGGCCAGTTCTTCGTAAACAACCGGCAACGGGTCAATCCCTGCATCGTGAAAGAACCTGTGCCACATGTTGTCGAGATCCCTGATCTCGCATTCGCACTTCCAAATCTCCGCAGCGTCGAACTGCGGCTTCGGTGCGGGCGCGTTGATGTGACCTTCGAGGTCGAACCAATGGCCGCTCTGGATGGCACGGTAAAGCGAGATCGCCTGCCGTGCCCGGTCCTCCCGCGTTAACCAGATATATCGAAGGTTCGGAAATATTTCAGGCAAGACCTCTGCAATCGGACGACCGTGATATTTTGCAATCGCGCCAAGTTTCGGCGCCAGATCCAAGAGATTGACGCCAAGGCATTTGGCGCCGAAGATGTCGGTCCCCGCCATGCCGGCCTCGCGCACCTTGTCCAAATACCGCTTGTAATCGACATGGGGATAGGGGAGGCCCCAGCGCTCGCACCAGATCTTTTCCTCCTGATCGTTGAACCATTCGCTCGGATGGCCGGCGACGCGCGTATCCTCAAGACCGCCGGCGAGCAGCCAGCTTCCCGACCGTCGGGTCGTGCAGATGAAATAGGAGGTGCGTGGAATAGTCACTGCCATGAAATAATCGACGTTGGTACTGCCGATTAATCTAGCGTCCCAGACGAATATTCCAAAAAGGAAAAATGGTACCAGCCGCCGAATAGCGAATTAACGCAGGGACAATTAACGAAATCAGGCGGGTGAGATACTAGGATTTTCGATACGGTTTTCGTTAGCGATGCGGCGGATCGGCGCCGCGGCGGTCGGCCGGATGTTCCACATGCGGGCATAACCGCGAATCGTATCGTCGCTCGAGAAATGTGCGCCCGCACGGGTATTGATGATCGATTTGGTCAGCCATTCAGCCGGGCGGTTCATATACATGTTACGCGCTTCTTCCTGTTTGTCCCAGTAATCCTGGAAGTCGGCAGCGATTTTCCAGTGGTCGCCGTCAAACACCTCGTTCGCGAGGTTGGCGAAGGGCGTGTCCTGAAGGAATATCAGCGCTTTTTTGAGGCGGAGATCCTGCTCGATGAGTGTTTTGGAATTATATCCTTGCCTATTCAGCCGTTCGACGTCGCTGACGGTCTTGCCGAAGAAGAATATGTTGTTCTCGCCGGCGCGCTCGCCGATTTCGACATTGGCGCCGTCGCGCGTGCCGATGGTCAGCGCGCCGTTGAGGGTAAACTTCATGTTGCTGGTGCCCGACGCCTCCGTACCCGCGAGCGAGATCTGCTCGGAGAGATCCGCCGCCGGCACGATGACCTGCGCCTTCGAGACATTGTAGTCCTCGATGAAGGCGACCTTCAGCTTGTCGCCGATGCGCTTGTCATTGTTGATCTTGCCGGCCAGCCAGTTGGCGAGCTCGATGTTCTCCTTGGCGACCGCATAGCTCGGCGCGGCTTTGCCGGCGAAAATCTTGACGGTATCCGGGCGCGGCTTGTCAGGGTTCTCGAGGATGTCCTGATAGAGCGCCACCGTGTGCAGGATATTCATGAACTGGCGCTTGTATTCGTGGAAGCGCTTGATCTGGATGTCGTAGAGCGCATCGGCCTTGAGCGTCGGGCCCCCCATTGCCTTGACCATGTCGGCGAGGTTTTGCTTGTTCTGGCGCTTGATATCGGCAAAGGCCGTGCGGAAGCCCGGATTATACTGCGCCTGCTCGAGGCCCTTGTCGATCGTGGGCAGATCGGTGATCCATTCGTCGTTGCCCATGGCTTCGGTGACCAGGTTCGCAAGATCCGGGTTCGCCTGCACCAGCCAGCGACGCGGGGTGATGCCGTTGGTTTTATTTGTCGGCACGTCGGCGCCGCGTATCTTCACGAGGTCGGGGAACAACTCGTTCTTGACAAGGAGCGAGTGCATGATCGAGACGCCGTTGACTTGCTTGCTATGGAAGGCGGCAAGGTGACCCATGCGGATATAGGTTTTCTTGGCGCCTTCGTCCCAATGGACGACTTCGATGCGGTTTTTAACGGCATCCTTTTTATCTTTAGATTCGCCCTGCAGCTTGCTGTCGGCTTCGGCCAGCAGGTTTCTGTTCAGCTCCTCGATGATCCCGACGTGACGCGGCAGGACTTCCTTCATCAGGTTGATGTCCCACTTCTCCAGCGCTTCGGGCATCAGCGTGTGGTTCGTGTAGAAGCAGACGTTGCGCGTGATGTCGCGCGCCTTGTTCCATTCCATGCCGTGTTCGTCGACCAGCAGGCGCATGAGCTCGGCCACCGCGATGGCTGGGTGTGTGTCGTTCATCTGGATCGCAGCCGTTTCGGCCAGTTGCTCCAGCGGCTTGCCCATATTGAGGTGCCGCGCGACCGTATCCTGCAGCGACAGGCTGGTGAAGAAGTATTCCTGCATCAGGCGCAGCTTTTTGCCCTTGTCGTTGGAATCGTCGGGATAGAGGCGGTAATTCAGCTTCCAGAGAAGCTCCTTCTGCTCTTCGTTATCGAAGTTGAACCCATTCAGGTCGGCGTCCCACAGGCGCAGGTTATTGACGGTCCTGCCATCATAACTCGGGACCATGAGGTCGTGCGCGTATGCCTTGACCTCTTTCGCCCCGGCCCACGTGTATCGATCCTGCGACGGCGTATCCTGCCGGCCGAAGAACTTGACGGTATAGGGAGCTTGCTCGCAGCGGACTTCCCACGGGTTGCCATCACGCGTCCAGTGGTCTTCTTCCTCGGTCTGCCGGCCATCGACAATCTTCTGCTTGAAAAAGCCTTCGCGATAGAAAAGGCCGTAGCCGGCCATGGGCAAATGGAGGTTGGCGCCGCTGTCGAGGAAGCAGGCCGCAAGGCGGCCGAGTCCACCGTTGCCGAGGCCGGGGTCGAGTTCGTATTTGACGACTTCGTTGGGATCGGCGCCCAATCCGACCAGCGCATTGCAGATGTCGTCGCTTAAACCCGCGGCGTCCATCGCCGTCTGCGTATTGGGGCCGAGGAGATATTCGAGAGACAGGTAATTGGCGCGCTTGCCGGTCGCCTGCCGTTGCCAGGTATCCTCCCATGACTGGAGTAGCTTCTGGTGCAGGATTTTGGCAACCGCATGATACCAGTCGGCCGTTGTCGCCTTTTGGATAGACTGTCCGTTTTCGGTCAGAGAGCCTGTCAGCTTTTCAGCCATCGGCGTGGCCGGTCTTTGCGCGGCGGGGGTGGTTTTCGCTCTGAACTTGGCCTTAAGCATCGCGCCGTTATTCCTTTATGTCCTGTTTTTGGTGCGCCGCGGCGGTGATTACCGCCACAACTTTTCTCCCGCTTTTTGCTTGAGAGCGATTGTTTCATTTCACAAATCTCGTTGCAATCACTCGCTATATTGCGCCGCAACACGTTTCGGCGAATGGATATGTCTTTTTTGCAGTACGAAATTGATATTATTATGAAAATTATATTATGGAAATTTTATTGCTTTTTTTGGCCGGGAGTTACTGGCAGATCGAAAGTCCATTATTTGCGATTACTGGTCCGAATCGAACTTATACTTTAATCGCGTTAGCAATTTCATTACGGGGCGGCTGATATAAAATAAAGATAAGGGAGAACCAAGTCATGGCCGAGACAAAAGACCACCAAAACCTTCTTGCGCTCACAACTGAAATTGTTGCCGCACATCTAGGCAACAGCCAGGTCGCGTCGGAGGAAATTCCGACGGTCATCCAGAAGGTCTACCAGACGCTCGCGGGTCTTGATGGTTCCGGCAAGGAAACAGGCGCGGACCGGCCGCAGCCGGCGGTGCCGGTCAAAAAATCGGTGAACCCCGAATACATCGTCTGTCTTGAGGACGGCAAAAAGCTCAAGATGCTCAAGCGGCACCTCAAGTCGGCCTATGGAATGACTCCGGAACAATACCGTGAGCGCTGGAGCCTGCCGGCGGATTATCCGATGGTCGCGCCCAATTACGCGCGCCAGCGCAGCCGCCTTGCCAAAGAGATCGGCCTCGGAACCGGTGGCCGGGGAGTAGCGGAAAAGAAATAACGGGACTCTAGCCGCCGTTATTGAGCCGCGGCGATGAACTGACCGACGCAGACGTGGAGGGCGCCGGCAGGGCATTGTCGGCGGAAAGGTTGCCATTGGCGAACTGGCGGATCTGGTCCGCCGTCTGGTAACCCGATTTCATGTTCTTCATATTGCCGTTCTCGAAAACGGCGACGGCGGGCACGCCGAACGGGTCGCGCTCGTTGTGGAGGATGTCGCTCAGCTTTTTCTTGAGCGGGTCCTTGTCGTCGAGATGGCTGATATAGTCGTTGAGCTCATTGATGTCGATCTTGGCGACCTGCACCTTACCGCCAGTCTGGGCGGCGATCCGGGCGATTTCCGGTTTTTCCTTCTCGCACCACTGACAATTCTCTGACGTCACCTCAAGCAGTAGCGGTTTCCCGGACTTGACGGCGTCGGCGAGGTCCTTCGCCTTGATTTCAGGCACCGGCGCATCGTCAAACCCGGCGGCCGGTTTCTGTCCGTGCATGGCGGCCCATTGTTGCTCCATGCGCTTTGCGACTTCCGGGTATTTGTCGTTCAGGGTTTCTCCGGCCTTGGGAGCGTTGTCTATCTTCAGTCCGCTCAATTCCGCCGCTTTGGCCATCATCAGCAGATTCATTTCGCTGTTGGCGCTGACGTGTTGTTCGGTGTCGCCGAACTTGGCTTTGGCGAGGACGGCGCTTTGGAGGGTGACCTGTATATCGTGATCGCTCCCGCTTCCGCCCTCGAGGGCAATCCCGATGCATTGATCGGTAACGTGGGCCACCGGCTTGCCGTCGGCCCCGAAGACCGTCACTGCGCCGCTTGTATTTTCGGCCGCCTTGAGGCCGTTCAGCCATTGGCGGTCGGACGCGGAGAGCTTTTTAATGGCCTCTTCATCCAGAAGCTTCTTTTTGCGGGCAAGCTCCAAGAGGTCTTGCTGTTTCTTCGAGGCGATGTCGCTGTCGATGACCGGCGTCTCGGCCGTGGCGCTAGAGCCAGAGACAATCGTCTGCGGCTGCGGGGTTTTCACACCGGACTGACCGTTGTTCTGATCCGTCGCCGGCTGTGTCGTGGCGGGAGTCGCCATGGAGTCCCCCTATCTTAATTGTTGCTCAGTTACTGTTTCGGCGCGGCGCCCGGCGTCGGCGGCGGTACGACCGCAGGAGCTGTCGTGGTTATACCCACTTGCTCGTTGGTCAGGCCGTCGGACGGCTGGTATTGGTGATACAGCTTCGTGTCAACGCCCGCGATATTATTTTTCGCCGCGAAGGCCTGCGTCGTCATGCTGATGTCTTCGACGGTTCCACCGCCGGCATCCGCCTTAACTCCACCATTCTTCAGTTCTGTTTGATAGTCGGTCACCGCCTTGACGATTGCTGCCGAGTCCATATTTCCGCCGCCGCTTGCGAGCGCGGTGTGCAGATGGTTGGCTGCTTTCGCTTCCGGCGTATTCTTACCCGTATCGAGCTTACCAGCCCAATCCAAAAGATGAGTGTAAACGCTGGCCCGGTCGTCAAACTTGACATCGCTGTTGGCCCAACGCTGGCTTGCTTTCGCAATCGCGTTGTCGGCGATCTGCTTGTCCGACAAAGGCTGCTTCGGATCGATTTTCGCAGCGGGTGACGCGCCATTGGGCGGCGGATTCGCGACCGGATTGAAGGCCTCGGTCGGGGACTTAAAGCCGTAGTCGCCCTTCATCTTGTCCCATTGCGTGTCCATCTGCGTCCTGACCTCCGGGGGCAGGGCCGACGTATCGATCTTGTTGCCGTCGCTGCCGACGGCGTGCAGGCCGGTTTTCTCGGCCGCGTAAGCCATGATCAGTTTGCTCAGCGAGGGTTTTCCGCCCGACTCGGTTGCCGGCGTATCGATAACCACCGTCGCCTGCGTTTTCGACGTGCCCGGCGGCTGGTTCGTCATCTTGGCCAACACCGCGCCCTTGAGCACGGCGGCGGTGTGTTCGGCGCTCTTCTGGTAAGTGGGATCGTTGATGTCGCCTTCCCTATGGATGGAGACGATATTGCCAGCCGTCAAATCGAGGATTGGTTTGTCTTTGTAAACGCCCGTGCTGGTCTTGTCGTAAATGGCGAGCATGCCGCTGTCGCCCGGATAATGGACGCAGTCGAGGCTCTGCAGGAAAGTCTTGGTGCCCGGGTGAAGTTTATTCTGGTCATCGGGATTAATGCGCGGGAGCTTGGGCGGCTTGGCGTTCGGATCGCCGGTCGTCAGTTCCGTCCAAAGATTTGTGCGCGGCAGCTTTGCGAGTTCTTCGTCGCTTGCGAGCTTGGTGGGATCGATAACCATCCGGCCGAACTGCTCGACCTGAACGGGCTTTTTGGCGGGGTCATCAGTCGGTTGCTGCGGCGGCTTCTTTTTCGTCACGCCGGCGCCGGCGGTTTCGCCGTTATCGGGATTGTTGGGATCCACCGGCTGTGCTCCCGGTGTCGGGCCAGGGACTTGATCTTTTTTCGGCGCCATATATAGAACACCCCCATCGAATTTTATTTACCCTAATCTTACGCATGAATTATTAATAATCACTTAAAGGCGGGGTGATGCCTTTTGATTAATAACAATGACTTAGCGACTGAGTTCGCGGGCGCGGTTAACGCAGGCGGTAACGGCTTGATCCATCAACTCCGCAAGGCCGGGGTTGCCCATCAGGACATTCAGGGCGGCCTGGGTCGTGCCGTTGGGGCTGGTGACATTCTTGCGAAGCTGTTCGGCGGACGTCCCCGCGTCATGGTCGGCGAGGGCCGCGCAGCCGATAAGTGTCTGCCGTGCCAGTTTCATCGAAAGCTCCGGAGCCAGACCGTGCTTCTCGCCCGCCTTCGCCAGTGTCTCGACCAGCAGATAGAAGAACGCCGGGCTGCTCGAGGAAACGGCGGTGGCGGCGTTGATCAGTTCCTCGTCGTCGACCCACTCGACGAGCCCGATCGATTCAAGAATGAGGTTGGATTGCTTTCTTTGCAGGGGAGAAACATTTCGATTGGCGACGGCGACCGTCATGCTGCGGCCGATCGCGGCCGGGGTGTTGGGCACCGTACGGACAATCGGACGGCCCGTACCAAAAATCTTTTCGAAGGAAATAATGGTTCGTCCGGCGGCCACCGATAGCAGCAATGCATCTTGCGGTACGGCGTCGCGCATCGACAGGCAGACATCTTCCATGATCTGCGGCTTGACCGCAAGAACGCACACATCCATGCGCGGCTTCGCTTTGCTAAACGCCGCGGCGTCCGAATATGCGGATATATCCGGGCGGTTCAGGTCGGAGGGCAGGGCTGACGGTTCCATGACGTGCGCGTGGCCCAGGATGCCGGCCTTGATCCAGCCCCGCAGCATCGCGCCCCCCATCTTGCCGCAGCCGATCAGCGCGATCTCGAGTTTGCTGTGACTGTCTTTCACCATTCGGCCAGCGTTATATTTAATTATTTGATACCAAAGATAATTACATTATATTCTCACCGCCTGTAAGGAAAGGTCGTTTATATGGGTTTCAACTGCGGCATTGTGGGTCTTCCGAACGTCGGTAAATCGACGCTTTTCAACGCGCTTACCGCGACGGCGGCGGCGCAGGCGGCGAATTTTCCCTTCTGCACCAT
>DATJGZ010000041.1:0-4011 GCA_035494535.1 Patescibacteria group bacterium | reverse complement strand
GCCGACAAATGCATCCATCAGCACAACCGCCGAGCTGCCGAAGTCGGGCGTCAGATTGTAGAAAAAGCCATGAGACCCGCCCTCGACGATCAGGCGCGCATGGCGAAGCTCGAACGTGTCATTGGCATTGTTATCATCGTCACTTGGAAAGAACCGGGCGTCAGCCTGTATGAAGCCGTGCACACGCATCAATGTATCGTTTTCCGCGTTTTTGACCGAAAGGCCGGTTTTGTCCAGCTTCACGCTGAGTCCATCACTGGAATTCTTGGCAGAATCGCCGGCGGCCGGAGCCATTGTCGCGGCCCAATTTGCGGACGCCGCCTCGGTCGTCGCCTTGGCCGACACCGGCCGGCGACTATAGACCTGTGCCGCCTGCTGGGCGTCGGCCTTTTGCGCGACCGCCGCCTCTTTCTTTTCCGCCTTAAGATCGGCAACTTCTTTCTCTAGCGCGTCGATGCGGGCGACCAACTTGGCGACAGTCGCATCATCGACCGCAAAAGCCGGAACCGGAGATGCGGTTGTCATTAATACAGTGATAAAAGCAGAAAATATTACGCGCTTTTTCATGATTATTTCCTTTCAGGTCAAAAAACGGTTTCTTCGCGGGCTAGGTCATGGATGGAACATTTATCGAGCACGCCCGACATGGCTTCGCGTACTTCGCGCATCAGGCCGTGCAGGGCGCAGCGCGCCTCGTCGGGACAATCGTCGCAGCGTTTATAGGCGGTCATACTAGCGCAGCGGATAGGCGCCAACGGCCCATCCATAATTCGAATGATGTCGCCGGCCATGATTTTGCTTGCATCGCGCGCCAATGTAAACCCGCCATCCGCGCCTCGTCGGCTGTCCAGCACGCCGCGCATTTTCAACTCGGTCAGGATGGCCTCCAGAAACTTGCCCGGAATATTTGCCGCCTTGGCAATAGCACGCGCCTGCATGCGACCTTCCTCGCTTCCTGCGAGAACGATCAGCGCTTTAAGCGCATATTTGGTCTTCATAGACAGCATTAGATAGAATTCCTATATTTCCTAGTGGTTATGTAGGAAAATGGGGCGCGCGTCAACGATAAAGAGAGTTTTCGCCCCTATGAGATGCTGAATTTTTTCAATTGCTGCGCGACCGCCGAAACAACGCTTTTCCAGTCGCCCGGGGCCGGCTGCCTGAACAAAGATGCCGCCGGATACCACGGGGTGGTAGTTTCTTCCATAGTCCAGCGATAGTCCGTACAGAAAGGCAACATAACCCAGAGTTTTTGGCCCAATGCACCCGCAAGGTGTGCGACAGAAGTATCAATCGTAATGACCAGATCGAGATTCTCCACCAGTGCTGCGGTGTCAGAAAAATCGCCCAGATCCGCGCGATGGTCGTGGATCATATCGAATTGGGATAAAACTGGCACGTCATCAGGCCGGATATCCTTCTGCAATGAATGAAATTCCAACGGAAGTCCGAGGATCGGCTCCAGAACGCGTAGCGGCATACTCCGGTTCTTTGCCGAACTCGTATCGATCCTTCTACTGACTTGACCCGACCAGACCAAGCCAATCCTAGGATTCGTTTTGTTGCCGAGCTTTTCTTTCCATTTATTCTTCTTTTCCGCGTCGGCATAAAGATACGGGAATTTCGCTGGAACGGTCGAAAGCCTTGTATCGAAAAGATAAGGCAGGCTTCCAATGGCGCAGAAATGGTCGAAATCCGGCAATGGCTGGGATCTTTCGACAACAGTAATATCAGAATCCAGCGTCGATATCAGCTTCGAAAGCGACGACGGGACCTCGAGAACCGGCTTAATGCCCAGTTCTTTCAGCATCGGTATATAACGGGCGTACTGGATTGCATCGCCCTGCCCGGCCTCTGCATAGATCATTAGCGTTTTTGGCAAATTGGCATCGGCGGTCTTGAACTGCCGTGTCCAGCGGGGCTTCTGGTATTGTTTTCCCGATTCTTTATATAAATCGCCTTTCAGGCGCCATTCTTCGAGTTTCCAGCCCTCTTCGTAGTCGCCCCGAAGGAGAGCAACAAACGACTTCCCCCAGTATGCGTCGGCATAATCCGGCTTTAATTCGATTGCACGATCAAACGAGGCGATAGCGTCGTCCAAACGCTTAAGCGCCGCAAGCACCAGAGCGCGCCCAAAATATATATCCGCGTGGCCCGGCGTTAGTTCCAGGGCGCGATCGTAATTGGCCAACGCTTCCTCAGGCCGGTCCAGTCTGGTTAGAATTGATCCCCGATTTATAAAGGCCTGCGCATAATTGGGCTCCAATTCAATGGCGCGCTCACAGCTGGCAAGCGCCTCCTCGAGCCTTCCCATCGTCAGGAACGCAAAACCGCGATTGCTATATGCGCTCGCGAAATCCGGCTTCAACTGAATTGCGCGATCATAGCTGGCGACTGCCGCCGGCAACCGTTTCAGCTCCTGCAGAGCATTGCCCCGATTGCTATGAGCTTCGGGATGGTCAGGCTTCAGGGCAATCGCGCGATCATAGCTGGCAAGCGAATCCTCAAATCGTCTTAATTCATATAACGCAAGTCCGCGGTAGAAATGCACCATGGGCGCGTTAGGCCGGAACCTGAGGACGGCATCGAGACACGCAACCGCTCGCGGCCAGTTTCCAGACTGCATTGAGGACATTGCCTGCCGGAAAATGGCTTGCGGCTTCGGTAAAACATTGTCTGCGGTCATCGCCTCACCTTTCGACATTTTTATCTAACCGATTTTCTGGATGCCGTTGTGCAAAAGTTCCGCAAATTGTGGGCGATTCGCTGCAGAGGCCTGGAGTAATCATCCTTTACCTCCTGCCGGTACAGCCGCATCGTCGGATACCACGGACTGTCCTCGCGGTCCATTAGCCAGCGCCAGTCGGGCACCCACTGGAGTAGAACCCAAGCAGGTTTTCCAAGCGCCCCGGCGAGATGCGTCACGGACGTATCAACGGAAAGTACGAGATCGAGATTCTGGATCAGGGCCGCCGTGTCGGAAAAATCGCCCAATTCCGAAGTGAAGTCTATCAGGCGGTTTTCCGATGCCAACGGCAGGCGATCGGCCTCAGGCACTTCTTTTTGCAGGGAAATAAAGGCGACATCAGGAACACCCAGAACGTCCGACCACTGTTCGAGTCTGGTCGAGCGCCACTTGTCCTTGATGTGTTCGGCGCTTCCGGCCCACGAAATTCCGACCCTGAGACTTCCCGCGGGCACGCATTGGTCAAGACGGCTTTTCCACGTTGATACCTTTTCCGGCTCAACGCTCAGATAAGGAACCGTATCGGGAATGTTGTCCACCCTTGTATCGAACACCAGCGGCAGGCTGGACAGCGTGCAGAAAACATCAACGGGCGGCAATTTGCGGATGTCGGTCGTCACGGCCGTCACGCCCTTGACACCCTGGAGAAGTTTTGCCGTCGAAGGCGCGCTGGTAACAAATACTTCCCTGCAGCGCTCTGCGACCATAGGTATATAGCGGCAAAACTGAACCTTGTCGCCGGCCCCCTGGTCGGCATGCAACACAATTCGTCCGCGCGGAAGCCGCATTCCGTTCCATTGTGGAACACCGAACCGTGGCAGGCGATTCGCGCGCTCCTTCAGCCGCCAGCGCCATTCATATTCGAGCAGCCCGGGGCCGAACTCGCCCCGGCGGAGCAGCAAAAGCGCCATCTCGAGATGTATCTCGGGAATTTGCGGCCCCAGCGTGAGCGCCTTGAGCATGCAGGCTATCGCCTCTTCGTATTGATGCTCGTCCTCGAGCATGACCGCCTGCTGATGCAGCACATACGCCTGCGCAACAGCCTGGTTGGGAGCCGATACCGGCGCGGCTTGCGCCTGTTTGTTGCTTAAAGCTGTCATCGCACGTTTAATGCCGGTCAGTCAGGATATTTATCCAGCACATCTCCCAAAGCTTCCTTCAGCGGCGCGAGGAAATCATCGTAATTCTTCCAGCGTTGCTTGGAGCTTTTGTAAATCGGCTGGCGGACCTGCGTCACGCTCGACGTGCGGATGTTACGCTTGTTT
>DATJGZ010000040.1:0-2605 GCA_035494535.1 Patescibacteria group bacterium | reverse complement strand
GATCATCGGCCGGAAGATGAAGCTCACCCGCGCGGGGCGGGAGTTCAAGGGCTGCTGCCCGTTCCACAAGGAAAAATCGCCCAGCTTCTACGTCAACGACGACAAACAGTTCTATCACTGCTTCGGCTGCGGCGCGCACGGTGACGCGGTCGGCTTCCTCACGCAGCACGACAACCTGTCGTTCATCGAGGCGGTGGAGATTCTAGCCGCACAGGCGGGCATGCAGGTGCCGCAGCAGTCGCCGCAGGAAGTCGAAAAAGCGCGCAAGGAAAAAGACATCTACGGCCTCACTGACGCTGCGGCGAATTTCTTCGCCGAGCAGCTGCAGAAGCCCGAGCAGCGCGAGGCAAAAAAATATTTGATCGAGCGCGGCATGTCGGCCGAGATGATGGCGAGCTTTCGCATCGGCTTCGCGCCCGCCGACAGCCAGCTTCTGCGCAAGCATTTGAAAGCCGCCGGCTATACCGACGCACAGATGATCGAGTCCGGCGTGGTGCGCGCCTCCGACCGCGGCAAGGAGCCGTACAGTTTCTTCCGCGAGCGCATCATCTTCCCGGTCGCAGACCGGCGCGGGCGGATCGTTGCTTTCGGCGGACGGATATTGCCCGAGCACATGCGGGCACCCGACCGCGATGGGCAGAAGCCGCCGAAATACATCAATTCCTCGGATTCCCCGCTGTTTCACAAAGGCCGCATGCTCTATGGCGAGTCCCACGCGCGCACGGCCGCAGCCGAAGGCCAGCCGGTCATCGTGGTCGAAGGCTACATGGACGTCATGGCCTGTTTCCAGGCCGGGTTCCGCGGCGCGGTCGCGCCGCTGGGCACCGCGCTGACCGAGGAGCAGATCGTCTCGCTGTGGAAGATGATCCCGGCCGCGCACAAGGCGCCGGTGCTGTGCTTCGATGGCGACGACGCGGGCCGCCGCGCGGCATCACGTGCGTGCGAACGACTCCTGCCGATGCTCAAGCCCGACCACACCGCGGTGATCGCGTTTCTGCCGCAGGGGCAGGACCCGGACAGCCTGCTGCGCGCGCACGGCAAGACGGCGCTGCAAACCGTGCTCGACGGCGCGATACCGCTGGTCGATTTCTTGTGGCAGAAGCTGACCGAGGGGCGGCGGCTCGATACGCCCGAAGCGCGTGCGGGACTCTCGAAGGCGCTGGAGGAGGAAACGGCGCGCATCGCCGATCGCACGGTGCAGCACTATTACCGGCAGGCGCTGAAAGAAAAACTGTCCCAGATGTTCGCTGCCCGGCCCGCGCAGAAAAAGCAATTCGAGCATACGGCCATGCGCGGCAAGGGCAACTGGCGTGACAAGGTCCCGGCGGGGCCCGTGGTCAAGGTGCCGCCCCGCGCCCGGGCGGACGAGCGCTCGGCCCGGGTCACTTTGCTGGCCGCCATCATCAACCACCCGGCCATTTTCGACACGGTGGAGGAGGATCTGGGCAATTTACAGATGGAGGACCCCCGTCTGGATGCCCTTCGGCAGGCCATACTTTCGGCGTTATCCGGCCACGAAGCCCTTGACGCAACGGAATTGCGGAATTATCTGAATGCACAAGGTTTTGCCGAAGAACTGGCAGTCGTGATGGCCCATACGGCCCCCGGACGCCAGACCTTTGCCCGGTCGGAAATGCCCGTCGACCGGGTGCTGGAAGGCTGGCAGGAGACAAGGCGCTACCTCGATCAGAAGGCGGAGATATCCGAACGCCGGACGGCCGAAAGGGGTAAGTTGAAATAGCGCTTTGATTTTTATAAATAAATAAGGTTAAATTTGGAATCTTTCGGGGCGATTCGGAGTCAGTGTAAGGATGGCTATGGCAGCAAGAAGCAAGACCGGGCAACAGGCAGCGGGCGAAAAAGACGCGGACGAAAACCGCGAAGGCGCTGCCGTTAAAGGCAACCTTGAGACCATCGTCAAAGCTCTGGTGAAGAAGGGCAAGGACAAGGGCGTCATCACCATCGACGAATTCAACAAGGCGCTGCCCGCGCAGGAATTTTCCCCCGACCAGATCGAAGACGCGATGGCCACCATCACCGATGTCGGTATCCAGCTGATCGAAGGCGGGGACGAGGCCGAGGACGGCGATGAGGACAAGGAAGAAAAAGAAGGCGGCTACGAGTCGGGCGGCAACATCGACTCCGACGACACCGGCCGCACCGACGACCCGGTCAGGATGTACCTCCGTGAAATGGGCTCGGTCGAGCTGCTTTCGCGCGAGGGCGAGATCGCCATCGCCAAGCGCATCGAGGCCGGGCGCGAGATGATGATCGGCGGCATTTGCGAAAGCCCGCTCGCCATTGAATCCATTATCGCCTGGTACGAGGCCCTGCAGAAGGGCGATATTCTCCTGCGCGAGGTCATCGACCTTGACGCGACCTATACCGACGGTGAGCAGCCGGAGCCGCCGGAAGAGAAAAAGCCGGAAGCGGCCGAGGGCGAAAAGCCTGAAGGCGGCGAGGGCGGTGACGGGGATTCCGAGGACGAGCAGGGTATTTCCCTCTCCGCCATGGAAGCCGAGCTTCTGCCCGAAGTGTTCGAGATTTTCGGCAAGATCCGCCGTACCTACAAGCGCATGCAGAAGGTGCAGGAGGAGCGCCTGGC
>DATJGZ010000039.1:0-7315 GCA_035494535.1 Patescibacteria group bacterium | reverse complement strand
CGGGAAAGCGCGGTGCGGCAGGCTAGTTCGGTTACGTTCTCGACATGCGCTGCGCCCATGATGCGGGTGTTGTAGCAGGCGACATCCTCGAACAGCTTGTCGAGCTCGACATCCTGTTGAGTATGGGTGTTGATCAGGTCGTGGAATTGAAGACCTGTTATCGCCAGCACAGGTGCGCCGTCGAGCTTCGCGTCATACAGCCCATTCAGAAGATGGATGCCGCCGGGGCCGGATGTGGCGACGCAGACACCGAGCTTTCCGGTCAGCTTCGCGTAAGCCGCTGCGGAAAATGCCGCCGCTTCTTCATGCCGGACCTGAATGAAACGGATATCGTCCTTACGCTTGCGAAACGCTTCGATAATCCCGTTGATACCGTCACCCGGGATGCCGAACACTACGCGAACGCCCCATTGATAGAGCGTCTCCACCATCACATCGGAAGCGGTCTGGGACATGGGCAAACTCCTGTTCTGATAATGGGCTCTAACGTGAGGGGGTTGGGATGGTTCCTGCCTGATTGCCCTCCGATTTCACGGTAATTCATTGAACGGAATATATTTTTAAGAAATTGCGGAACCCGTCCTAGCCATAATCGTTGGCGCTGCGGTGCAAATCCCGAAGGGAGGAGAATTCAGCCACACATGCGGGTCCTTTTCACGGTCGCCGAACTGTACCCGTACGTGAAGACCGGCGGTCTGGGCGACGTTGCGGCGGCGTTGCCGCAAGCGCTACGCGCGCGGGGTGTCGATATACGCCTCATGCTGCCCGGCTACCCGGCCTTGCTGGAGCACATATCCCGGGTGGAGGTCGTGAACCTGTTCGATTCCTATTTCGGTACGAATGCGGCTCGCATGTTGCGTGGGCAATTGCCCGATGGAATGGTCATTTACGCTCTGGACATCCCGGAGTTTTATCACCGCTCCGGCCCCTATGTGGACGAAAAGGGCGTGGACTGGCCCGACAACCATCTGCGCTTCGCCGCCCTCTGCCGGGCGAGTGCCGAAATCGGGATGCTGGACGACGACTGGAAGCCCGATATCATTCACGGTAACGACTGGCATTGCGGGCTGATACCAGTGTATCTGCAGGCGCTACGAGATGCGCCGCCCGCGAGTGTCATCACGATTCACAATATCTCGTACCAGGGGCTGTTTCCGCCGGAAATCCTGTCGGCGCTGGAGATTTCTCCGGACGACCGGTCGCAGCGGGATTTTGAGGTTCACGGGAAGCTCGGTTTTCTCAAGGCCGGATTGCAGCATGCCGATGAGATAACGACCGTCAGCCCGACCTATGCGCGTGAAATCCAAACCCCGGAACACGGTTGCGGGCTCGATAGTCTGCTTCGTCTTCGCTCAGACGATCTGACGGGCATTCTGAACGGCATCGACGAAGACGTGTGGAACCCGGCCAGCGATAAGTATCTTTCAGCCAACTATTCCTCCAAGACCATAAAAGACAAGCAGCGAAACCGCGAGGCTCTGCTGGCCCTGACAGGAATTCACCCGGCTGAGGGCAGCCCAGTATTCTGTGTCACCAGCCGTCTAGTGCATCAGAAGGGACTGGATATGCTACTGGAAGCGGTGCCGCCGTTTTTACAGCAGGGGGCCGCCTTGTTTGTGCTGGGATCGGGCGAGCAAAAACTCGAGGAAGGCTTCCATCAGCTGGCAAAGCAATTTCCCGACAAGGTATTTGCGTCGAATGATTACAAGGAAACTTCGGCGCATCGCATCATTGCGGGAGCCGATGCGATGCTGGTCCCATCGCGGTTCGAGCCCTGCGGTCTGGTGCAGATGTACGGCCTGCGCTATGGCACACTGCCCGTCGTTCGCAAAACAGGTGGGCTGGCGGATAGCGTGTCGCCGGAGACCGGATTTGTCTTCGAGGAAGAGTCTGCATCCGCGCTGGCCGAGGCGATCGAGGACACGATTGCCACTTTCCGCACGCCGCGGCAATGGGCAAAAATGCAGCGCGAGGCGATGACGCACAACTTCAGCTGGGCCGCTTCGGCGCGCCGCTATCGGCAAATTTACGAGCAATTACAGGATCAAAAAGAAATCCCGCGCGTTGGCAGGCCCGCAACCATTACGGCTTGAGAGGTGACCCATGACCACCGCCGATCAGACCACCGCGGCGACAATTGCACCCACGCAGCCTGTGCATTTTGTCATGACACCGGCATCGTGGCTGTGGATTGCCATCGGGCTGGCGGCGATTGTCGGCTTTTACGCGCTCAAGAAAAGTTTGTACAGGAAGGCTCAGGAAAAAAGCGAATTCTTCATCCTTCTCTACCACCGTCTGAAACGTCCGGCCGAGGTCACGCTCGTTGCGACCGCGCTATTCATTATCCTGCAGCAGTTTCCCGTAACGGTCACGCTGCGTGACGAGGTCTGGTTTCACAAGACTTATGCCCTGCTTATCATCGCATTGCTGACATGGGTCTGCATCGAACTGGTGTTCGTAGGCACTGAGATCATCACACGCAAACTTGATCTAAGTATAAGCGATAACCGCGAGGCGCGGCGCATCTACACCAAGGTCAGCTTCGCGAGCAGGGCAGCCGTGTCTGTCTTCATTCTCATCGGTATCGCATCGGGCCTGATGATGTTCGACCAGATACGGTCGCTGGGCGTCAGCCTGATTGCATCGGCCGGCGTGGCCGGCGTCGTGCTCGGCTTCGCTGCCCAGAAGACCATGGGCACGTTCTTTACGGGCTTGCAGATCGCCATGACCCAGCCGGTCAGTATCGGCGATGCGGTGCTGGTCGAGAATGAATGGGGCACCATTGAAGAAATCAATCTCAGCTACGTGGTGGTTAAGATATGGGACTTGCGGCGGCTGGTGCTGCCCATTACCTATTTCGTCGACAAGCCGTTTCAGAACTGGACGCGGACTTCCGCCGCAATTATGGGCACGGTCATGCTTTATCTCGATTACACAATGCCGATCGAGCCCATCCGACAGGAACTAGACCGGATCCTTGCAGAAACGAAGCTCTGGAACGGGGATGTGAAAGGCGTACAGGTCACAGATTTCCGCGAGCGAACGATGGAGGTGCGGATACTTGTCAGCGCTGACGATTCCAGCAAGGCATGGGATCTGCGCTGCCTTATCCGTGAGAAAATTATGGCTTTTCTCACCGAACATTACCTTGAAAAACTGCCGTGCGTGCGCGCTTCGGTGGTGGAGGAAAGCGGGGAGAGCGCCGCAGAACCTCACGAAATCGCCTCAACCGCGCAAGAAACTTATACCTCGCAATAGGGAACCGCATCGCAGCAAGGATCGTTAGGATTGTGTGACAAATTATCAGGGTGAAATAACCAGCCTGGTCGAATCCTACTTCAACTTGTGCGGCAAGCTGAAGATGGAGCGGGATTTTGCGAGCCGGATGGAGATCATCGACTGGCAGCGCAAGATCGAGGAACAAGTGTTCTCCCGCAAGGCCCAGACGGTCGCTGAACTCGATGGTAAGGCGCGTGTGCTGCTGCACCTGATCGAGGACAAGGACAGCCCGTATCACACCTGGAATTCAAAAGAGCTCTACTTCACGAACGTGCTGCACGACATCGTCAGCCTCAACTTGCATCCCAAGCTGTCGCCTGACCTTTGTGCCACCGGGGTTACGACCGGCGAGGCGGCAACAAATCATTATCAATGGATGTTCGGCGGCTGGCCGCAGGCCTAATTGTCGTTCGCCGGGTATTGCTTATTCATGAAATTGCGGTATTGCGAGACGCGGCTGAGTTGAATCAGGAATGTGAAGCCGGATTTGCTGTTGGTCGGATGGCGCCAGAGCCGGAAGTCGCCTATGTGGACGCGCGTGCCTTCCCGGGGAATGGTAAAGGCAACCTTGCATATGGTTCTGTTGGTTCGGTTCATCATCTTGCGATGCACCAACACCGGAATTTTCAAAATAGTTCCTGCGCGGTTGCATCTAGCGGTGGATATGCATGACGGCGACCGGTAAATCCTTCAGGATTATTGCCGGGTCGGCAGCCTGTTCGGGCGTCAACGATTTTACAGTCAGCGGATTGATGAAAGCCTGCGCGCCCGGCATGGTAATCCTCGTATTGCTCCATACTTCCGCGGGAATTTTAAGATCTGCTCCCGCTGACTTAATCAACTTGCCCGGATAACGCGGAACGACAACCACAAGCGCGCCTGAATCCGTATCCAGCTGATATGCGATAAGGCAATTGGCATTCTGCCCGTCGATATCGAGAGGCTGGGCCTTACGAGGATAAAATTTCGATCGTATCGAAAGCAGTTCGCGCGTCAGCCATTGCTTGATCGCGCTGTCCTTCCACTGCAGGCAGAGGTGGTTGATCAATGAGTCCCGGCTTTCCTCCCGGTCGATCCGGTCAATGAAAGTCAGAAGTCTACGGTGTTGATCGAAGTCAACGGGCTGCCGATTGTCGGGGTCAACGAGACAGAAATTCCAGCATTCCGTTCCCTGATAAATGTCCGGTACGCCGGGTGTCAGGATCTTCAGCGTCTGGACGGCAAGGGAGTTCATTGCGCCGGGCCATGCAATACGGTCTGCAAATCCTTGCATATGAGCGAGGAAGGACTTGTCGCCAAGAATGTCGGAAAGAAATGCCTGAACATTCGATTCATATGTTTTGTCCGGATTCAGCCAATTCGTTTTGTCCTTCTTTTCCCGCAAGGACTTTTCGAGAAACGTAGCAAGCCGATTGCGGTAAGCGGCATCGATATTGCCGTCTAGCGGCCACGTTCCGACGAGCGCCTGATAGAGCCAGTATTCCACTGACCGGTCAGGTTCGCCATTTCTTTTCAGCGGCGCCGTCAATGTTACTGCCCGTTCAAAAAACTCGATCCATTCCTCGGGTCTGTCTGCAAGTGCATAGAGACGATGCCTTGTGTCCTCCGAACGTTTTGTATCATGCGTCGATGTTGCGTTCATCGTCCGCGGCGTTTGCCCAATTCGTTTCTCCAGCCATCCGAAAAAATCTTCTGAGTTTTCTTTTGGCGTTTCGCAGCCGACATCGTTGAAAGCGGCGAGGGGTGTGTAGCGGTAATGCGCGGTATCTTCCAGCCCTTTGGCCATGGCGGCGCCGGAGAGCTGCTGCCACTCGCAGGCCGCCTGTTTCTGATGTTGCATTTGCGGATCGAGCAAGGAGCGCAGCAAGGGGTGATCTGCCATTCCGCAGGCGCCGGCCGTTGCCCTGATGCAATCGCGGTCGCTTTCTGATGAACCTGAAGTTATATATGTCCGGTAAACGGGAAGTGCGGCGGTCATCTTGAGCCAGAAATCGTGCGCGCCGGCCACGCCGCCGGAAAAATCGACCAGCCGCTGCAATTCGCCGTTGAAGCTGCGCACAATTATCTCTTCCTTGCTGTGGATGACGCAGTCTTCAAAACCGCTCCAGCGGTTTTCAATATTTTTGCGCCAGTATTCTTCGACCTTCCGCCAGTCCGGATGGACAAACAGACGGTTAACGCGGTCGATGAACTCGTATCCTGTCGTTCCGGCTACCGGCCAATCCTGCAAACCCTCTTCCGGTCCCAGAATTTTCTCAATCCAGATCTGGCCGCAGTCCTGACTAAGCCATTGAAGATATCGGGCCGGGTCGGCAAGGCCGTCGATGTGATCGACACGCAGCCCGGTAATGGATGAGGTGTTTCCGAGCAGATCGAATATTTTTTCATGGGTCAGGTCGTAATTTTTCTTGTCCTCGACCCGGACCCCGACGAGGCTGTCGATATTAAAGAACCGGCGATGGCCGATATGGCCTCCGCTGTCCACGCGCATGTCATAGAGCGGCCAGAATTCGGATTTAGGCCCCTTGGTAGTTACATCGGTCCACCACGGGTTTCCCTCGTTCGCGGCCATGTGATTGGGGACGATATCCAGAATGAGCCCCATAGGCGGATCGAGTTTTTTCAAATCCTCATCCAGCGCCTTCAACTCTTCCTCACCACCACGCTCGGCACTAACTTTGGTGAAATCGATGACGTCATATCCATGGGGGCTGCCTGGCACGGAGTCCAGCAGAGGCGAACAATAAATGTGCGAAATGCCGAGATCATGCAGGTAGGGAATAATCCCGCGCAGGTCGCGCAGGGTGAAGTCCTTATTGAGCTGGACGCGGTATGTCGCGATTATTTTCATATCCGGACATGCAGTTTTTCCGCGATCTGTCTGCCGGCATCGCCGCTTTCGCGCAGCGCGTCGATGTGCATGAGCGCCTCGTTCTGGATTTCCCCGAGGTCGATCCGGAACGGGAAGAAATCCCGGATCCGGGCGTAGTCCATCAGCCGGCCGAGCGCCGCTTGGTCTCCGCGATCATCCAGCCATTTGTCCAGAAGCTCCATGAGGCGCGTCTTGTAGACGTGGTCGATGGCGGGAACATCGAAATCGACATGCCAGTCCCGCGCCTCCGTGATCGTGCGGCCGACATCGTCGACGTTGAATTCAGGCGCCTCTAGCTCGGCGAGTATATGCCGATTCTGCACCAGATGAGCGATGTGCGAGAAGGCCGGCGCCAGCGGCACTTGTATGTTGGACATGAACTGCATGACGGGATAATTCTGCTCATAAATTGATGACAGCTGCTCCTCCACGCCGTTAAGCGTGCGGGAGAAGATTTCGTCCACGATCTTCACTTGTCTGTCGCGGAACAGGTCGTTCAGGGAATAAGTTTTTCCCTCGAAATGCTTGTCCAGCAGCCGGACCGCATTCATAACATCGCCCTTGCCGAAGACATCCATGAATTCGGATATGAGACCGCGATAAGCCGCTTCATCCCGATAGGGCGACACGCCGACCGTCATATTGTGGTCGCCGAGGTGAACGATGACGAACTGGAAGTCCCGCGATTCTAGCGTGATCTGAGATGTGACTTTAATGTGGGCGCAAATGATCTGCGCCTTGCCCGAGTAGTTGCGCTCAATATTCTCCCACTTGTAGTCGAAGCAGTAGAGCGCGGAGTCGGTGGGATTCTTCTGGAACAGCGTCTGTGCCGCGATGTGGGCGACGATCTTCGGGAGTTCCATGCGTGCCGGCAGTGCAAATCGCCGGTAGATGTCTTTGCCGTTTCCCTGTTCGGGTATATTGGACCGCGCCTTCTCCAGCACCTCGAGAAATGCCGGCTCCGGGTCGAAGCCGACCGTTTCGCGCGCCAGTTCGATGGCACGGGCGGCATACTGCATGTTTTGCACGGTCTCGATGCCGGAAATTTCGTCGAAGAACCAGGCGCAGCTCGTGTAGGTGAGGAGAAGATTGCGCTGCATCTCAAGAGCCTTCAGAACCGGCTGCGGCTCCTTTTTGGCGTCCTTGAGCCAGCGTGAGAGAAAC
>DATJGZ010000038.1:0-6499 GCA_035494535.1 Patescibacteria group bacterium | reverse complement strand
TTCTGGTTCGACAAGACGAAACACATCATCGCCAATCACGTTGTCGCTAGTCCGCACGCCAACGCGCTGATCGCACGCAAGTGTAAGATTCTGCCTGTCGAGTTCGTCGTGCGCGGTTACCTGACCGGGTCGACCGATACGTCCATCTGGACGCAATACAACAAGGGTGCGCGCACATATTGCGGCCACAAGCTGCCCGAGGGGATGAAAAAGAACGAGAAGCTTCCCTCAAATATCGTGACGCCGACGACCAAGGAATCCACGCACGACCGGCCGCTGTCGGGCGAGGAGATCATCGCCGAGGGGCGCCTGACGCGCGCGCAATGGGAATTCACGGAGAAAAAGGCGCTGGAGCTGTTCGCCTTCGGGCAGGAAGTGGCGGCGAAACAGGGCCTGATCCTCGTCGATACGAAGTATGAATTTGGTGTCGATGAGAAGGGCAACATTATTTTGGCGGACGAAATCCACACGCCCGACTCCAGCCGCTATTGGATTGCCGAGACGTACAAGCAGCGTCTGGCGGCGGGGCAGGAGCCGGACATGATCGACAAGGAATTCTTCCGCCTCTGGTTCCGCGAGCGCTGCGACCCCTACAAGGATGCCGTGCTGCCCGAAGCGCCGCCGGAACTGATCGCCGAGCTGTCGTCGCGCTACATCCAGCTGTTTGAGCGCATCACCGGCACCACCTTCACGCCCGACACGCGGCCGCTCGATGACGCGGTCATGGAAGGGCTCGCGGCATGAAGGACGTGATCCTCATCGTCGGCTCCGGCGCGCGCGAGCACGCCATCGCCGCGGCGCTGGCCCGCTCGCCCCACCGGCCCGACCTGATCTGCTTCGGCTCCGCCCGCAACCCCGGCATCGACGAGCTGTGCAAGGCGTATGAAACCGGCCGTCTGAGTGACGGGGTCGCGGTCTCCAAATTCGCCACGGCGAACCATGCCAACCTCGCTGTTATTGGGCCGGAGGCGCCGCTGGCGGCGGGTGTTGCCGACGTGCTCTGGGCCGGAAATATCCCAGTCGTGGGTCCGAAGAAGGATCTGGCGCGGATTGAATCGAGCAAGGGCTTCACGCGCGACCTCGTCGCTCGCCACAAAATCCCGGGCAATCCGTTCTTCCAGCGCTTTACCTCGATGGATGGCGTCGAGGAATTGCTGATCCGCTACGAGGGCCGCCACGTCATCAAGGACGACGGCCTCGCGGGCGGCAAAGGCGTCAAGGTCTGCGGCGACCACCTGCTGAGCCACGATGACAGCCTGGATTACTGCCGTGAGTTGGTCGAGGCCAAGCATCCGTTCGTCATCGAGGAAAAACTGGAAGGCGAGGAGTTCTCACTCTTAAGCTTCTGCGACGGCAAGACTCTGCGGCACATGCCGGCCGTGCAGGACCACAAGCGCGCGTACGAGGGCGACAAGGGGCCCAACACCGGCGGCATGGGCACCTATACCGACGCCGACCACAAGCTGCCGTTTTTAACTGATGCCGACATCACGGCCGCCCGTAAAATCAACGAGCAGGTCGCGGCGGCGCTGGCGAAGGACTGTGGTGCGCCGTATCAAGGCATTCTTTATGGCGGCTTCATGGCTACGGCCGACGGCGTGCGGTTGATCGAGTACAACGCCCGCTTCGGCGATCCGGAGGCGCTCAATTTGCTTACGCTGCTGGAAACCGATTTTGTGAAGATATGCCGCGCCATCGCGGAGCGGACGCTGGACGAGGTCGAGGTTTCGTTCGCCCGCAAGGCCAGCGTGTGTAAATACATGGTGCCACAGGGCTACCCGGACGAGCCGATCTCGGGCGAGGAGGTCCAGTTGCCCAAGCGCATCCCGGACGACCTCAAGCCCTATCTCGGCGCGGTCGACATGAAGGATGACAGACTGGTAGCTACCGGCTCGCGTACTGTCGGCGTGGTGGGGCTGGGCGAGTCCATCGCGCGGGCGGAATTGGTGTGCGAGCGCGTGACCAGCCGCTTCTCCGGCCGCTTTTTCTACCGCCGCGATATCGGCACCAAAGCGCTGGTCGACCGGCGTGTCGAGCACATGAAAAAGCTGAGGCGGGCATGACGCTGCGTCTCGGTGTGCTCGGCTCGACAAGAGGGACGGCGCTGCAGGGTGTGATTGAAGCTATCGAAGCTGGTACTCTGGATGCCAAAATCGTCCTCATTGTCTCTGACAAGCCGGACGCGCTGATCCTGCAGCGTGGCCTGAAACACGGCATCCATTCCCTTCACATCGGCAAAGCCGGTCTGACGCGCGAGGCCTTCGACGCTGAGGTGACCGAGGAATTCAAACGTGCGCACGCCGACCTGATCCTGATGGTCGGTTACATGCGCATCGTCTCGGCCGCTTTTGTGAAGGCGTGGGAAGGGAAGATCCTCAATGTCCATCCTTCGCTGCTCCCGGAGTTTGCGGGCGGCATGAATCGCGATGTCCACCGCGCCGTGATTGAGTCTGGCGCAAAGAAAACAGGCTGCACAATACATATCGTGACCGAAGATGTTGACGCCGGCCCGATCCTGCTGCAAAAACAGTGCGAAGTTTTACCGGGCGATACGGTCGAGACGCTCAAGGAACGGGTGCAGGCGCTTGAGCAGCAGGCGTTCGTCGAAGTTTTGCAGAAATGGGGTAAATGATGGCGAAGAAGAAACAGGCGAAGCCGCTGGTCGGCATCATCATGGGTTCGAAGTCAGACTGGCCGACGATGCAGTATGCGGCGCAGATGCTCGAGGAACTGGGCGTGGCGTACGAGGCCGAAGTGGTCTCCGCCCACCGCACGCCGCACAAGATGGTCGCCTATGCTGGCACCGCGCAGGATCGGGGCCTGAAGGTCATTATCGCGGGCGCGGGCGGGGCTGCGCACCTGCCGGGCATGGTGGCGGCGATGACGAACCTGCCGGTGCTCGGCGTTCCCGTGGAAACCAAGGCGCTCGACGGGCTCGATTCCCTCCTGTCTATTGCGCAAATGCCGGGGGGCGTGCCGGTCGGGACGTTCGCCATCGGCAACGCGGGCGCCAAGAACGCGGGCATCTTTGCCGCCAGCATTCTTGCGCATGAGGATGACAAGATCGCAAAAGCGCTGGCGAAATTCCGGCGGGCGCAGACGCTGGCCGTCCTGCAGAACCCCGATCCGAAGAAAAAATGAAGAAAAAGAGTAACAGGCCGCGCGTCGGCACGCTGGGGGCAGGGCAGCTGGCCCTGATGCTTGCAGAGGCGGGCAGGAAAATCGGCGTCGAGGTCGTGTGCGCGGGCACGCCGGGCGACTGCGCGGGCCGCGTTGCGCCCCTGATCCCGGTCGATCTCAAGGACGCGGCGCAGGTCGCGGCTTTCGCGCGCGAATGCGACGTCGTAACCATCGAGACCGAGAATATCGACGTTGCCGTTTTGAAGGACGTCAACGTATTGCCGAGCGCCCGCGCCATCGGCATCGCACAGGACCGCCTGCCCGAGAAACGTTTTTTCCGGGACTGCGGTATCGACACGGCGCCCTTCGTGCCGGTCGAATCCGAAGACGACCTGCGCCGTGCGCTCGAGATGGTGGGGCTGCCCTCCATCCTGAAGACCCGCCGCATGGGCTATGACGGCAAGGGGCAGGTGCGGCTGACCAAAGCGGATCAGGCCTTGGCTGCGTGGGAGTCGCTGGGCCGCGTGCCTTGCGTGCTTGAGGGCTTCGTGCGGTTCGAATCCGAAGTCTCGCTCATCGCCGCGCGCAACAAAGGCGGCGATATGGTGTTCTGGCCGCTGACCGAAAATTTTCACCGTGACGGTATTCTGCGTTGTTCGGTAGCACCTTTCTATGATGAAACCCTGCAGCGCAGGGCCGAAGTCTGCATGATTTCGCTCCTCGAGAAAATGGATTATGTCGGCGTGCTGGCGGTCGAGTTCTTCCTGACGGGCGACCAGCTGGCGGCGAACGAGATGGCGCCGCGCGTGCACAATTCCGGCCACTGGACCATCGAGGGCTCAAAGACCTCACAGTTTGAAAATCATCTGCGTGCCATTCTCGGCATGGAGCTGGGCAGCACCGAGAGCACCGGCACCGTCATGCTGAATTGCATCGGCACGATGCCGCCGGAATCGGAGACGAAGGAATTCCAGAGCCTGTGGCGTCACGACTACGGCAAGGACCCGCGCCCGGGCCGCAAGGTCGGGCATCTGACCTTTCCGGTCACGGCCTCGCGCGACATCTATGAGTGGCAGAAGCGCCTCGGCGTTGTCTAGCCGAACCGCGGCAGGAAGGCGTCCTGCCATTTGCTGTGAATTGCGGCGACGGCGCTATGCGTCGCGGGCAGTTTCTCGGTGTCCATGTTCTGCTCGCGTTCGATCAGGCCGACGCCCCAGTCAAAACCCCCGTTTTCGTCCGGCGCATGCGCGGCCCGTGCCAGCGCGGCGACGGCATAGCCGCGGCCGACCGGCTGCCCCTTGGCGGCATTGAGGACCGCTTCGACAATCTCGCTGTCCGGCCGATAATCGGCGTGGCCCGAGCGGTCGCTGTTGTACAGGCGCACATATTCCGGATTGCCATTTTTGTCGTAGAAAATCCGCGCCGGAGAAAAATTGGGATCCCGCAGGCCGTATAGAATCTGCGCCTTGCCGTTTTCCATCCGCAGGGCGACGGACGGATTCTTGTCCGAGTACATTGTGATCGGCATGGCAAGCGACGGGGCGCGCATGTCCGCGAGGTCGGACGCGCCGACATAGTCGAGATGTTCCCTCAGGAGGCCTTGCATAGGACGTTTATACAGCCTGTCGCCGGCCGGTCAAGGCGCGAAGGGAACGCCGGCATTGAGGCACATCCGGCGCAGGCGCTTTTCGGTCGTCTCGCTTGACCGGCTGGCCTCACGGAACGGCGCCGCGAACACGGGCTGCGCGCCTTCCATCGGCGTGGTTTTTCCATGCTGTTCCTGCATGCGGAACAGGACGCAGGGCGGCGTGCCGTCGTCTGCCGCCTTCAACACGCGGGAATTATAGTCCAGCGCGGTCGCATCGGAATGGAACGCGGCCGCCAGCGTCAGGGCAATCGTCTTTACCGCATTGGCCAGCCACGGTTGTGCGCGTTCGTCGGCCAGAAGGTAATTATACACGTCCGCGTGGTCCTTGCGGCTGCGGCTGGGCAGCGTCGCGAAGGCGCGAGCGATTCCCGGCTGCACGCCGCCTAGCTCAGCGGGCGTTTTCAGATTCTCCATCACTGTGATATGCGCGCCGTCGGCGGTTTTGCCCTCCGCGAAGACATGCGGAAAAAACGGATTGTTCGCATGCTCGCGGCAGACATCGACGAAAATCTCGGTCAATTCCGGCTTGCGCGCGATGCGGACGATATGTCCGTCGTCCGGGTTGCGGAACATCATTGTCGTCATTTGCGCGCGCACGTTCGCACTGTCGGCGGAAGCGTCGGGCTTGTCGGCAAGTTGCGTATATCCAAGGGTCTCAAGGCGGGCGATGGTTTCGTCAGTACTCAGCCCGTCGAACTGTTGCAGTTCGATCATGGTTACTCTCCAAATTCAGGCAATGGGTAACGTTACGCCTGTTGTGCGCATTATGCAAACAGGCCCAGAATAGCTATTTCAGATCAAGGTCTAATGCCTGAAATGCCGCATGGAGGTGAAGACCATGGCGAGGTTGCGCTCGTCGGCGGCCTTGATGACTTCCTCATCGCGCATCGAGCCGCCCGGCTGGATAACGGCGGTCACGCCCGCGTCGGCGGCCGCGATCAGTCCGTCTGCGAACGGGAAGAAGGCGTCGGAGGCGACTACCAGTGCAGAGTTTTGAGTGGAGAGTGGAGAGTCTTTCTCACTCTGGACTCTCGACTCTTCACTCTCCGCCATTTTCCGCGCGGCGATGCGGCTGGAATCAAGGCGGCTCATCTGTCCCGCGCCGATGCCGACGGTGGCGCCATCTTTCGCATAGACGATCGCGTTCGACTTCACGTGCTTGGCGACGCGGAAGGCGAACAGCATGTCGCGCAGCTCGGCCTCGGTCGGCGCGCGCTTGGTGGCGATCTTCAGGTGGTTTTTCTCGATCCGTCCCGAATCCGCGCTCTGGACCAGCAACCCGCCCGCGATGGTGCGGACGGTCAGGCGCGGCGATGTGGGCTCAGGCAGCTTGCCATCGGTCGACAGCACGCGCACGTTTGGCTTTTTCGCCAGCAGTGGCAATACATCCGGATTCACCGACGGCGCGATGATGACCTCGCAGAAGATTTTTAAAATTTCCTCCGCCGTCGCTTTATCGAGCGGGCGATTGAGCGCGATGATGCCGCCGAAAGCGCTGACCGGGTCGCATTGCAGCGCGCGTTTGTAGGCGCTGACCATGTCGGCCGCCGTCGCTACGCCGCACGGATTGGCGTGCTTGATGATCGCCACGGTCGGCTCGGCGAATTCCGCCACCAGCTCATACGCCGCATCGGTGTCGTTAAGATTGTTATATGAAAGCTCCTTGCCCTGCACCTGCTTGGCGGTCGAGACGCCGGGGCGGTTGGTGCCATCTGTATAGAGCGCCGCGGT
>DATJGZ010000037.1:0-3849 GCA_035494535.1 Patescibacteria group bacterium | reverse complement strand
TAGCGGCCTTCGAGACGGCCGGCCGGGCCGTTGAAAATTATTTCAGGCATCTGTTCCCCTAGGGGTGAAGTTTTTTTTTAAGATAGAAAACCTATCTAGAGCGTGCGCTCCATATAGCAAATCTATTTCTCCAGTGTCTATAAATTTATCATAACTATCTGATATAACTGTGGATAATCTGATTTCCGAGTTATGGAAGGACTGTACAAAAGCCCATTTCACGGGCATTGACTTTATATCAGGAGTACCTAATTTAACACTTATCTCAAGCAAAACAGCAAGAAGCGCCGTCTTGGCGCCATCGACCAACTTAAAAACGAAGGCGGGTAACGCGTATCTCATGGCTAAGCGTAAAAGAGTAAAAATCACTGCAAGAGGACATCATGCCATCGCCGCGATGGCGGAAATCGCACAGCAGGAGCGTGACGCTCCCGTGCCGCTTTCGCAAATCGCGAAGGCGGGCAATATATCCCTCTCCTATCTCGAACAGCTTTTCGCAGGCCTGCGCCGTCATGGCCTGGTCAAAAGCTTTCGCGGCCCCGGCGGTGGTTACCGTCTGACGCGTCCGGCCACGGATATTGCCGTGGCGGACATCCTGATCTCGGCGGAGGATTTGCCGTCAGTGAAGGAGCGCGAGAGCGAGGATAAATCTTTCTCCGACAATGAGCGCATCGGCTCTTTCTGGGGCACGATCGACGAGGTTCTCTACGCCTGCTTGTCGAGAGTCTCTCTCGCCGACGTGACCGCAGGCAAGGTCGCGGACCTGCCATTACTCAACAATTTGTTTGAAACACTGGGCTGAAAACCCGTATATCAAGGGCATGCAAAAGCAGGCCCGATATATGGATTACAACGCCAGCGCGCCCCTGCGCCCCGAAGTGCTCGCCTTGATGGCCGAGGTTCTGGGGCGCACCGGCAATGCGTCCTCCGTGCACGGCTTCGGCCGCTCCGCGCGCGCGGCCGTGGAAAAGGCGCGCGAGCAGGTTGCGGCGCTCGCCGGCACCGTCGCCAGCCAAATCACCTTCACCGCTAGCGCGACCGAAGCCAACAACATGGTGCTGCAGGCCTTTCGCAACGGTCGCATTCTCGCTTCCGCAATCGAGCATCCGAGCGTGCTTGAATCCGCCCCCCATGCAGAGCTAATTCCAGTGACCGCGGACGGCGTGGTCGACGAAGCGGCGTATGAGGCGTTGCTTGATAAAGGCGAGCCGGCGCTGGTTTCAATCATGGCGGTCAATAACGAAACCGGCGTCATCCAGAATGTCGGACGCCTCGCCAAGATCGCGAAGAAGAAATATCCGGGCGTGCATGTCCACACGGACGCGGTGCAGGCCGCAGGACGCTTGCCGCTCGATTTTCCGGCGTGGCACATCGATTACATGAGCCTCTCGGCCCATAAGTTTGGCGGCCCGCACGGCGCCGGCGCGCTGATTACAGCGCCTGGCGCGAAGCCCGTGAAGCTGCTGCACGGCGGTGGGCAGGAAAAGCGTCAGCGCGCGGGAACGGAAAACGTCGCGGGGATCGCCGGCTTTGGTCTCGCCTCAGAGCTTGCGCAAAAGAATATGGAGGGCTTCCAGAAACTTGCCGCGCTCCGCGACCGGCTGGAGACCGAGGCGAAGAAAGTGGTCCCGATTTTAATTCATGGCGAAAAAGCGCCGCGTGTGGCTAACACATCGCTATTCAGCACGCCGGGCATAACCGCGCAGACGCAAATTATGGGGCTGGATCTCGATGGCTTTGCCGTCTCGAGCGGCTCGGCCTGCTCGAGCGGGACAGTGAAATCCAGCCATGTCCTGCGTGCCATGGGCGTGGCGGACGCCGTCGGGGAATGCGCCTTGCGCGTCTCCTTCGGGCCGGATACAAGATCTGACGATATCGATGCATTTGTTAACGCGTGGTCGAAGATGGCCGCGCGGCTGGCGAAGAAAGAGCAGGCCCATGCCTAAGATCAAATTCATCCATCCTGACGGTACGACAAAGGACGTTGAGGCACAGCCCGGCCTTTCGGTTATGGAGATCGCGCAGAAAAACCGCATCGACCAGATCGAGGGCGCTTGCGGCGGCGGCATGGCCTGCGCCACCTGCCATGTCTATGTGCATCCGGATTGGTGGAAAAAATGTCTGCCTGAATCCGGCGCGCGTTCGATGGAGGAGGAGGACATGCTTGACCTCGCCTTCGACGTGCGCGAGAAATCTCGCCTTTCGTGCCAAATCCGCATGACGGAAGAACTCGACGGCCTCGTCCTCGCGCTGCCGGGCACCAAGACGGATTGGTCTTAGTCAGCGTGGCTGGATATTGATCGGTTTTGCCAGAAAAGGTTCATCGGGCAGCGAGGGCATTTCTGTACTCGATTCATAGCCCATGTGTTCATAAAATTGGGACGAGGCATTTCTTTTCTTGGTCTCATCAAGAAGCCCGACTTTTCCCGGCTGCCCATGCAGCCATTCGGCGCCGATAAATTGTTCGGCCTGCGCCATGAGAGCGTTGCCGATCCCCTGTCCGCGACACGAAGGCTCGACGGCAAGACGACCGATTAGGCCCAACGACTCATTCATTAAATGGCATGTAACGGCACCGACGATTTCGCCGTCCTTTACCGCCGAGAAGACGACTGGCCGCATCGGATCGTCTTCCACAAAACTGTCCTTCAGTGTTGGGGCAAAAGAAATTCCAAATGTGCGCTCAAGCAGCGCATTGACATCCTTCGCTTCGGATTTCTCCATGAAATGAATTGAAAGATTTGAAACCATACGACCCTCTCTATTGAAGTTTCTACAGAAACTCAATAGTTATGTCAACTATATTCCGGGCTGAGGCGCTGACTGGTTTCCGGCTGGTTTCGGCGCCGGTATTTGGTATTCGCTTAGTATCTCAATTACTTCTTCCGGCGTATCGGCGAAACGGACCAGATTGCGGCTGGGCTCGTAGACGAAGCCCTCGTCGTATGTTTCATCGATTAGGCCCTTGAGGTGGTTATATATACCGTTAGTGTTCAGCACGATGATCGGGCGCGGCAGCGCATCAGGAGCGACATAGCGCTGTTCGTCCTGGTGGGAGAGTATGGTGACAAGCTCCTCCCAGCTGCCGATACCGCCCGGCAGCAGAATCGATGCCTGCGTTTCATTGCGCATGATCGCCATGCGTTCGTATTTATCCTCGACAATGGCCTCGTCTACGCCCTGAATGGCCGCCGAGCCGCTGACATTCGCCCATGCGCGCACAATCAGGCCGCGCACCTTGCTCCCCGCCGCGAGCGCCGCTTTCGCAACTACGCCCATAAGGCCGAAATCGCCGCCGCCATAAATCATATCGTAGCCATTCTGGCCCAATAGCGTTCCCATGCGCTCGGCTGCGTGCCGATAAGCAGGGTTCTTGCCCCACTTGGAACCGGCATAGATCGCGACACTCGTGATGCGCCTGTGGTCGTCCAAATCTGTCATGATGGCCCTTGTCTAGCAGGGCCTTGGCTTTACGTCAAAGTTGAGGAATATTTCAAGATTCTGTATAGTGGCCGGCCGGAGAAAAGGATGAATAGCCTCGGTTTTAACAAGGATCCCAAAGATACCCGCGTGGTGGTCGCCATGTCAGGCGGGGTGGATTCGTCGGTAGTGGCCGCCTTGCTGCATGAGGAAGGTTACCAAGTCGTGGGCGTGACGTTGCAACTCTATGATTTCGGCGCGACGCTGGCCAAAAAAGGCGCCTGCTGCGCCGGTCAGGACATCTACGACGCGCGCCGGGTTGCCGAGACCAAGGGCTTTCCGCACTACGTTCTGAACTATGAAAGCAACTTCCGCGAAAGCGTGATGGACGATTTCGCCGACTCGTACCTCAAGGGCGAGACGCCCGTG
>DATJGZ010000036.1:0-4710 GCA_035494535.1 Patescibacteria group bacterium | reverse complement strand
GCGGCTGTAGAGTTCGGGCGTTTCGATCTGCCGCTCGAGCTGCGCCGCCTCGCCGCGCAGACTGTAATATTCCTCGAGCGCGAGCTTGAAGCCCTCGAAATCGTTCTGCAGCGTCTCGAAATCATCGAACATGAGCGCGATCTGCATCAGGTCGCCGGCCTCGGCGAGGTGCTCCATCCGCTTATTCATCTTGTCGCGCAGCTCGCGGTCGTGGAAGCGCCCATAAACCGGCTCGACCGCTTCGGCGATCCATTTGGAAATGCCGGGAAACGCCTCGAGCTTCGAGCGCTTCTGGATCGTGGCCAGGACCTTGAGGTTGCCCATCGCCCGGCGTCACGCGTCCATCGAATTGAGATCGGCGGAGTAGAGGTCGACGACTTTGCGGTCCTTGACCGACAGGAACGCGGCCACATGCCGGTCGACGAACAGCGCCGGCCGGTCGGGCAGCTTGGCGACAAGCTCAAAGGCGTAGAGCATGTCCTCCGGCGTGCGGACATAGTATTTCCTCAGCCGGTCGCTCATGCACGGAATTTCGGGATTTAGCAGATACAGGCAGCGTTCGACGCCGTAGCCCATATTATGCTGGCGCATGAAGCCCCGGCAGGAATCGAACATCGACACGCTGGTGCCGGTATCGACCTTGAGGTCCACCTGCTCGGTCAGCCAGTACATGACCGTCTGCTGCTGAATCATTTCGGCGTAGGGTTGCAAGTCCTTCCGGAGCGCGACCGCTTCGGCGAGCGCATACGAAAAGCCCTGTGGATGCAGGTTGAGCCCCTTGTAGCGCACAGGCCCGTCGGGATCGAGCGCCACCGACACGCGGCTGATCAGCCGCTCGGGATAGCCCGAGCCTCGGCCCGCTTCGCGCGCGGATTGCACGGCGGCGTCGAGGCGTTCCTTTAGGTTTTCGTCCTGCAGCGACCGCTCGACCCACTGGTCCAGCGCGCCGCCGTCGATCAACTGCGCCGCCTCCGCGACATTATTATTGAGATCCATTGCCAGCAGGTTCTGCCGTTCATAGGACTTGCCGTTGAAGTTCAGCGGCCGCGCGGCGACGCGGCGGCGCTTGGTGCTCTGCTTGGAGCTCAAGTGCTGCCCGTCCGCCCAGCTCAGCATCTCATCGAGCGTCCAGCGCTGATCGCGATCGTCGTAAAGAAGCCCGCGCAGGAACTCGAGCAGAGTGCCGGTGATGCGCTCCTTGCCGAGCAGCGCGTTGTAGCTGCCCTGGGTCATTTTTTCCTGGAGGATCTCGCGCGGGCTGAAGCCCTCCATCGGATCCTTGCGGCGCATCAGCACGGCCAGCGTGGCGCCAAAAGCATAAATGTCGTCGGCAGGCGTACCTTCGCCCTTGCCGATCGGGTCGTACATGGCGCGCTCGACCGTCTCGAACAGCAGCGGCTGCGTGTAGGATGGCGGGGTCGAGAGACATTCGCCGAGCATCACGCGCTCGCCCTTGGGATCGTTGCCGTCGAACAGGTTCGTCGGACGGATATTGCCGTGGACGATGCCTCCCGCGCGAAGGTCTGCTAGCACCGAAAGCATCGGCTTGATGACCGTGCGCACCACATGATCCTGCCGCCAGCCCAGTCCGGCCTGCTGCTCCGGCGTCTGGACGATGGGCTTGCCCAGCGTGTTCTCGTAGACAAAGCAATAGCGTGCGCTTTTCGCCGAAGGCCAGAAGACGGGACCCGACGAGATCAGCCGCGCCAGCGCGCTGTTGTTGATGACCGCATAAGACGGGCTGTCGCCCGAGCGCGGAATCAGGTGCGGCTCGCATATCATCGCGAACAGGTTTTCCTCGGTGTCTTCGCGCCGGCGGGCCGCATAGGCCTTGACCGGGCCTTTGTCGAGGTGCGGCAGCGGCTTTGCGGCGTTGACCTCGATTTCGCCCAAGAGCGTCGCCGCGACATCGCCGCCCTGGTTGACGGGACGCGCTGTCTTGACGCTCTCGGCGGGACGTTCCTCGTCCCTTGTTAATGTGTCGTCCTGGGTCATAAACGGACAGGCTGTGAAGGAAATGAAACGGAAATGAACGCGCAAGGCCGCGTGCGGCCGCTGTTAATATTCTAGTCGGAATTGGCCGTATTGTAAAACGGGAACCGTGGTTCCGTAAAAGACCGCAAACTAACCTGCCCGCAACCTGAGACCGCGCTGGCGCAGACTTTCAAGGCATTCGCGCAGCGCCTCGGGCGAAACCGGCTTGTCGAGATACGCGGCGATATCGAGGTCCGCGGCCGCCTGCTTGTCGCGCTCATCCGTCAGCGAGGTCAGGAATATGAATTCGCCCCTGAATTCGGGCATGTTCTCCTCAAGGTGTTTGCGCAGCGCAAAGCCGGACATATTCGGCATCATGCGGTCGCAGAAGACGATTTCGGGATTGATCTCCTTGATCTTCTCGAGCCCTTCGCGGCCATCGGCGGCCTCGTGCACGACGCACGACTCACGCGACAGCATGTCCTTAAGGATCAGACGCATAACCTCGTCGTCATCGATGACGAGAACAACGCTTTGGCCGCTCATATTCGCCCCCGCGAAATTTTGACCCTAACACCATTTTAAGGTTTCCGGCCTTAAACACTGCTCAATTTTCCCTTAAATTTGGGTTAAGAAAGCGGCTTGCGGTGCCGCACAGTGTAATCTGCATCACAATTTCAGATCGAACCGACCTTATCGCGCCGGGGATTGCCGTTGAAAAACGCTATTTGTTTTTCGGGCAAGCCTGCGAGCAGAGCTTGTAAGCACGCTCCTCGTGGTCCTCAAAGTCCGTGTCGCACTTGTCGTGGCACGCCGAGGCGGTAGGGAACTGGCTCGAGCACTGGTCGGTACATTTGGTCGTTTTCTCGGTGCAATAATCCTCGCAGCCTTCCGGCGCCGAACAGTGAGAGGCGCACTTTTCGCTATCCGTCATACACTCATCGTGGCATTCCTTCCAGCCCGCCGTCGCAGGCGCCGCGGAGAGACAAAGCAATACAACAAGTACAGCGAGTTTTTTCATGGCGGTCTCCTTTTTTCCCAGCACCATTATCACGGATCGGGCGGGCGATGGCAACGCCCGCGGCGGGTCAAAATTACGAAAATCGGCCGGCGCTATGGTCGGTGCATGCGCACAGGCGGCGAGGTCAGCCGTCTGATTCAACGTCGCACCTATGTTCGCTGCAGACAGCATGAAACTTCTTCATGTCGCTGCGGCTGCGCAGACAGGCCGCGATCGGCCATCCATTTCTTCTGCGTGCGGCGATTACGCGAAAACGATTTAGCGACGTGGGATCGTAGGCAGAATTGCAGTCTATGTCGACCAGCGCGCAATCACCGTCCGATTCACAGTCGTAATCGTTATTTACATCGGTGTTGACGTTGCAGGCATCGTCAAATGCCGCGGTCGCCTTCTCACAATCATCGCACGTCGCCTCGCCAAGGTGGCACGCGTATCTCATTTCCTTGAACGCGTCCTTGCATGACGGCGTCGCCCGTTTGGGCAGCGTGAGAGTGAGCGCAACGTCGCTCGCGGGGCAAATTGCCTGCGCGTAAAGCCTGCCACCCGGTCCAGCGTGATTTTGACTGGACAAAGAGCCGGCTGCAACCGCCGTTATGGGGCACAGAACGAATGCGATAAAGAAAAGGAACAGACGCATTTCAAAAACCCTCAAAATATGGGGCAGAATAACAGAACTCGCGGAAAATAGGTATCCAGATTGTTTTGTTCTGAATCATTATTTGAAACATATAAATAAATTCTAATATGAGCGGATGTGCCGTCGGAGGACGCGACATTACGGGTGCGGCGCGCGAACAGGCCTGTCCTCGAATGGCAACAATGCCGCCCTGATAACATTCATGCTCTCGCTCGCGACGGCAGTCACAGTGTCGGCCGCGCCGTAATATACGTATAGATGATTGTTGCTGATCAATGCACCGCACGGAAATACCACGCTGTTGACGTCACCTTTCAGCTCGTACGTCTCCGCCGGCGTCAAAACCGGCGCATCGGTCTTGGCGAGGATTTTACCCGGGTCGCGCTTGTCGAGAAGCATCAGACTAATGGTCCATTTGAAATCGGACGATATGCTGGAATAGACGACCAGCAGCCCCTCGTCGATTTCAATCGGGGGCGCACCCGGTTCGATCCCCATGTCCTCATAGCTGTTGTCTTGCGGCGCCAGCAATTGATGATGTTGTATATTTTTATCGGCCCACAGTTCTTTCCACGCCTGCGGGTCTTCGATGTTATCGGGTGCCGGCGAAAGCATCGTGCGCTCGACGCCTTCCTCGTCTTTCCACATGAACCAGGTCTTGCCCTCGCTCTCGAACAAGGCGCCGGCCTTGGAGCGGCTGTCGGGGCCGATGATGCCGTGCTTGGTGAAGGTACGAAAATCCTTGGTGCTCGCCAGCGCGATGCGGATGCCGTCGCCGGCGTCCGGCTGGCCGAGGCCTTTTGCCAGCGCCGTGTAGCAGATATACCAAGTGTCGCCGATTTTGCTGATGCGCGGGTCCTCGACCCCGAACTTGTCGTAGGGCTGGTCGGGTTTGATAGCAGCCGGGTTCGTCTCGCAGAAATTCACCGGCGACGATCCCTCCCACAGGCTCAGGTGAGAGGTGTAGTTGTCGTCGAACTGGTTGACGGCGCCCGTCTTGGCGTAGCCCCTGGGCACGGCGCGGACGAGCATATGATAGCGACCGTCATCGGTCGCGGCGGCGCCGGGGTTGAAGGCG
>DATJGZ010000035.1:0-6951 GCA_035494535.1 Patescibacteria group bacterium | reverse complement strand
GTATAATAGTCGAGGCCGCGGACAATTCCCAAATCCATTACAATTGCGTCGACAGAGATCGAATTGTGTGGCAGCGAGTTTTTGATTTGCGTCAAAACGGAATCTAAGTCTTCGACCCCTTTACGCATTTTTAAAAGTGCATCTTTGCTTTTTATAAGAGGATCACTTTGCGCAGCCCAGCCCTCTAGTTGCTCTAGAGCTACAAAAAGACTCGTTGTAAGAGAACTCCGCTGATGCAGTAGTAAATTACTAAATAGCTTCCAGTGCTCGTCGGTCATACCCGCTTGAGCTTTAAGCTGAGCCTTTACGTCAAATTCAGAAATTTTGTCCTTTTTATCAATAATTCGAAGCGCTGCTGGAATGTCTGTAAATCCTAGCGCTTCAAATAAGTTAATTAGAATTGTTCTATTACTTATCCGTATCTGAATCCTCTGCTTCTCCATCCCCGGCAGGCCGTTCAGGACCTCCCAGATGATCGCCGGCATCTCGGCGTCGAAGTGCAGGGGCAGGGTGTCGTTGTTTATGACGTCGATGTCGCACTGCGTGAATTCGCGGAAGCGCCCGGCCTGCGGCCGCTCGCCGCGCCAGACGCGCTGCATCTGGTAGCGCTTGAAGGGGAAGACCAGCTTGTCCCAGTGCTGAGCCACGTACCGGGCCAGCGGCACGGTCTGATCGAAGTGGAGCGCGAGGCGCGCTTCCTTATCGCCTTCCTCCTTGTGCAGACGCTCGAGGACGTAGATCTCCTTGTCGACCTCGCCCTTGGCGTGCAGGACCTCAAGCTCCTCGATCGATGGCGTCTCGACCGAGCAGAAGCCGTAAGACTCGAAAACCCGGCGGATATGGTCGAGCCATTGCTGCTCGACGATGCGCACCTCGGGCAGCCATTCGGGGAAGCCGCTGACGGGCCTGGGTTTAAATATCTTTTTGTCTTGCATGAGAATTTTCCGCGCCTGCCGTTCCTGAATACATCGCTTTTGCGCTTTGGACCAGAGGTAGTTTGAGGCCGCCGCCGGTAAATTCTGAACGAGATGAGAATGACATTTAATTACAGATATGGATAAAAAACGGGAATATTATTATTGAATAGTACACGAAGTCATAATAATATTGCCGTATTAAAAACATATAACAAGGGGAGAGAAACATGCCTGACAGTCAGAAGGAAACCACCGCGGAAAGAGTACATCGCCTGCATGAGGAATACCGGAACACCGGTAAAGGCTTTATGTGGGAGATGGCCCGCGTACCGGGCGAAATGGCCGCCGTCTTCGGCCTGTTCAGCGGCAATGCGCCTGTGGCGCTGGCGGGGGTAGCCGAAGTCGGCATTGTCCTCCATTACGACGCTAAGGCGGAAGACGCGTTCTTCGAGCAGCACCGCAACGACCCGGCGCCAGCGCCCGCTGCATAGAGATATAGCTTTCGATGATGACGCCCGGCCTCTGGCCGGGCGTTCAATTTAGCGCTCCGGCTGGCCCGCCGCCGGCGCAAGGCGATTCAACTGATCCGCCGTGACCGCTGAGCTCTGGTCGCTCAGGAGCATCCCGTACTCCTGCGGATTGCCGGCGATGGTCTGCATCGAGCTGAGCATGACGCGCATCTGGTCGTTGATCTCCGACCATTGCTGGAGTTCGCGCGACTGCGGGTAGAGGCAGTTGTCGTACCCGAGCACCGAGCAGACGCTGTTCATGCGCAGCGCGGCCTCGTGCATGGCGTTGCTTTCGGCCGCCACGATTTGCAAGCGGTCACTGACCGAGCATTTGTTGGTGTTGCCCACGCACCAGACGAAATTGCGGTTAAGCGCGCTGATCTCCGCGCCGAGAACTTCCGGCGGCGCGACGGGCTGGATTGTATTCACGGGGGTGTTCGATGCGTTGATAGCGTCGAGGATTTTCTGCGAGTCGATATGCAGCGGTCCGCCGGTGATATATACGTCTCCCGACGTCATGCCCATCATTTCCTGCACCGATTCAGCCTTGGCGGGCGTGGTGTATAGCAGGATCGTTAGGATTGAAAGCGCGGTAATCGCGCGTGTGGCGCGCAAGCCGTTCATCTGGACTTCTCCCTGTTGTCTTTTTTCCTTAAAGACCCAATGTCGGGCAGCAGCCGATGGTTCCGGCAGAGCTCAAGGTTGCGGCTTTTCGATGGCCGGAACTTTTTTCCTGATTTGCTTCCAGGGAACTCCTTTCTGCATCAGACGAAAGACCGGCAGCATTCCGGCCTGATTGAAGATCGACCTGACAGTCTGAAGTTTCAGCGTCTGCTTGCCGTGGAAGGGTATCTGGATTTTGTTGTCTGAATCGGGATGCACGTAATTCGGATGCTTTCCGACGCCATCGGGATGCCAGCCGTATTCGCTGACATAGCCCATGACTTCGCGGGCGGTGAATGAGCCTATGTGGGACATGGCAAAACATCTCCTTTTCAAGTCTGGTTATGTGGATTGTTTTGCAGGCCGGGCGGAAGGATCAGGGCGGGAAACCGTTAAACACGTCCTGAAGCAGAATGCCCACTGCTTGGATGTTATTTATAGCAAGGAATTACAATTATGTCAAATTACAGCACCTGATCTATATTCCATGCGGCAGGATATCTAACGAGGCCTTCAACGCTGGGGAGAGCCCCCGCGGTGAGTTCAACCGCCATCCACGCCGGGCCGGCGAAGGGGCCGCGGAATTTTTCCGCCAGTGCAGCGGAAAACCCAAAGCGGGGATAATAATTCTCGTGGCCGAGGACGAACACGGCGCTTTCGTTCTTTTCCCGGCACGCCGCCAATCCCGCACGCACCAGTGCCGAACCGATGCCCTGTTTCTGGAATGATGGGCGCACTGCGACCGGCGCCATGGCAACCGCGCTGAATTCACCGTTCGTCGTGTGGACGGGCAGGCGCGTAAACAGGACATGTCCCGCGACCTCACCATCGACCGTCGCCACCAGCGAGACAATCACCAGCCCGGCACTCCGCAGGCGGTCGACCAGCGCCGCTTCATCCTCCTGACCGAAGGCTTCGCGGTTCACGGTCTGAATCGCGGCGACGTCAGCCGGGGTCTCAGGGCGGATGTGGCTGTGCGTTTTCAGACGTTCTCCTCAAATAGCTCGTCCAGCCGTCCGATCAGCGCTTCGGCGAGCTCATCCGCGTCGGCGATGGTCATGGCCCGGCGGTAATAGCGCGTGACGTCGTGGCCGATGCCGATGGCCGTGAGTTCCACCGGCGTGTAGTCCTCGATCCATTCAATGACATGGCGCAGATCCTGCTCGAGGACGTTGGACGGGTTGACCGAGAGCGTCGAATCATCGACCGGCGCGCCGTCGGAGATCACCATCAAAATTTTTCGCTGCTCGGGACGCTGCGCGATGCGGTTGTAGGCCCAGACGAGGGCCTCGCCGTCGATGTTCTCTTTCAACAGTCCTTCCTTCAGCATGAGGCCGAGATTGCGCCGCGCGCGCCGCCACGGCTCGTCCGCCGCCTTGTAGATAATGTGCCGCAGATCATTCAGGCGGCCGGGGTTGGGTGGGCGGCCGTTCTGGATCCACAGGTCGCGTGCCTTGCCGCCTTTCCATGCGCGGGTAGTGAAGCCGAGAATTTCGGTCTTAACGCTGCAGCGCTCGAGCGTGCGGGCGAGGATGTCGGTGCACATCGCGGCGATGGCGATAGGACGGCCGCGCATCGAGCCCGAATTGTCGATCAGCAGCGTGACGACAGTGTCGCGGAAGACGGTCTCGCGCTCTTGTTTGTAAGCCAACGGCACCGTCGGATTGGCGACAATGCGGGCGAGGCGGGCGGAGTCGATATAGCCTTCCTCAAGGTCGAACTGCCAGCTGCGCTGCTGCTTGGCCATCAGGCGCCGCTGGAGGCGGTTGGCCAACTTGGTCGCAAGGTTGTGAAAGCTCTCCATCTGCTGGTCGAGCATGGCGCGCAGGCGATTGAGCTCCTCGGGCTCGGCCAGCTCGTCGGCCTCCACAATCTCGTCATACACAGTAGTGTAGACGCGGTAGCGGCTGTCGGGACCGGGAATGTAGCCGTCCGGGCGGCGCGGCGCAGGGGCCGCTTCCTCCTCGCCGTCTGCTTCGGCACGGCGCTCGCCGGTTTCCTGTTCGGCCGCGCCGGCGTCGGATTGCTGCTCCGTCTCTTGCGGAACATTCTCCTCCGCCTGTTGTTCCTCCGCGCCGCCATCCTGCGGTTGGTCCTGTTTTTGCTGCGACGGGTCGTCCTTCTCGCCGCCCGCCTGTTGGTTCTCATCAGCCTGCTCGCCAGCCTGTTCCTCCGAGGCGTCGCGGTCGCCGGTCTCGAGCCCGAGCCGCGCCAGAAGTTTGCGCGCGGACGAAGCATAGTCGTCCTGCGCTTCCAACTGTGCTTTCAGAGTTGCCAGCCCGTTTTCGCCCAGCTTTTCCTGCAGCCACGGCTGCCACAGTTCGGCGATCTTCCGCGCGGCCGGGGGCGGTTTCTGACCGGTCAGGGCCGAAAGCGCCATCACATGCAGTGCGTCGGCTAGCGGCACGTCCTCCCGCCGCTCGATATTGTGCCAGCCCATGCGCCGTCCGCGCTCCTCGAGGGCTGCGCTCAGGTTCTTGGCCACGCCTGCCATTTGCGTGGAGCCCAGCGCCTCGATCCGCGCCTGCTCGAGGCCGTCGAACGCGGCCTGCGCGGTGAGGTCGAGCGGCGCATTCTCGCGATGCAGTTTCGGGCTGTGATGCTTGAGGCGCAGGGCCTTGGCGTCGGCGCTGCCGCGCACGCGTGCCGCGCTCTCGGCATTCAGGTTGTGGTCGGGCAGGGGGAGCTTGAGGCGTCCCGGCTGGCGCTGCGGACCGGTCAGCTTTTCCTGCACCGGCGCCTCGCCCGCCGAAAAGGCGACGTCGACATCCCGCTTGCCGGCCACGGCGCGCAGGGCCGCCGCGGTGGCGGTCTTGAAATCCTCGACCCGGTTGCTGTCCTTCTCGTCGCCCTTCATGCCGTGATTATAATCATATGGATGGTGAAATGAAAAAGGGAGGCCTGAGCCTCCCCTCACAGTGTTCTTCGCGCGGCGTCAGGGCTGGTAGCCCAAAGCCGTTACCGTGCCCTTACTGTAAAGACGTGCACCTTCGCGGTAGGCATGATGGGCCTTGGCGCTCTCAAGCTGGGCATTCAGCGCGTCATGGAATATCCGCGCGTCCCGGGCGTTTTCGAAAGCTGCGATCATCGCGGGAAAGCTTATTTCCGTCTTTGCGGAGACTGAAACGGAAAGGTTGTCTCCCAACTCTAAAGAAGAGGCTCCGTCCTTTTTGAACCGGCCTTCCGGAGCCGTGAAAAACGGTTTAACGCCACTTTGTTTCAGGGCCTGATCCCAGACGGTCTGCGCCGTCGCCAGCTCGGCATCGGGAACAGCGCTGTGCTGCGCCGATTCTAGAAAGACCATCGAAAGACTGCCGTTAAACGCGGGTATGGACATGCCGGTGCTCCCTGCCTGTGGTGTTTGATCTGATTATGTCGCTGAAGAAACCTTGTAGCGTGTTTTGGAAAAGAAAGCCAAATAAAAAATCGGTTTGTCTATGGCGTATATAAGCTACTGTTTTAGCGGAGACTTCAGGCGCTGCTTGAACATCCAGTCGAAGATCGAAGTACTGTAGAAGGATTCGAGTGAGCATTCATGCCCGACATGTGGAAATTCGGTGTACATGGCCGAACCGCCATCGGCCTGGATTGCGTGGGCGAGCTTGAAGTCGTTGTAAGAGGGAATGGTTGTATCGGCGTCGCCATGCTCGACCCAGAGCGGCACGCGCGTCAAGTTCGGAGCATCAGCGAGTTTCCACCCACCGCTGATGGGGATGGCGGCGGCGAATACATCCGGAAAATAGCGCGCGGCGGCGTAGGCCCCGATGCCGCCGGCCGAACACCCCACAACGTATATTCTTGACGTATCCACCGGATAAAGCTCCGCAAGCCGACGGACCATCAGAACGGCGTCGGATATCGGATACTCATCCATCAGGACAGAGGAATCCTGCGGGACCAGCGTCCACGGATTGTTCATGTTCAGCATCGGCACGAATATGAAGGCGGCATTCTCGTTGGCGGCTTGTCTGGCGGCAAGATATTTGGCCGCATAGGCAAATCCCTTTGCGTTGTGCAATACCATCACCAGCGGGAATTTTTTGTTCGAATGCTCTGCCAGAAACGGCGTGTAGAGGTAATAGCTGTAATTGCGTATATGCGTTTTCGTAGTGACGTCAAGCGCGAAGCGCTGGAACTCCTGCGTCGCTTCTTCCATCGGCAGGTCGTTGAACGGTTTGATGACGATGCGCTTCGGCGCATTCGGATGTTTATCCGTCATCTCGCTAAGACGGCCGATGACAACATACGCGAAAAATGCGACCGCGCAGGCGAAGATGGCGGCGGTCAAAAGACGAGGTTTCAGGCTACTGTCTGACATTCGTCTCGGCGAGTTCGACGCCGAAGCAGCGCTGGTAGTATTCGGCGATCGAAGGGCGCTCGGCCTCGTCGCACTTGTTCAGAAACGAGAGGCGAAAGGCAAAGTCGCGGTCGTTGAAGATTTTTGTGTTCTCAATCCAGCTCAAAACCGTGCGCGGGGACATGACGGTCGATATATCGCCGTTCATGAAGCCCTGCCGCGTCAGGTCGGCCAGTTGAACCATGGCGTTGACGTCCTTACGGCCCTTGTCGTTGTCGAGCTCGGGGTTCTTGGCCAGCATGATCTTCACTTCATCGTCGTGCTCGAGATAGTTGAGCGTGACGAGGATGTTCCAGCGGTCGAGTTGCGCCTGGTTGAGCTGCTGCGAGCCGTGATAGAGGCCGGTCATATCGCCGAGGCCGATTGTATTGGCCGTCGCGAACAGGCGGAAGGCGGGATGAGGGTGGATGACTGTGTTCTGATCGAGCAGCGTAAGGCGTCCGTCCGATTCCAGCACGCGCTGGATCACGAACATAACATCCGGCCGGCCGGCGTCGTATTCGTC
>DATJGZ010000034.1:0-9503 GCA_035494535.1 Patescibacteria group bacterium | reverse complement strand
ATAATTGAAGCCGGTATCCTGTGTCCTCGGTTATCAGCCATTGCGGCTTTGCCGGGTCCTGTTCGATTTTCTGGCGCAGGCGGTATATGTGCGTCTCGAGCGTATGGGTCTCGATACCTTCGCCGTATCCCCAGATTTCGTTGAGAAGCTCCTGACGATCGATAACGCCCCCCATTTCCGCGTGCAGTTTCAGAAGGATATCCCGCTCTTTCTCGGTGAGCCGTACCGTGATGCCTTTCTTGGCATCCGTCAGTGTCGTCCCGTCCGCGGAAACCAGCCAAGTGCCCAGCGAAAAAGGGTTGTTATACATCCTACCCGTGACGTTTTGGCGGATTGTATCGATAAATGCACCGAGTCTGAGCGGCAACGCCGTCGCGTTTTGCTCGTGTTTGCCGTTCGTTATCTTGACCGGAAAAACATTCTGATCAGCAAAAGATTTCGTGTCGATGTCGTCGTCGAACACGGCAACCGCGATATCTTCCGCGGCGTTCAGCATTTCCGGGATGGATGAGAATTTTGAAATCGACAGCGACGTGTGACGGCGCAATCCTTCACACAGGAATTTGCCCAGCAAGTCGTCTCGAAGACAAATTCCAACGTTTTTGGTCGGCTCTGTCATAGCTCATTTTACCAGCGCGGTTTCGCAGGCAATAGGGAAAAAACGACCCGGTCGTTCAGCTCATGAGTTCGATTACAAGATAAGTAACTGATAAATAATAATGTTTTATGTGCCGAGTGGCACAGTTATTGCGACATAGATGAGCAGGAGGCTTCAAAATCGAATGATTGGACCGGCTCAGGGACCGCAGCAGACGCAAGCGCTGTCAAAGCATACGATAGCGTCGTCGGCCCGCCATGTACTTACCATGGAGCAGAACGATCGCATGGCCGGACCTGTGCCGGTATGGGGGGCGCCGCGAACCGAGAAGGAGCGGGTAGCCAGCGACCTTTCACGCGCAATGTATGAGGACGAAAATCGCGTCGATGCGTTCTCCTACGCTGCCCAGTACAACACCGCGCAGTATGATGAGGAGTTCGGTTTCGGCGACCTGCTCGACATGATCAACCCGCTGCAGCATATCCCGGTCGTCAGCCGTCTTTATCGTCATATTACCGGCGATCATATCAAACCGGTCTCGCAAGTGGTCGGCGATACGATTTACGGCGGCCCGGCCGGCGGCGCGCTCAGTCTCACAAACGTCATTATCGCGCATGAAACCGGCCATGATATTCCCGGCAACGTACTGGCGTTGGCGAAAGGAGAAGGGATACATTACCGGTCCGACACCGTTGACAAGCCCGAGCAGCGTCTTGAACTGGCCGCGCACAGCAATAAGACGAACGACGATGTGAGCGATTTGCCCGGCAACACGCTGGCTTTTGCGAATACGAGAAGCGGCGGGAGTGCAACTCATCGCACCTTCGAAACAATCGATGACCGGGCGGTCGCGCGCAGTATAAAGGCTGCGGGTGCCTCTGTAGAGGCCGTCGTGCCGGTTGCAGCTCCGGTCGTCCGTCACAGCGCCTTCCGCTCCCTGCACCTTAACGATTGAGTGTAACGGCGGGCGTGGTAAAATAAGCTATGAGCAATATTTCCCAGCGCCTCGACCTCAGACATTCCCAGAACCTCGTGATGACGCCGCAGCTGCAGCAGGCGATCAAGTTGCTGCAGCTCAGCAATGCCGAGCTTGCGGAGTATATCGAAGGCGAGTTGGCCCAAAACCCTTTGCTTGAGAAAGCCGACGCCGAGGGCGGCAAGGCGGAAGACACGGCGGATGCGCCCGCCACCTCGGAGGAAGGCGACGAAGTGCAAGCGGATTTCGACAACGCGTGGACGGGTAATGAGGCGCAGGCGCCTCAGGAATCGGCGCCGTTGCCCGACTTCGATCCCGGCACGACCATGGCGCCCATGAGCGCGCCGAGCAATACCTCGTTCGATGCGCCAGACCAGACGCTTGAAAATACCGTCCAGAAACAGAAGACATTACGCGATCATTTATCCGAGCAGCTTCATTTGGCTTTCGAGGATCCGCGGGATCACATGATCGGAGCGCAGCTGATCGACATGCTCGATGAGAGCGGCTATCTTCGGCAGGATCCGGACGATCTGATCGAGCGCCTCGCTTGCCCCAAATTGCGCCTGATGAACATTCTTTCGAAGATGCGTCAGTTCGACCCGACCGGCATTTTCGCGCACGATCTTAAAGACTGCCTGACACTGCAACTCGAGGAGCAGGACAAACTCGACGAGCCGATGAAAAAGCTGCTTGAGAACCTCGATCTTGTCGCGGTGCGCGACTATTCGACGCTGGCTTCGCGCTGCAAGGTCAATGAGACTTATCTTCAGGACATGATCGCCGATATCCGCGCACTCAACCCGAAACCGGCGTCAAATTTCGAGCATCTGGTCGTGCAGACGGCCGTGCCCGATGTTCTCATGCGGCGTCTGCCCAAGGGTCTTGGCGGCGGCTGGCGGGTCGAACTGAATAGCGAAACATTGCCGCGCGTTCTGGTTAACGAGACGTATTACACCGAAGTTGCAGGCCGAACGAAAGGCAAAAAGGACAAGGAATATCTAAGCCAGCAGCTTCAAAACGCACACTGGCTGGTCAAGGCGATGGACCAGCGCGCGAAGACGATTCTTAAGGTCGCTGGAGAAATTGTCGAGGCGCAGGATGGTTTCTTCCTTTACGGCATCGAATTCCTGAAACCGCTGACATTGAAAGACATTGCCGAGAAGATCGGCATGCATGAAAGCACCGTCAGCCGCGTCACCAGCAACAAGTACATCGGCACCCCGCGCGGCATATTCGAACTCAAATATTTCTTCTCAACCGCGCTGGGCGAGGGGGCGAGCGCCATCTCGGCCGAGGCAGTCAAGGCGCGCATCAAGACGCTGATTGATGCGGAAGATCCGAAGAAAATCCTCTCGGACGATTCAATTGCGGAAACGCTCACAAAAGAAGGCGTCGAGATTGCGCGCCGAACGGTGGCCAAGTACCGAGAGGAATTGCGTATCCCATCTTCGGTACAGCGCCGCCGGCTGAAGAAAAAATAAGATTGCTAGTTAAAACAACCCGCCGGGTGCGCGATCGAATTTTCGGTCGCCGTGCATTTCCCATCCACCGGTGATGATTTTACCCCGCTGATTGGCGACGAACGCGTCCTTCGGGCCTTCGTTTTCGGTCTTTCCCCCGGCCTGGATATAGAATGTCGCCTGCCGCGGATATTGCCCCTTAAACTCGGCGTGGCCGAATGCATAGTCGGGTGCTTTGGCTTGATCTTCCGGACGCACAGTCACATCGACATAGCGTGCGTTCTTCCAAATCTCCGATGTCAGTGCCGTCAGGCTGCTTGTTTTCAGAAACGTATGGCTGTCGTTTCTGCGCTCAAAATCTTCCTGAATATCGTCAGGTAACATGAAGGTTGAAAACACGCGAGGACGATCCATTGCGCGGATCTCCAATACGCACGAGGTACCAAAAAAACTCTCCGCAGCTTGTTTGAATTGAGAAACTAGGTCCACGAACTGCTTGTGGCTGACAGGCATGATACGGTTGCGAATTCCCCAACGCTGATCCATAGGCATCTCCTTTGAATTTCCGCACTATGGCAAGGCAATCATTGTTATGCAAACAATATTATTCAGCCCAGGCGTAAAGGCGGCAGAGCCTGTCCATATCCGAATCCGACAGCGTGTGATCCATTTTGCCGCAGCTCCCGGCCCCTTCGCCCGTGCGCTTATAATGCCGGCAGGTGCGGCACGTACCGAAGGACGGACCGTCGGTAAGCGCTCTTTGCGCCTGCCGCGTTAGGTCGGCGATGATGGCCTTGAACACGCGGGTGTAGGGGCCGCCTATTTCAACACCTTTTAATCTTTCATGGATATCCGCGTCGAGTTCGCTGACATAGGCGCGGCCTTTTTCGGTCAGTAGCAGGTGCTGCATGCGCCGATCGCGTTCGTCCGGCCGTCGCTCAACATACTCCCGTTCTGCCAGCAGTTTGACGCTCTGCGATACCGTGCCCTTGGTCAGGCCGAGATAATGGGCGGCCGCCAGAACATTGTCGGACCACGCATTACAGCGGGAAAGATAGCTAAGAATATCGCCATGGACCGCGGGCAGATCATGACGCGCGGCTGTGCGGCGGTTGGTGGCCTTAAGCAGCGCCGAGAAGCTTTCGATCGAATCGATTTCCGCCCGTTCCATGCTTCAAATAGTATCGATTCAATACGAGATTGCCAATCTCGTAAAGTAGTATCGATTCAAAACTATATTACGATTCCTTCAAAGAATTGATATCCATAACCTCTTGTTCCCGAAATTGATTCACTCCGTTAAAGGCTTTTCAACCTTTTGAGCGCGAAAATAGTAAACGAGGGCGCAATGCCCTTTAAAGAAAAGTGAAAGAAACTAACTCTTAAATTGAAGGAGAAAATAACTTGGGAAAGTCCTGGCCTTCACGGCACAATCATTACGATCGTCACAACTCAGAACACGGAAGCGAAAATCCCATGCAAGTCACAATTCAAGGAAAGCAGATCGATCTCGGTAACGCGCTGCGGGTGCATGTTCAGGAAAAAATGGAGGACGTAAACTCGAAATTCTTCAATCGCGCCACCTTCGCCACGGTCACATTTTCGCGGGAAGGGCACGGCCACGGTCTGGTAAAAACGCATATCACGCTTCAGGTCGGCAAGAACATCAAGGTGCTCGCCGACGCCACAGAAGGCGACGCTTATCTCTCTTTCGACCGCGCGTCGGACAAGATCGCCGACCAGCTGCGCCGGTACAAAAAACGCCTGCGCGACCACCACGAACGGATTGAGAAGCTGCCGGACGGCGAGGCGCTTTCCGCGCGCGAGCACGTCTTGGCCGACGGTCATGACGAAATCCCGCACGGCGACGATCCGCCCATCATCGCCGAAATGACGATGGAAATCGAAACGCTCAGCGTCTCGGAGGCCGTCATGAGGATGGATCTCGCCGGCCTGCCGGCACTGATGTTCCGCAACGCCAGCCACGACGGCCTCAACATGATCTATCGCCGTGCGGACGGCAATGTCGGCTGGGTCGATCCGGTCGGTAACCATGTCATCGCGAAGACCACTCATAAAACGTCGCATAGGGAAAAAAGCAAGGCTGGTCGCGCCTAATTTCGACTGAACACGCGAAGCCCCCGCCTAGCGCGGGGGCTTTTGCTTTGCACAACTTTTTTCTCCGGAAAAATTCAGAAAATTTTCGTCTCAGCGAGAAAAAGACTGGATCGTCACGCGTTAGAGGTGTAGAGCCTCAAGGGCTTATTCCCTACTGGAAGAAAGCATATGAAGATGTTTGAAAAAGAAAACGCCCGCCAATACACGCCCCTGCCGGACATTAATACCGTCCTGCCGGAATTGCGGTGCGTCAGCCTTTCGCAGGTGATGCAGGAGATCGCTCACCGGGCCGCGGCGGACCAGCGTCTTCCCTACGAATATTTGATGGAGCGAATCATGTCGCAGGGCCAGCGCCAAAGCCTTGGCGTCGGCAATGGTGTCGCAATCGCTGAGATGCGACTGCGTCGCCTGCGCCGTCCCTATGTCCTGTTTGCCCGCACCGCCCGGCCGGTTGATGTCCACGCGGTTGACGGTATGCCCGCAGATTTAATCCTACTTGTCCTTTCGCCGGCCGGCGATATGCCGGGGCATCTGCGCCGTTTATCGCGGTTGTCGAGAATCATGCGCGACCGGGATTTTTGCGAAAAGCTCCGCGAAGCCGATAATGCTGATGCGCTGCACGCCTTGTTCTTGCTGCCGCGCACGGAATCGCTGGCTGCCTGAACTGAAAAAGCCGCCCTGAGGCGGCTTTCTTCCAGATCGTTTTGCCTTTATTGAACGTTGATCGGCAATAATTCACTCTGCCGCGCTGCGGCTGCGGCGGCATGGGCCGTCAAATGAGTCGAGATTGCACGACCATCGGCAGCATATACCGACCAGGCAATCCTTTCATTCAGTTTTACGGCTTTGATATAGGCGATGTGGTCGGCGCCCAAAGCCAAAAAGTCAGCCGTTGACAGGGCTTGTAGCGTTCCCGCGACCGATGCTGAATATTTACTCATCTGAACACCCTTGTACGTTTCTGGCGTCGCGATTCGACGCTCGTTCCCCGCATTCACCTTATAAAAAATTAGATAAGGTTTCGTTAATGCCGGTCAAGGTCCAAGGATGGAGGCATTCAGGGATTAAATATCAGGAATTCGCCGCTTTTTTGACGAAAACGCGGTCGCAATACTGGCACCGGGTCGAGTCCCGACCATCGAAGCTGTACCAGACCCGGGGATGGCCTAATGCGCCCCCGCCGCCATCACAGCACACCTCGTCGGCGCCCGGTTCGACCTGAATGGTTTCGGGCGGCTGGGGTTGGCTTTTATGGCCGGAATCAGGCACTTCTTTAACTCCCTCGGATAGGTTATTTATATAGGGATACCATATCCGCCGCAAGGCGGGAGGCAAGGGAACAATGGCCGAAGCGGCATTGCAGAACCTGACATTCATTGACAACAACGCCATCGCCGGTCGCCCGGCGAGTTACGTCACCGTTACCGTCGACGTCGCCAAAATTCTGGAAAGCTGGCGCGAGTCGCTCTTCTCCTATGAGTGGGTTCTCCCCGATGGCCGCCTGAAAAGCCGGGAGGAGCTTCCGCCCGCCGAGCAGCCCAAGCGCGCCAAGGTCGAGGAGACGCTCTCCAAAGGCGATCCGCTCGAAAAGCCGGTGCTGGGCATCGGGCTGATGGAAAATGTCGAGATTGGGGCGGGGCGTGCCGTGTTCCTGACACTGGCGGCGCTCGGGGCCAAGAAGCTCCCCGTTCACATTCCAAAAACGCATGAGGACGAGTTCTCGTCGTTCATCGCGAAATGAAAAACGCCGAAAGCGGCAATATCCTTTTCTACATCCTGATTGGCGTCATGATGCTGGCGGCGCTGAGCTTCGCCGTGACACAAGGCAGCCGCGACAACACGCAGAACCTGAATCAGGACAAACAACGCCTGCTGGCGACCGAAATTATCGACTATGGAGATACGATCAAGAAGTCGGTCGATGCGGTGCGCCTGCGCGGCGTACCGTTGATGTCGTTAAGTTTTGCGGATGCGGGGCTTGCCGCTGCCTACGGCACGCCGGGAACGAATCCGCCGGACGAAATATTCAATAGCTCTGGTGGCGCAGCCGTTTATAAGGATGCAGCGCCCGACGCGCTCGACAGCGTGGCCAGCCAGTCATATATTTTCACGGCCAAGAACGAGATCAAGGATGTCGGAACCACTTGCGCGGCCGATGCCTGCACAGAACTCATTATGATGCTGCCGGCGCTGAAGAAGGATCTTTGCGTCGCTATAAATGCCGTCCTCGGCGTCGACAACCCGAGCGGCGCACCACCAACGGACTCAGGCTTGGACGCGACGCCATTTGCAGGATCGGCAACGGCAGTCTATGCGGATACGATCGGCGACGAGGCTGGGTCCGCGGCGCTGGCAGGAAAGACCGCCGGATGTTTCCTCGACAGCGGTACAGGCAAATACACATTTTATCAGGTGTTACAGGCGCGGTAGCTTCTAGCCCGCGATTTTCTTCCACTTGGGTCCGGCGGGCGTGTCCTCGAGGGCGATGCCCATGTCGGTCAATTTTTTGCGGATTTCGTCGGCCCGAGCGAAGTTCTTCTCTTTTTTTGCATTCTGCCGTTCCTGGATCAGCCTTTCGATGTTTGCGACGTCGGCGTCGCCCGCTTGTCCGTAGCCGAGCCACGCGGCCGGGTCCTGCTGCAAAATACCGAACAGCTTGCCGGCTCCCAACAATTCACCTTTCAGTTGTGAAGTCTTTTTGCTTGCGGCCTCGCGCTCAATCGCCTTGATCGCGGCAATTGCCATCGGAGTATTGAGGTCGTCCTGCAGGGCGTCCGTCACCGCCGGCACTTCCTTCACTTCCGTTGCTTTAACTTCGCGCAGGTCGTAGAGCGTGCGGTAGAGCGAATCGAGAAAGCTTTTGGTCTCGGCGATTTTCTTCAGCGACCAATCGAGCGGCTGGCGATAATGGCCCGACAGCAGCGTCAGGCGCAGGACTTCGCCCGAGTGGTGCTGGAGCAAATCGTGTACGAGTCGAAAATTTCCAAGTGACTTCGACATCTTCTCGTTCTCAACGGTCAGGAAGCCGTTATGCACCCAGAAACGCGCGAATTGCGACGGATCGTTCTCATGACCGTGCGCGCAACAGCTCTGTGCGATCTCGTTCTCATGGTGAGGAAACTTGAGGTCCGCGCCGCCGCCATGAATGTCGAAGGGCAGGGGAGACAGATATTTCTCGGACATGGCCGAGCATTCGATATGCCAGCCGGGCCGGCCGAAACCCCAAGGCGAGTTCCAGCCCGGCTGCGCGGGCGTGCTCGGCTTCCACAACACGAAATCGGCCGGGTCTTTCTTGTACGACGCAACTTCGACCCGGGCGCCGGCGATCTGCTCGTCGCGGCTGCGGTTCGAGAGGCGTCCATAAGCCGGATAGGATGGGACGTGAAAAAGAACCGTGCCCTGATTGCTGCCGGCGTTTTCTTCGGCCACATAGGCATGATCGCGTTCAATCAGTTGCTCGATCTGGCGGATCATTTCAGCAATGTGCTCGGTCGCGCGCGGTTGAATGTCAGGCGGCGTGCAACCGAGGGCCGCCATGTCTTCGTTGTAGATGCGCTCGTACTTGCGAGTGATGGCATCGATCTTCTCACCCGTCTCCTGCGCCGCTTGCATGATCTTGTCGTCGACGTCGGTGATATTGGAAGCGTACGTCACCTTCGGGTACACCTGCCGCAACACCCGGACCAACAGGTCGAACACCACGGCCATGCGGGCATTGCCGATATGGGCGTAGTTATAGACCGTCGGGCCGCAGGCGTAGAGGCGTACATGGCCGGGAAGGGCCGGCCGGAAAGCCTCCTTTTTGCCCGTCAAGGTGTTGAAAAGATGAAGTTCCGGCACTAGATCGTTCCTTTTATTGACAAAATCCGCCCGATGGCGATAGTAAAGCCGTGAATAAAGGAGTGCAAGCATGACGAACGTCAAAAAGCTGAAATCCGCTAACGACGCCCTGCCCCGCCCGACAAGGGAGGATGCGGAGGAAGCTGTTTCGGTCCTGCTACGCTGGATCGGCGAGGATCCGTCACGGGAGGGTTTGCGGGCAACGCCGGGCCGCGTCGTCCGGGCATGGGAAGAATTCAGCGCCGGTTACGGTCAGTGCGCCGACGACATCCTCGGCACGACGTTCGATGACATCGCCGGCTACAATGATTTCGTCCTGGTCAAGAACATCGACTTCATCTCCCACTGCGAACATCATATGGTGCCAATCATCGGCCGCGCGCACGTGGCCTACTGGCCGGACGAGAAGATCGTCGGCATCAGTAAACTGGCGCGGGTGGTTGACGTTTTCGCCAAGCGCCTCGTCAGCCAGGAGAACATGACGCGCGAGATCATCGAAAGCATCGAG